>NZ_JAMJPH010000004.1:0-53890 GCF_023554635.1 Nocardioides bruguierae
CGTCAAAGAAACCCACCCACCAACACAACCAGACCAAAACCCAGCCATGCCGACGAGAGGGGCATAAACAAACTAATTCGTCGACTATCAATGACACACTGTTGAGTTCTCAAGAATCACACGCACCAACCAGACCCATCTCCCGACGAGCCCGAAAGGACTTCCAACACGCTAGCGACGCGTTCTCACAGACCCAAACCGAGCCCGGCGACGTCTTCGCCAACACCATCAACCCGGGGCCGGAAGCCCGACCAGACCGGCCTTGCTCCCCGCCGCTCCCTGGCGACAGATGAAACACTAGACGCCAGGCGGTGCGATGCCAAATCGGATGCGCTCCCCCACTGGGTCCGCACCGTCGTCGCAGGTCAGCGCGGTACGGGCCGCCGCTCAGAGGCCCGGATCGAGCAGTCCTCGAGCGTCCGGGGGCGTCCTGCTCCCTGTGAGCCGGAGCACCTCGGTCGTCTCCTCGCGGAGCCGCCGGTGCATCTGCGCGACGCCGTCGGCGCCGTCGACCAGGCCGTACAGCGGCAGCCGGCCGAGGAAGACGGCGTCCGCGCCGGCCGCGAACGCTGTGACGACGTCCGTTCCCGAGCGGATGCCGCCGTCCACGTAGACCGTGCCGCTCTCCCCCACCGCGGCGCGCACCGCGCGTACCGCGGTGGCCGTGTCGACCGCCCGGTCCAGCTGACGTCCCCCGTGGGTGGAGACCCACACCGCGGCGGCACCCGCCTGGAGGCAGCGCAATGCGTCGTCCGGTCGGAGGACACCCTTGGCGACCACGGGGAGGCCGGTGCGGCGCAGGAGCCAGTCCACGTCCTGCGGGCCGAGGTCGGTGGCCTTCTCCGAGCCGGGCTGGGAGTCGTGGTCGGCGGGGAAGTTGGCCCGCGCCGAGCCGGGGGGCACGACGTCCCAGACGAGGTCCCCCGCCACGTCCCACGAGGCGACGACGGGGGTGTCGACGGTGAGGACGACGGCCGAGGCCCCGGCCGCGACGGCGCGCTGCAGCATGGGGAGCGCGAGGGTGCGGTCTGCCGGCAGGTACACCTGGAGCCACCAGGTGACCCCGGTGGCCGCGATGTCCTCGAACGGCGTGCCGGTGTTGCTGCTGACGACCATGACCCCGCCGGCCCCGGCGGTGGCGCGGGCCATCGCGACGTCGCCCTCGGGGTGGAGGGCGACCTGGAGCGAGGTCGGGGCGACGCCCCACGGCAGGGCGGGGGTGCCGAGCATGTCGACGGTGAGGTCGACGTCCGTGACGTCGCGCAGGACCCGCGGCCACAGCCGCAGCGACGACCACGCCGGGGCCGCCTCGTCCCGGGTGAGGGACTGCCCCGAGCCGTGCTCGACGTAGTCCCACACCGCGGCCGGGGTGCGCTCCCCCGCCCGTGCCCGCAGCCGCTCCTGCCAGGACGTCACCTCAGACGACCTCCACGCCCTTGAAGTTCTTCTTGCCCTTGCGCAGCACCAACCAGGAGCCGCCCACCAGGTCCTCGGCGCCCGGCACGACGTCGCCGTCGCTCACGCGGACGTTGTTCAGGTAGGCGCCGCCCTCCTTGATCGCGCGTCGGGCCTCGTTGCGCCCCGCGACCAGACCGGCGGTGACGAACAGGTCGACGAGGCTGGTGAGCTCGTCGCGAGCGACCTGGACCGACCCGGCCTCGCGCAGCGCGGCCCCCAGGGTCTCCCCCGAGAGCCCGCTCATGTCACCGCCGCCGAAGAGGGCCGCGGACGCCGCCTGGATGCGGGCGGTCTCCTCGGCACCGTGGACCAGCGTCGTCATCTCCTCGGCGAGCCGCTTCTGGCCGGTGCGCAGGAACGGCTTCTCGGCCGTGAGCGCCTCGACCTCCTCGATCTCGGCGTGCTCCAGGAACGTGAAGACCCGCAGCAGCTCGCCGACCTTCTCGTCCTCGGCGTTGAGCCAGAACTGGAAGAAGGCGTAGGGCGAGAGCATCGTCGGGTCGAGCCAGAGGGCACCGCCCTCGGTCTTGCCGTACTTGGTGCCGTCCGCCTTCGTGATCAGCGGGGTGGCGAACGCGTGGGCCGTGCCGGACTCGGCGCGGCGGATGAGCTCGGCACCACCGGTGATGTTGCCCCACTGGTCGGACCCACCGAACTGCAGCGAGACCCCGTGCGTGCGGAACAGGTTCAGGAAGTCCATGGACTGCAGCAGGACGTAGGAGAACTCCGTGTAGCTGATGCCGCCGGCCTCGAGCCGACGCTTGACCGTCTCGCGGGCCAGCATCCGGTTGACCGGGAAGTGCTTGCCGATGTCGCGCAGGAAGTCGATGGTCGAGAGGTTCTGGGTCCAGTCGAGGTTGTTCACCATCGTGGCGGCGTTCTCGCCCTCGAAGGCGAGGAACGGCTCGATCTGGGCCCGGACCTTCGCCTCCCACTCGCGCACGGTGTCGTGCGAGTTCAGGGTGCGCTCGCCGGAGTCGCGAGGGTCGCCGATCATGCCGGTGGCGCCGCCGACGAGGACGAAGGGCGTGTGACCGGCCCGCTGGAGGCGCATGGCGGTGACGATCTGGAGCAGGTTGCCCATGTGCAGGCTGGGCGCGGTGGGGTCGAAGCCGACGTAGTACCGGACGCTCCCCGACGCCAGCGCCTCGCGCAGCGCGTCGATGTCCGTCGAGTGGGCGATGAGGCCGCGCCACTCGAGGTCGTCGAGGAGGGTCTGGTCGATGGGCACGTCGGCCCCTTCCGTCGTCCGGGCCCGGCGTCCGCCGGGCCGTGCTGGTGCCGCCCGGCCGCACGACCGGGCGCGGCGCCGGTCCTCGACGCCGGGCCCAAGCCTGCCTCATGCCCGGTGTCGACCCGCAAGCCAGTTGCCGCCCCGACCGGTCCTGCTGCGCGCCGCAGACCGGCCTCACCCCGTCCGGCCTGTGCGTTTTCCTTTCCGCCCACCCGCCCGCGGCCGTATTCTTCGCGAGCACGACGACCACGCTGGGACGAGCGGGGTCGAGCGCGGTGTGGCGCGTCGTGACGGGACTGGGAGGTCGTGGATGGAGCTGGCGGGGCTGTACCGCGACGTGGTCGAGCGCTCGCCCAACGGCATCTGGGTCGTGGACCTGGAGGACCGCACGGTCTACGCGAACCCGGCCATGGAGCAGCTCGCGGGCGTCGGCCCGGGCGGGCTCGCGGAGCGTACGGTCACGGACCTGCTCGACGCCGCCGGCCGAACGCAGTACGCCGAGCACCTGCTCCGGCGCAAGGCCGACGGCGCCGAGGCGGACGCCGTGGAGGTGCGTCTCCAGCGCCCCGACGGCACCGTGCTGTGGTGCCTGGTCCGCGAGCGCGCGGCCCACGACGAGGACGGCACGCCCAGCGGTTGGGTCATCACCTACACCGACATCACCGACCGGCGCGCGGTCGGTGCCGAGCTGGCGGCCTCGCAGCGGCTGATGGCCGAGGCGCAGAGCATCGCCCGGGTCGGCTCGTGGGAGATGGACGTGGCGACGGGCCACATGCTCGGCTCCGACCAGCTCGACGAGATGTACGGCCTCGACGGCTCCGACGGCCCGTGGACGCCGGGGCGGTTCCTCACCCTCGTCCACCCGGCGGACCGCGGGGAGCTGGCCGCCGGCCTGGCCGCCCTCGTCGAGCACGGCACCCCCCTCGACCAGACCGCCCGCGTCGAGGTCGACGGCGAGTACCAGTGGACCCGCGGCCGCGGCGTGGCGGTGCGCGACGAGCACGGCACCATCACCGCCCTGCGGGGCACCCTGCAGGACGTCACCGAGGCCATCCGTGCTCAAGGGGCGCTGCGTGCCCAGGTCGCCACGAACGACGTCATGTACATCGTCTCCAGCGCCGCCAACCAGGCGGAGACCCTGCAGGACCTCCTCGACCTCGTGCCGGTCACCCAGATGCCGCCCGACTGGGAGGGCGCGCAGGCCTTCGTCGTCACCGACGACGGCGTCTCCCCCTGGCCCGCCGACAGCACGGGCCCCCGCGTCGTGCTCACCGCGCCCCTCGCCCGGCAGGTCGCGGCCTGCGGGCAGCGCTGCTGGGACGAGACCGGCGCGCTCATCGGCTTCCCGCTCACCCTCGGGGGCGACGTGCTCGCCGTGGTCGTGCTCGAGGCCTCGGCACCCGTCGTCGACACCACCCTCGTCGAGGGCCTCGTGGACCACGTCGCGGAGCAGATGTCCCGCGTGGCCTGGCGCGAGCAGGTCGTCGCCGACCTGGCCGAGGCGCGCGACGCCGCCATGGAGGCGTCCCGCATGAAGTCGGACTTCCTGGCCACCATGAGCCATGAGATCCGCACGCCGCTCAACGGCGTCATCGGCCTCAACGACCTGCTCCTGCGCACCCGCCTCGACTCCGACCAGCAGCGCCTGGCCACCGGCGTCCAGGTCGCCTCCCGGGCGCTGCTCGGGGTCATCAACGACATCCTGGACTTCTCCAAGATCGAGGCGGGGCGCCTGGAGCTGGAGGTCATCGACTTCGAGGTCCGGCCGGTGTTCGACCAGGTCGCCGGCGTGCTCGGGGAGGCCGCCCGCGGCAAGGGGGTCGAGCTGGTCCTCTCGTGCGCCCCCGACGTGCCGCGCGTGCTCGCGGGCGACCCCACGCGGCTCGCGCAGGTGCTGACGAACCTGGTCTCCAACGCCGTGAAGTTCACGGCCGAGGGCGAGGTCGTCGTGCGCGCCACGTCCGTGCCGGGGCGCACGCCCGACGGCGCGGCCGTCCACCGGCTGCACGTCAGCGTGACCGACACCGGCATCGGGGTGGACCCCGAGCGCGCCACGGGCCTCTTCGACCCCTTCACCCAGGCGGACGCCTCGACGACCCGCACCTTCGGCGGCACCGGCCTGGGCCTGGCCATCTCCCGCGAGATCGTCACCGCCCACGGTGGCGCCATCGGCTTCCGCGCCCGTGAGACCGGCGGCTCGGAGTTCTTCTTCAACGTGCTGCTCGGTGAGGCCCGCACGACGCTGCCCGCCGGCGCCGACGACGCCGCGCGGGACCTGCTGGGCGGCCTGCGGATGCTGGTCGTCGACGACCACGACCACAACCGGCTCATCGTCGGCGAGCAGCTGCGCTGGTGGGACGTCGAGCCGGACGGCGCGGTCGACGCGGACGGTGCCGAGGAGGCCGTGCACCGGGCTCGCGAGGAGGGGCGGCCGTACGCCGCCGTCCTGCTCGACATGGCCATGCCTGGTCGCGACGGGCTCGCCCTGGCCCGGTCGCTGCGCGACGACCCCGCGAACGCGGACGTGCGCCTGCTGATGCTCACCTCGGTGACGCACCTGACCACCACCGAGGTCCAGGCCGCCGGCGTGGACGACCTGCTCGTCAAGCCGGTGCTCAGCGACGTCCTGCGCTCCGCGCTCACCAGCCAGCTCGGTGCCGAGGGCACCGCCACCCGCAGCAGCGCGACGCGCGCGGACCGGCCGGGCGCCGGACGCCGGGTGCTCGTCGTGGAGGACAACCCGGTGAACCAGATGGTCGCCGCGGGCCTGCTGGAGCACCTCGGCTACGGCCACCGCACCGTGGACGACGGCCAGGCCGCCGTCCTGGCCGCCGAGACCGAGCGCTGGGACGCGATCCTGATGGACGTGCAGATGCCGGTGCTCGACGGCTACGGCGCAACCCGCCGCATCCGCGACGCCGAGGAGATGGGCGGACGACCCCGCTGCCCGATCATCGCGATGACGGCCGCCGCCGTCGAGGGCGAGCGCGAGCGCTGCGCCGAGGCGGGCATGGACGACTACCTGACCAAGCCGGTCGACCCCGCCTCGCTGTCGGCGGCCCTCGAGACCTGGCTCGGCCCCGCGGCCCAGCAGGCGCGGGCCGACCTGGCCTCCGGCCGCGCAGGCCTGGCGCCGTCCGGCACACCGGCGGGCTCCTCGTCCGCTCCCGGCCCCCTGAGCTCCCCCGAGTCCCCGACCCCCCACGGAGGCACCCTGATGGACACGTCCACCCCCCAGACCGCGCTGGAGGAGATGAACGGCCCGACCGTCGCCGAGCTGGCGACCCGGCCCGAGCTGGCCGGCCTCGACCTCCCGCGGCTCGAGACGCTGCGCGACCTGGACCCCGGCTCCACGGCGTACCTCGAGCGCGCGATCGGCAACTTCACGCGCAACAGCCTCGAGGTCGTGGACCTGCTGCGGGCCGCCACCGCGGAGGGTGACGTCGTGGGGCTGCGCCAGCACGCGCACAAGCTCGCGGGCGGCGCGCTCAACCTGGGCGCCCGCGAGGCGGGCGTGGCGCTCCAGACGATCGAGCTGCTCGCCGACACCGGGACGACCCACGGGGCCGCGCCGCTCATCGACACCGCCGAGCAGGCCCTCGTGCAGGCCCGGGCCGCGCTCGACGCCTACGCGGCCACCTTCAGCACCGGAGGCTGAGCACGGAGCAGCCCGGGCCTGGACCAGCCCGGGCCTCAGACCGGCCGGTCTCCTGCCGATGGACGCAGTGACGCCGCCCGCTGCGGTGGCGTCCGACGTCCTGCCCTCACCCACCCCGGGTCGAAGCCACCAGGAGCGGCCATGAGCCCCCGCCTCGAACGCATGCCCCGCCTCGGCAGCAGCCCCCGCGAGGAGGCCGGCCACTTCGGCGACCTGCCGCGGCTGCTCGTGGACCGCGGGACGACGGCGCCGCGGCAGGCCATCCAGGCGCTGCTGGCGTTCGGGCACCGCCCGCAGCAGTGCGTGGCCGTGCGCGACCAGGAGGGCACCGAGTGGCTGCTGGCGGCACTGGTGGCCGGCGGCCTGGTCGAGGTGCACGCGGAGGCCCGCGAGCCGTGGTCGTTCGAGGACGAGCAGGTGCCGTTCGGTGCCCGGGTGCGGGCGACGTGGAACCCGCTCGACACGGTGCGCGCCGTGCACTTCTCCGTGCCCGAGCTCGACGAGGCCCACGACGGGACCGCCCCGATGCGCGGCACGTGGACGATCCACCTGGCCGGGGGCGCCACGCTGCAGCTGGACTCCAGCGGCGAGGAGACCGCGCCCGGTGCCGCGGGCAGCGTCGAGGTCTTCGCGCAGGCCGTCACCGTCGCGCGCTGCCGCTGAGCGCGCCCCGCCGCGTGGGTCAGTCCGCCGGCCGGGGCCACCAGGGCGGCATCTGCGCGTAGACCGCCGCGGCCCAGGCCACGGAGTCCTCGTCGTCGGAGTGCGCCCACGCCTCGAGGGCGGTGGACAGCCCGCCGGCCCCGAACGGGACGGCGGCCCAGGCCTGGTCGTCCACGGCGAGCCCGGCCCGGGACATGAGGTCCATGGCGTACTGCATCCTCAGCGTCCACATGGCCAGCAGCGCACGCCTCAGCGGTGCGGACGCGTCGGAGTCGAGCCCCGCGCGGAAGAGCGTCCGCTCTCGCGCGACCAGCTCGAAGGTGTCGACCAGGTTGTCGCGCAGGCGCCGGCTCAGGGCCTCGAGGTCGAGCTGCTCGCCGTCGTCCACGCCGAGGGTGGCGTCGACGCCGCCCACCAGCATGTCGGTGAGCAGCGCCGCGGGGCTGGCGACGTGGGTGTAGAAGGTCGTGCGGCGGACGTCGGCGGCCCGGCACAGGTCCGAGACCGTGATGTCGTCGAGGGGGCGCTCCGCGAGCAGCGCCCGCAACCCCCGCCGCAGGGCGGCGACGGTGCGGGCGCTGCGCGGGTCGCCCGTGGCGCGGTACGTCACGGGCGACATCCTCTCGCGCGGGTCGCTCACCTGGCCAGGCCGGCCGGGAGCGCGCCCCGTGCGGGGAGCGACGAGGCGTTCACCAGACCAGGACGGCCTTCACGGCCTCGCCGGTCTGGGTGGCCTTGATCGCCGTGTCCATCTCGGTGAAGGGGTAGGTCGTGATGAGCTGGTCGAACGGGAACTGGCCGGCCCGGTAGAGGTCGAGCAGCCGGGGGATGAAGGTCTGCGGCACCGCGTCGCCCTCGATGGCGCCCACGAGGGACTTGCCCGCGCCGGAGAAGAGGCCCAGCGGGATGGTCGCGCCCGGCTTCGTCACGCCGATGGCGGCGATGGTGGCGCCGAACTGGGTGCCGGCGACGAGGTTCTCGATGACGGCCGGGACGGCGGTGGTGTCGACCGCGTACTTGGCGCCGAGGCCACCGGTGGCGGCCTTGATCTGGTCGGCGACGTCGTCGGCCTTGCCGTTGACCGTGTGCGTGGCGCCGAGCTTGGCGGCGAACTGCAGCCGCTCGTCGAGCACGTCGACGGCGACGATGGTCGTGGCGCCGGCGGCCTTGGCGGCCATGATTGCGGAGAGACCGACGGCGCCGGTGCCCGCGACGACGATCGACTCGCCGGCTCGCACACCGAGGCTGTTGAGCACGGTGCCGGCACCGGTCTGGATGCCGCAGCCGAGCGGGCCGGTGAGCTCCAGCGGCACGTCGTCGGGCACCTTCACGGCGTTGCGCGGGGAGATCACCGCGTACGTGGCGAAGGAGGACTGGCCGAAGAAGTTGCTGTGCAGGTCGTTGCCCTCGGCGTCCGCCAAGGCGGTGGAGCCGTCGGGGCGGGCACCACCGAAGTTGTAGGGCCAGAAGTTCAGGCAGTAGGCGTTCTTGCCCTCGTCGCAGTTGGCGCAGTGGCCGCAGGAGTCGAACGACGCCGCGACCTTGTCGCCCACGGCGAACTCGGTGACGGCGGAACCGACCTGCTCGACGGTGCCGGCGCCCTCGTGCCCCAGCACGATCGGGAACGGGGACGGGATGTGACCGTGCTGGACCGACAGGTCGGTGTGGCAGAGGCCGGTGGCCGTGATCTTCACGAGGATCTCGTCGGCCCGGATGTCGCGGACCTCGATGTCGGCGAACTCGAACGCGGCGTCGGTGCCGGACAGGACGGCGGCCTTGGCGGTGGTCATGCGTACCCCTTCCAGGGTGATCGGGCACGGCCGCACGGGCGGCCGTGACGTGAGCGGGTGCCGGGATCGGCGAGTCGGGGTAGACCGGGACTTCTCGACACCCGTCGAGAATCATGCCCGATATCTTGACATCAACACATGTCGGAGAACGTGGTCTCGCCCACGTGCGCGCGAGGCCCGGAAAAGACCCCGAAGTGGCCCCGACATGACTCAGGGCCCGCCGTGATCCGGCGGGCCCTGTAGGGCGTGTGGGGCTCGAACCCACGACCCAAGGATTATGAGTCCTCTGCTCTGACCGACTGAGCTAACGCCCCGAGCACCGGGGGCGCAGCGCCCCGGGTGCGCCGGGAGCGTACCCGGGCTCGGCCCGTGCGCGCCCACCGGGGCGAGCGCGCACGGACCGCTGCGCGAGGTGGGGTCACTCGCAGCTGTCGACCCGCTCACCGCGGGCGGGCAGGGCGTCTGCGGCAGCCGGGTCGGTGGCGTCGAAGGAGCCGTCGGCCAGCGCCTCGGTGAGGCCCTGCATGCTCGTCAGTGCCTCGCGCACCAGCGCACCCTGGCTCTTCTGTCCCGCCTCCTGCTGGCCCCGCTGCTCGATGAGGAGCGCCGGGTAGCCGTCCAGGCCGAGACCGTTGCGGGCCGTGGTGGACGTGTCCGACTCCGGGTAGCGGGTCACGGTGGCGTGGCCGTCGCGCTCCAGGGCCGCGCCCACCACGGCCGCGGCGCGACGTCCGTCCGCGGCCACGGCCGGGTCCACGTCGGGGTGCGTCGACCACAGCACCGACATGGTGGCCATGTCCCCCTCGTCGGTCCGGTACGTCACCTGGTGGTGGTAGTCGACCACCAGGTCGGGCTGGTGCTCGGCCAGCACGGCCTCGACCGCCGCGACCTCGGGTGCGGTGGCCGGGTCGGGGTCGGCGTCCGGGCCCCAGAGCCGGTTCAGGTCGAGGTCGGCGGAGTTGCGCCGGGGGTCGATGCCGTCGCGGAAGTCCTCGTCCGTGTAGCGCTCGAAGCCGTCGGGGTTGATGCGCGGCACCACGACGACGGTGACGGCCTCGCGCAGGGCGGCGGCCTGCGGGGTGTCGGCACTGATCTCGCGGAGGAAGGCGACGACCGCCTCCGTGCCCATGGGCTCGTCGCCGTGCTGCTGGGTCAGGATCGCCAGGGTGCGCGGGCCGTCGCCGACGACGGCCGAGTAGAGCGGCCGCCCGTCGAGGGACTCCCCCACGACGTCGAGGTCGAGGGCGTCCCGGCGCTCGGCCAGGGAGGTCAGCCGCTGCTGGAGCTCCTCGTTGGAGAGCAGGCCGGACAGCGGGACGGCCTCACCGCAGTTCCAGGGCCCGCCGGGGACGGGGTCGGCCGCCGCGGGTGCCACCGAGGCGGTCAGGGGCGCCGCGAGCACGGCCGCCGCGGCCAGCAGGCCGAGACGCCGCCGGGGCGCGCCGACGGCCGAGCGGGTGGAGCCGCGCGTGGGTGTGGGGCTGGTGGATGCGGGGCTGGTGGATGTGGGGCTGGTGGGCGTGGGGCATGCCGAGATCATGCGTCCTCCGTCGTGGGGGTGCTGAGGTGGACGGCCACCCGGACGGGTGGCCGTGGTGCCCCTGCCTGCCCCGCGTCGACGTCCCGCAAACCGGGGAGGGCGAGGTTCTCAGCGTCCGGGACGGGCGCGGGAGTACCACTCGGTGCCGAGGGCCGCTGATCGCTGCTCGGGGTCGAGGGCGGCCACGACGCCGGGGGCCCCGCCCCGCTCGACCTCGCTGCGGTGCGCGAGGACGGCGGCCACCTTCGCCGACAGCCACGGTCGGACGTCCAGGGCGAGCGCGACGTCGGCGTCCGGCACGGTGTGCCGGCTCCGTCGCTCCCCCAGCAGGGTCCGCAACGACGCGGCGGCACCGTGCGGGTGCGTGGCGAGCAGGACCTCGGTGGAGGTGAGGCCCGCGGCCACCACCGCGGCCAGCGTCACCTCGTGGGTGCGCACGTGGTCGGGGTGCCCGGTGACGTTGCCCAGCGCGTCATGGGTGAGCACCCGGGTCGGGGCCGTCGCGCGCAGCAGGGGCGCAAGGGTCTCCCCCGCCTGGTGGAGGCCCACGTCGAGGAGCCGGGGTGCGGCCGGCGCCGACTCCGGCACCCGGGCGTCGGCCCACCCGAGCAGCACCGGCGGGCGTCGCACGCCCAGCGCGGCCACGGCGCACGCCAGCTCGCGGGCACGCACCGTGCCCGGCGCCCACGTCGCGGTCACGACCGTGACGTCGTCCCCCGCGGCGGCGTGCCGGGCCAGCATCCCGCCCACCGCCAGGGCCTCGTCGTCCGGGTGCGCGAGCACGGCGACGACGCGCTGCGGGGAGGACACGGGGGACATGGTGCCGGGTCGCGGGGAGGGCGGAAAAGCACCAGAGCCGCCGACCTGGTGGTCGGCGGCTCTGAGGTGGCTCCCCCGGCTGGACTCGAACCAGCAACCCTCCGGTTAACAGCCGAATGCTCTGCCAATTGAGCTACAGGGGATCGCTCCTTGCGGCGCCCGCACACTGTAACAACGCCGCTGCGCGCGGATGAAATCGCGGGTCCGGCGGCCCTCGGCGGCCCTGGCGATCAGGCCCCGACGAGCCCCTTGGCCTCGGCCAGGAGGCCTCGCGCCACCTCGGCGACCCGGGGATCGGTGGGGTCGACCCCTTCGTCGAACTCGTAGAACCAGGAGAGCGCGCGATCACCGGTCGGGGCGCGTCGGACGACCACGCGGACGCCGGCCTCGCCGAGCACGGCCCGGTGCCGCTGCACGACGACGGTGGCGGTGACGCGCTCGCGGACGAGGCGCAGGAACGTGTCGGGGTCCTCCGGGTGCCAGCGGTGCACCGGACGGTCCGCGCCCCACTCCCCCACCTCGGAGACCGTGAGCAGGCCGGACTCGGCGTCCCACTCGGCCGCCTGCACCCGCTCCCAGCCGACCGTCACCGTCGGCGTGCCTCCGGGCCGGCCGGCGTGCAGCGCGGCGCGGGTGCCGACGAGCACGTCGCCCTCCTGCGTCGTCGCCGACACCAGCGGCTGCTCGCCGCGCACCCGCGGGCCGACGATCCTCCTGCTGCCGAACATCGCTGGTCTCCTCTCACAGGCGTCGGGTGGGCGCCGCCGTCGCGGCGGTGCGGCTCAGAGCGCGGCGGCGAGCCGGTCGCGCAGGCTGCGTCGGTGCTGCTCCAGGGCGGCGAGCTCGCCGAACATCCGGTTGTACTCCTCGACGTTCTCCACCGGGTTGGTGCGCTGCAGCTTCGACTTCACGTCGGCGATGCGGCGGGCCGCGGTGAGCTCGAGCAGGCGCAGGGCGTGCTGGGCGAGGTAGGGCCCGTCGGGCTCGCGGGCGATGGGCAGCGGCTCCACGGAGAGCGCGGCCACCAGGGCCACGGCCTCGGGGCTGCCCGCCGCCTGCCCGACGTGGGAGGCCCAGTGCTCGTCGGTCGAGCCGGCCAGCGGGCCGCCCAGGCCGGCCATGACCTCCCACAGCCCGCGGTACAGCGGGTGGGTGAAGTCCTCGGGGCCCAGCTCGCCGGTCGTGCGACCGACGACCATGGGGTGCTGCAGCAGGATCTTGAGGGTCTCCCGCTCGAGGGAGAACCGCGGGTCGCGCGGGTCCGGGCCGGTCGGGCGTCGCGGCGGCTCCGGGGCCTCCTCGCGCGGGTTGCGGCGGCGGGCGTCCCGCGAGGGCTGGGGCCCACGGGCGGCGGCCCGACGGACCTCGGCGCGCGCCTCGTCCGGGTCGATGCCGATCATCTGCGCGAGCTCGCGGGCGAAGGCGTCCACCTTGGCCTTGTCCCGGACGCTGGAGACCAGCCGCGCGGCCTCGCGCAGCGCGTCGACCCGGCCGTCGGCCCGGTCGAGGTCGTACTGCTCGAGGATGTTGGTGAGCACGAACCGGTACAGCGGGATGCGCTTGGCGACCAGCTCGCGGACCGCGCCGTCGCCCTCCGCCATCCGGAGGTCGCAGGGGTCCTTGCCGGTGGGCTCGACCGCGACGTAGGTCTGGGAGACGAAGTTCTGGTCTCCCTCGAAGGCCCGCAGGGCGGCCTTCTGGCCGGCGGCGTCGCCGTCGAAGGTGAAGATGACCTCGCCGCGGAACTCCTCGTGGTCGGCCAGGAAGCGCCGCAGGACGCGGGCGTGGTCGTCACCGAACGCGGTGCCGCAGGTGGCCACGGCGGTGGTGATGCCGGCGAGGTGGCAGGCCATCACGTCGGTGTAGCCCTCGACGATGACCGCCTGGCTGGACCTGCCGATGTCGCGGCGGGCCAGGTCGATCCCGTAGAGCACCTGGGACTTCTTGTAGATCGGTGTCTCGGCGGTGTTGAGGTACTTGGCCTCGATCCGGTCGTCGTCGTGCAGACGTCGGGCGCCGAAGCCGATGGTGTCGCCCCCGGGCTCGCGGATCGGCCACAGCAGGCGGCCCCGGAACTTGTCGTAGGGCGAGCGACCGACGGCCACCAGGCCCCCGACCGTCATCTCCTCGATGGAGAAGCCCTTCTGGCGCAGGTGCCGGTAGAGGTCCTCGCCCCCGCGCGGGGCGTAGCCGAGGCCGAAGTGCTCCGCGGACGCCTGGTCGAAGCCGCGCTCGGCGAGGAACCGACGGGCGACCACCGCGTCCGAGCCGGGGGCCATCAGCTGGTCGGCGTACCACTCCTGCGCGACGCGGTGGGCCTCGAGCAGCCGACTGCGCTGCGGGCCCTTGGGGCGCTCCGGGGCGCCGTCGCCGTCCTCCCGCTCCAGCGGGATGCTCACCTTCTCGGCGAGCCGCTCGACGGCCTCCGCGAAGGAGAGGGCGTCGATCTTCATCAGGAACGAGATGGCGTCCCCGCCCTCGCCGCACCCGAAGCAGTGGAAGAACCCACGGCCGGGGTTGACGTTGAACGACGGCGACTTCTCGTCGTGGAACGGGCACAGCCCCTTGAGAGAGCCACCGCCGGCGCGCTTGAGCGTGACGTACTGGCTGACGACGTCGTCGATGCGGACCTTGTCGCGCACCGCGGCGATGCTCGTCTCGCGAATCCGGCCGGCCACGACGCGATCCTACGGGCGCCCCGGGCGCCGCGTGCAGCCCGCCCGGGACCCCTGTGGAGACCCGCTCGTCCGGGGGCTCAGTAGGCACCGTCCATGACGTTGTCCAGCGGCTGCCCGGCGGCGAACTTCTCCAGCTGCGAGCGCACGAGCCGGTGGGCCCGGGGCCACATCGCCGTGCTCGCGCCACCCACGTGCGGGGAGATGAGCAGGTTCTCCAGCGCCCACAGCTCGCTGTCGGCGGGCAGCGGCTCCTCGGGGAGCACGTCGACGGCGGCACGCAGGCGGCCGGAGCGGAGCTCGGCGACGAGGGCCGAGGTGTCCACCACCGGGCCGCGGGCCATGTTGACCAGGAGCGCGCCGTCGGGCATCCGGGCGAGCAGGTCGGCGTCGACCAGCCCGCGCGTCTCGTCGGTGAGCGGGCAGATGAGGACGACGACGTCGGCGTCGGCGACCAGGTCGCCCAGCTCGGTGAAGGCGTGGACGTGGCCGGCGTCCGTGTCGCGGGCGGTGCGCGCCACCCGCACGACCTCGACCTCGAACGGGGCGAACCTGGCCTCGATGGCCGAGCCGATGGACCCGTAGCCCACCAGCACGACCTTCCGGTCGGCCAGGGCGGTGCGCCAGGGCGTCGTCCAGCGGGACGCCTGCTGGTCGCGCACCATCGCGGGCACGCCGTTCATCGCCGCCAGGGTCAGGGTGAGGGTCAGCTCGGCGGTCGAGGTGTCGTGGATGCCGCGGCCGTTGCACAGGGTCACGCCGTCGGGCACCACGCCGCGCACGTTGTCGACGCCGGCGGAGAGCACCTGGAGCACCTGGAGGCTGCTCATCTGCGGGACCGCCTCGGCCACCTCGGGGCTCATCCCGTAGGGCGCGACGAAGTAGGCGACCTCCGAGACCGAGGCCGGCACCTGCTCGCGCGGGTCCACGTGCTCGTAGCGCAGGTTCGTGGGCAGGCCCTCACCGAGGTCGGCGGGGTCGAACGGCAGCCAGACGAGGGGATCGCTCATGGCTCGAACCTAGTCCGACGGCTGTCGAGGCGATCACCCGCCCGGACGGTGGGCGGACGTGGGTCCCTCCGGTCTCGCGACAGGACTTCGTCCTTCCTCGACCATCGGAGGTCAGGCCTCGGCCTTCCTCGACCACCGGCGCGGGCAGGTGTCAGCAGAGGCGCTGGTGCCAGGCGACGGCGGAGGCGTCGGTGAGGCTGGCGACCTGGTCGACCACCACGCGCAGCCGCCCGGCGTCGTCCGCCGCGTCGCGCCAGTCGTCGGCGAACGGGCGGTCGAGCGCCTCCGGGCCCCGCTCGCACAGCACGGTCACCAGCTCGGCGAGCAGCTCGCGCTGGCGCTCCAGCAGGGCCAGGCGCTCGTCGGTCTGCATGACGTAGTGGGCGGCCACGCCCTTGAGCAGGCTGATCTCGAGCAGCGTGCGGCGAGGCACGACGAGGTCGGTGGCGTAGCGGACGAACGGGCCGTCAGCAGCGGCGGACGTGGCGGTCTGCACGTCCCCGCAGAACCGACCGATGAGGTCGCTGGTGAGGTTCTTCAGCGCCGCGAGGGCGGCCCGGCTGCCGTCGTGCGCGCGGCCCGGCCAGGACCCGACCGCCCGCAGGTCGGCGAGCACGTCGGCCAGCGTCGCGTCGTCGGCGTCGGCGTCGGGCACGTACCAGGTGCGCACCGTCTCGCCCAGCGCGGCCACGTCGAGCCGGGTGAGGTCGATCTTGCCGGCCACCACCCCGTCCTCCACGTCGTGCACGGAGTAGGCGACGTCGTCGGCGAGGTCCATCACCTGGGCCTCCAGGCAGCGTCGGCGAGCCCCCTCCCCGGTGGGCGCACCGCGGCGCAACCAGGTGAAGACGGGGAGGTCGTCGTCGTAGACGCCGAACTTCACCACGCCCCGAGGGGTCCCGTCGGTGTGCACCCCACCGGCCGGCTCGGCCTCGCCCCGCGTCCACGGGTACTTGGTGCAGGCGTCGAGGGTGGCGCGAGTGAGGTTCAGCCCCACCGAGCGGCCGTCGGCGTCGACCGACTTGGCCTCCAGCCGCGTCAGCAGCCGCAGGGTCTGGGCATTGCCCTCGAACCCGCCGCAGGACTCGCTGACGGTGGCGAGCAGCCGCTCGCCGTTGTGCCCGAAGGGCGGGTGGCCGAGGTCGTGGGCCAGCGCGGCCGTCTCGGCGATGTCGGGCTGCGAGCCCAGCGCCCGGGAGAGGTCCCGTGCGACCTGGGCGACCTCGAGGGAGTGCGTGAGCCGGTTGCGGACGAAGTCGTCGCTGCTGGGGCCCACCACCTGCGTCTTGGCCGCCAGGCGGCGCGAGGACGCGGCGTGCACGACGCGCGCGCGGTCGCGCTCGAACGGGGTCCGCTCGGGGGCGTCCACCCGCTTGGGCGGCTCGGGCACGAGACGTTCCGCCGCGGCGGCGTCGTAGAGGTCGTCGGCGTCCATCGCGGGCACTCTAGGGCCCGGCACCGACCGGTCGCGCGGCGGTGCCGAGCACGGCGCTCGCGGGACCTGCCGACCCGGCGCGCTCAGTACGTGGTGACGTGCACGTGGTCGTAGTGGTTCGCGGTGGCGGAGCCGCGGTCCTCCATCGGCCGCCAGCCCTCGCTCGCCCGCTCCACCGACCAGATGTGCTGGGCGTAGATCAGGTACTCGATGTCGAGCGCGGAGTAGTTGGCGCGCAGGTAGTCCGCCACGTCCCAGCCCAGGTCGCCGGAGACCATGACGTCGATCGCGAGGCCCTGGCTGTGCTCGCCGTCGCTGCGGAACGTGCCGTAGGAGGTGATCTCGGGCCAGCGCGCGCACACGGCCTCGTGCGTGGCGACGACGCCCGCGCTCACGCCGGAGGGCACCGAAGAGCCGTTGGTGCAGGTGCCGCCGGTGCCGCGGGCGGCGGTGGTGCCGGAGCCCGCCGTGGCGTCCTCGGTCTCCTCGACCTCGGTCGGGTCCTCGTCCGAGAGGTAGCCGGCCGTCACCCAGCGAGCGGTGCCGCCGACGACGACCTCCTCGCGGCCACGCAGGGACCGCCCGGTCACGAGGACCTTCTGGCCCTCGTCGAGCAGGCCGGCCTGCTTGCTGTCGGCGGCCGGGGTGCGCCAGAGGTTGAGCGGCGCGGTGGCCCACAGCCGGGTGTCCGCCGCGGCCACGGCCCGACGGACGGCCCGGTCGGAGAGCACCCGCTGCAGCGTGCGCTCGGCGGGCGTCAGGGCGGCGCGCCGGGCCGCCGCGCGGGCGGCCCGCTGCTCGGCCGGCGTGGTGCGGGGAGCGGTGCGGTCCAGGCTGCGGCTGAGCACGTCGCGCGAGGTGGTGACGGCCGGGGGCGCGGTGTCGACCGCTGCCTCGCCGGGCAGGGACAGCCCGTCGTCCAGGGTGTAGGAGACGGACGTCGCCGTCACGGTGGCCTCGTCGACCTGACCGCTGCCCGCGGCGACACCCACGGCCACGGCACCGCTGGTCGCCAGGAGGGCGACGGGGGCCGCGACGAGGGTCGCGAAGGAGGGCCGGGGGCGTCGCGCGGGGCGCGCCGCGTGGCCTCCCTTGTCTCGGGTGACCGCGTCTCGGGTCGCTGCGTCTCGGTTCACGTGGGGTTCAGGGCCTTCGTGATCGGGGCTCGTGGTCGTGCAGCACCAGCAGGACTGGTGGCTCTGGGTCCGGTAGCCAAGCACATCTGGTACTTGAATCGGCAATCGGGCCCATCATCTGCCCATTCCTGATGAACGTGCGGCAGAACCGCCGACCGCGGCGGGCGGGACGCCAGCAGCGACTCAACCGCCGGTGGGCGCGCCCGCGTCCTCGGTGATCGCGCACCCGGCACCGTCGGTGTCGTCGAGCCACCCCTCGGGCAGCACCACCTTCGAGCGGGGCGAGCCCTGGCGCCCGCGCGGGGTGCCCAGCTCGGAGACGGGGAACGGCTCGGTCGGGTCGAGCTCGGCGAGCAGGCGGTCGACGTCCTCGAGCGTGACGACCAGCGCCAGCGCCTTGCGGAGCTCACCACCGGCGGCGAAGCCCTTGAGGTACCAGGAGACGTGCTTGCGGAACTCCTTGCAGCCGCGCTCCTCCCCCATGTGCTGGCACAGCAGCTCGGCGTGCCGACGCATCATGCCCGCGACCTCACCGAGCGTGGGCAGGGTGGCGACCTCCTCGCCGGCGAACGCGGCGGCCAGGTCGCGGAACAGCCAGGGACGCCCCAGGCAGCCGCGGCCGACGACGACACCGGCCACGCCGGTCTGCTCGACCATCCGCAGCGCGTCGGCGGCCTCCCAGATGTCGCCGTTGCCCAGCACAGGGATGTCGACGGCGTCGACGAGCGCGGCGATGGACTCCCAGTCCGCCTGGCCGGAGTACGCCTGGGCCACCGTGCGGCCGTGCAGCGCGATGGCCGCGGCGCCGGTCTCCGCAGCGATCCGGCCGGCGTCCAGGAACGTCAGGTGGTCGTCGTCCAGGCCCTTGCGGGTCTTCATCGTGACCGGCACGCCGAACGGCTCGGCCGCCTTCACGGCCTGCTCGAGGATCTCGCGCAGCAGCCCGCGCTTCCACGGCAGCGCGCCACCGCCGCCCTTGCGCGTCACCTTGGGCACGGGGCACCCGAAGTTGAGGTCGACGTGGGCGACGCCGTGCTCCTCGCACAGGATCTGCACCGCGCGACCCACGTAGTACGGGTCGGTGCCGTACAGCTGCACCGAGCGGGTCGTCTCCAGCTCGTCGAAGACGAGCATGTCCTGCGTGTGCTGGTCGCCCTCGACCAGCCCGCGGCTGGTGATCATCTCGCAGACGTACAGGCCCGCGCCCTGCTCCGCGCACAGGCGGCGGTAGGCCGCGTTGGTGATGCCGGCCATCGGCGCCAGCACCACGGGTGCGTCGACGTGCAGGTTCCCCAGGCTCAGGCCGGGGTGGGGCGCGGTGGTGGCGGCGGACATGGCCTCCATGATCCGCCCGCGGCGGGCGCCGCGCGAATCGCCCTCTGACGATCCGGGACGGCGGCGTCCCTAGAGTGAGGCGCGTGGACAGCGACGCCGTGCTCCGGATGCTCCAGGATGTCGCCGCGGAGGTGATCACGCCCCGCTTCGGCCACCTCGAGGCCGCGGACGTCGCCAGCAAGGCGCACCGCTTCGACCTGGTCACGGTCGCCGACCGCGAGGCCGAGCAGGTGATCACCGCGCGCCTGCGCGGCGCCTTCCCGGACGCCGTCGTGGTCGGCGAGGAGGCAGTGGCGGCCGACCCCGGCGTGCTGGCCGGGATCAGCGCGCCGCGCGCGTTCACGGTCGACCCCGTCGACGGGACGCGGCACTTCGTGGCCGGGTCCCCCGACCACGCCGTGATGCTGGCGGAGCTCCGCGCCGGCGAGGTGGTGCGCTCCTGGATCTGGCAGCCGCAGCACCGCCGGGCCTTCGTGGCCGAGCGGGGCGCGGGCGCGTTCGCCGACGGGGAGCGGCTGCGGCCGTCGTCCACCGGGGCCACGCGCCCGGTCACGGCCACCGCCTGCGGCATCGACTACCCGCGGCTGGCCACCGGCGAGGCGCGCGTCGGGATCTTCCCCAAGACCAAGCCGTGGGACCACGCCCCCGGGTCGCTGCTGCTCACCGAGGCGGGCGGACGCGTGGGCTCGCCCACCGGGCGGGCCTACTCCCCCGGCACCTGGACAGGTCGGCTGCTGGTCGCGCACCGGCCGTGAGCGGTCGGTCCCGGCTCAGCCTCAGCGCTTGCCCGACTTCTTCGTGAGCTTCTTCTTCGCACCCACCGCCACGACCTTGCCCTTCCAGGTGATGGCCGCGACGTCCTGCGTCGGCCGGAAGGCGATCGACTCCAGCGAGCCGTCGTCGGGCACGAGGTAGACCAGGCAGGTGGTGACCTTGCTGCCCCGGGCGAACCCGCGCGGGAAGGAGTCCGACGGGCACGCGTCGAAGCGGCTGGCGAACTGGGAGGACTCCACGAGCACGCCGTCACCGTCGCTGAGGTACAGCGGGGGGCGCTGACCGGCCAGGTTGGTGCGGCCGAGGTTGGTGAAGGTGGCGGTCACGAAGTAGGGCCGCGACGACTTCACCGAGGCCGGCAGCCGCCACCCGGAGAACGAGCGGGCGAACGTCGTCCGCTGGAGCCTGGTCACCTTGATCCGCAGCACCCCGACCTTCTTCTGGCTCACCCGGTACGCCACGGTCGCGGGCTCCCCCACCTTCAGCGAGGTGCCCTCGGGGGTCAGGGTGACGCCGTCCGGCACCGGCAGCGTGGACGTGGCGGTCGGCTCGGACGCGGCGGTGCCGGCGCTCGTGGCACCGTCGGCGGGCTCGTCGTCTCCCGAGCACGCCGCGAGGGCTCCGGACAGCAGCACGACCCCGGCCAGCAGCGCGGAGGCTGCGGCCGGGGCCGTGCCCCGGGTGCTGCGCGAGCGTGTGCGGCGGAGGGTGATGCTCATCCCGCCATTGTCCACACGGATCAGGAGCCGATCAGGCGACCCGCCATGAAGGAGACGACCTGGTCCAGCGAGACGCGCTGCTGGTTCATGGTGTCCCGCTCGCGGATGGTGACCGCGTCGTCCTCGAGGGTGTCGAAGTCGACCGTGACGCAGAACGGCGTGCCGATCTCGTCCTGGCGGCGGTAGCGCTTGCCGATGGCGCCGGCGTCGTCGAAGTCGACGTTCCAGTGCTTGCGCAGCTCGGCGGCGAGGTCCTTGGCCTTGGGCGAGAGGTCGGCGTTGCGCGAGAGCGGCAGCACCGCGACCTTGACCGGCGCCAGGCGCGGGTCGAGGCGCAGCACGACGCGCTTGTCGACGCCGCCCTTCGTGTTCGGCGCCTCGTCCTCGTGGTAGGCGTCGACCAGGAAGGTCATCAGCGAGCGGGACAGACCGGCTGCCGGCTCGATGACGTAGGGCGTGTAGCGCTCGCCGGCCGCCTGGTCGAAGTACGACAGGTCCTTGCCCGAGTGCTCGGCGTGCGTGGACAGGTCGAAGTCCGTGCGGTTGGCGACGCCCTCGAGCTCGCCCCACTCCGAGCCCGGGAACCCGAAGCGGTACTCGATGTCGACGGTCCGCTTGGAGTAGTGGGAGAGCTTCTCCTGGGCGTGCTCGTAGTGCCGCAGGTTGTCGGGGTTGATGCCGAGGTCGGTGTACCAGGCCGTCCGGGTGTCCAGCCAGTACTGGTGCCACTCCTCGTCCTCACCCGGCTTGACGAAGAACTCCATCTCCATCTGCTCGAACTCGCGGGTGCGGAAGATGAAGTTGCCCGGCGTGATCTCGTTGCGGAACGACTTGCCGATCTGCGCGATGCCGAACGGGGGCTTCATCCGCTGACTGGTCACCACGTTGGCGAAGTTGAGGAAGATGCCCTGGGCGGTCTCGGGGCGCAGGTAGTGCAGGCCGGACTCGTCCTCGACGACACCGAGGTAGGTCTTGAGCAGGCCGGAGAACTGCTTCGGCTCGGTCCAGGCGCCGCGAGTGCCGCAGTTGGTGCAGGCGATCTCCGACATCGGCACGGTGTCCGGGTCGTCGATGCCCTTCTTCTCGGCGACGGCCTCCTGCAGGTGGTCGGCGCGGAAGCGCTTGTGGCAGGACTGGCACTCGGTCAGCGGGTCCGTGAAGGTCGCGACGTGGCCGGAGGCCTCCCAGGTCTTGCGCGGGAGGATGACGGAGGAGTCGAGGCCGACGACGTCGCCGCGCGACTGCACCATCGAGCGCCACCACTGACGCTTGATGTTCTCCTTCAGCTCCACACCGAGCGGGCCGTAGTCCCAGGCGGAGCGCGTACCGCCGTAGATCTCACCGCACGGGTACACGAAACCTCGACGCTTGGCGAGCGAGACGACGGTGTCGACGACGGACGGCGGCGGCTTGGCCACAGGAGTTCCCTTCAGGTGAAAAGACCGCCGGCTGGCTGCCGGCGGCGGATGAGCGACCTCAGCGTAACGACCGGGGTTCGGCCACGTTCAGGTCGGTACCGGGCTCGAGCACCTCGTAGGCGCTCGGCTCGTCGAGGGCCCGGTAGAGCAGCGGGTGCACCCGCATCTTGATCTCCGTGGACGACAGCGCACGGCGGTAGGTGCCCACGCTCTCCCAGCGCGTCTGGAGGACCCACAGGTCCGGGTCGTCGACGTTGCGGCCCACGTGGCCGTCCTCGAAGCCGGGCCGCTGCCCCAGCAGCTCCAGGGCGAGCAGGACGTCGGCGCGGAACCCCTCCGCCTCGGCGGCGGGGACACGGAAGCGGGTGATCACGAGCACGCGCTCACGCTAGCCCGCCCGGATGGGGCGTGCCCGGGGCGCCTGGGTAGCGTCGGGCCGGTGAGCACCAGCACGGGCCAGGCGCCCCTCCAGGTCGTCGTCATGGGCGTCTCCGGCACCGGCAAGTCGACCGTGGCCGCCGCGCTGCGCGACCGGCTAGGCTGGGGCTTCGTCGAGGGCGACGACCTGCACCCGGCGTCCAACGTCACCAAGATGGCCCACGGCACGCCACTGACCGACGAGGACCGCTGGCCCTGGCTGGACCGGGTGCGCGCGGCGATGGTGGAGCGCTCCGGGGCGGGCGAGCACACCGTGGTGACCTGCTCGGCGCTGCGCCGCGCCTACCGGGACCGGCTCCGCCAGGACCTGCCCGGCGTCTTCTTCCTGCTGCTCGACGCCCCGTTCGACGTGCTCGAGCCGCGGGTCGCCGGGCGTGCCGACCACTTCATGCCGTCCTCCCTCCTGCGCTCGCAGGTCGACACCCTGGAGACGCTCGAGGGCGACGAGGACGGCGCCGTCGTGGACGTCACCGCCGCGCCGGAGGTCGTGCAGGACGAGGCGGAGGGCGCCGTGCGCCGACGGCTGGAGCGCTGAGGCTCAGGCCTGCGGCGGCACGACCTCGTTCGGCAGGGCGCCGCCGTAGCGCCGGTCCCGCGAGGCGTAGGTCTCGCAGGCCCGCCAGAGGGCA
This sequence comes from Nocardioides bruguierae, assembly GCF_023554635.1. Classification (NCBI taxonomy): domain Bacteria; kingdom Bacillati; phylum Actinomycetota; class Actinomycetes; order Propionibacteriales; family Nocardioidaceae; genus Nocardioides; species Nocardioides bruguierae. The sequence goes on from NZ_JAMJPH010000004.1 coordinate 22,732, forward strand.
CGACGGTCCACGTCGGGCCACAGCACGTCGGTGAAGACCATCTCGGCGTAGGCGGCCTGCCAGGTCATGAAGTTGGAGAGCCGCTGCTCGCCGGAGGTGCGCCACACCAGGTCGGCCTCGGAGTGCTCCGGGACGTAGAGGTAGCGGGCGAAGACCTTCTCGTCGATCTTGTCGGGCTTGAGCCGCCCGGCGGCGACGTCGCGGGCGATGGCCCGGGTCGCGTCGGCGATCTCGGCGCGCCCGCCGTAGTTCACGCACATGGTGAGCGTGCAGACGTCGTTGTCCTTGGTCAGCTCCTCGGCGACCTGGAGCTCCTTGATCACCGACTTCCACAGCCGCGGCGCACGTCCGGCCCAGCGCACGCGCACCCCGAGCTCGTGCATCTCGTCGCGCCGGCGGCGGATGACGTCCCGGTTGAAGCCCATGAGGAAGCGCACCTCGTCGGGACTGCGGGACCAGTTCTCGGTGGAGAACGCGTAGGCCGAGACGGCCTTCACGCCCAGCTCGATCGCGCCCTCGACCACCTCGAAGAGCGCGGCCTCGCCCGCCTCGTGGCCCTTCGTGCGGGGCAGCCCGCGCTCCTTGGCCCAGCGTCCGTTGCCGTCCATGATCACCGCGACGTGCCGGGGCACCAGGTCGGCCGGGATCGGCGGCGGGGTGGCGCCGGAGGGGTGCGGGGTCGGGCGACGGACGGCACGCTTCACGACCGGTGAGCCTACGACCCCGTGCCGGCTCCCGCGCGGGCCGGGACGCCCGCGGGCGCGATCAGCGCTCGACGTAGGCCATCGAGCGCAGCCCGCGCTCGAGGTGCCAGGCCAGGTAGGCGCCGACGACGCCGCTGGCCTCGCGACGGGCGCGGGGCTCGGAGGCCGCCACGGTGGCCCAGTCGCCGGTGAGCAGCGCGGAGAGCAGCGTGACGGTCTCCGCCGCGGGGCTGGAGGAGCCCGGCACCCGGCAGGTGGCACAGAGCACCCCGCCCATGCCGGGGTTGAACCAGCGGTGCGGCCCCTCGAGGCCGCACCGCGCGCACCCGTCGAAGCAGGGGGCGTAGCCGGCGACCGAGAGCGCGCGCAGCAAGTAGGAGTCGAGCACCTGCGCGGGGTCGCTGCCCTCGCGGCCGGCGACCAGCGCCCGCAGCGCGCCCGCGAGCAGCAGGAACTGCTGCACCGCGGGCTCCTTCTCCTCGGCGACGAGCCGCTCGGCCGTCTCGAGCATCACGGTGCCCGCGGTGTAGCGGTCGTAGTCCTCCCCCACCTTCTGGGCGAACGGGGTGACCGTCTCGGCCTGGGTGATGGTGTCGAGGCTTCGCCCCTCGGCCAGCTGGAGGTCGACGTGGGTGAACGGCTCGAGCCGAGCACCCCAGCGCGAGGACGTCCGACGGACCCCACGGGCGACGGCGCGCACCAGCCCGTGCTGACGCGTCAGCAGGGTGATGATGCGGTCGGCCTCGCCCAGCTTGTGGGTCCGCAGCACGACCGCCTCGTCGCGATAGAGGGGCACCTGAGCATTGTGCCGCGCCGGACCGACAGCGGCAGTGTCGCCGCGCTGGCCCCGCGACAGGTCCGCGTACGCCAGAATGGGTACATGACCATGGGTTCCCCCACCCGGGCCGGGTCCCCCGCCGCGCCCGCGAGCGCCCCCGGGGGCGCCCCCACGGGCACCGGCGCCGGCCGTGCCGGTGCAGGCCGCGGGGCGTCCGACCCGTCGGGGCAGGGCCTGGTCGTCGCCCTGGTCGTGGCCGTGCTCGTGGTGGTGGTCGTCGTCGGCAGCGGGGGCAGGCTGGGCACCGACAGCGCCAGCGTCCGCGTCATGCCGACCGTGGTGGCCGCCCTCTCGGGCCTCGCGGTGTGGCTGCTGGCCCGGGCGGGGACCCTCGGCCGGCTGGTCGTGGTGGCCCTGGTGCTCGTGCCCGCCCTCGGGGTGGCGCACGGCGTGGCGGTCGGTGGGGGCCTCGTCGAGGGCCTGCTGCTCGGCGCCATGGACTCCCTGGCCTGCGTGCTGGCCGCCCTCGTCCTGCGCGGCAGCCCGCACACCGTGTGGACCGGCCTCGAGGGCGTCCCGTCCCTCGGGCGGCTGCTGGTCGCCTCGGGCGTGGGTGGGCTCGTCTTCGGCGGCGCGTTCGCGATCACCGCCCTCCTCTTCGACTCGGCCGGCGCCGACTCGCTCGTCGTCGCCCGCCACGCCTCGGCCGCGTTCCTCACCTGGGGCGCCTGGTCGGCCCTCGTGCTCAGCGCCCTGGGCGCACCGCCGCCGGTCCCCGGCGCGGGCCCTCGCGCGGGCGAGGGCCTGGCGCAGGTGGTGCTGGTCTCGCTGGCCTTCCTGGTGGTCTTCTCCCCCGCCCAGTCCCTCGCGCTGACCGCCGTGCCGCTGCCGCTGCTGGCGTGGGCCGCGCTGCGGCTGGGCTCGCGGGCGACCGCGATCGAGCTGCTCATCGCCGCCGCCTACGTCACCATCACCACCGACGCCGGCTGGGGCCCCTTCGGCGAGACCGAGGCAGGCACCGCGGCGGTGGACGCCGCGCTCCTGCCCAGCGTCGTGCAGGGCTACCTCGTGTGCTCCCTGCTGCTCTCCCTGCCCCCGGCGCTCCTGCTGCACCAGCGCCGCATCCTGGCTGTCGCCCTGGAGCGCGAGCAGCACCTCTTCGGCCGCCACTTCACCGACTCCGCCTTCGGCAACCTCCTCCTCGAGGAGGACGCGCAGGGCACCGCCCGCGTCACCCGGGTCAACGACGCGGCCCTGGCCGCCCTCGGCCGCTCCCGCTCCAGCGTCCTGGCCCTGCCCCTCGAGGCCCTCGTCGAGGTGGACGTGGTGGCGCGGCTGACCTTCGCGATGCAGATCGGCGAGCCCTGGCGTGGCCGCGCCCGTGTGCCCGGCCGGCCCGGGGCCGAGGTCGAGCTCGGCGTGACCCGGGTCAGCGGGCCCGACGAGCGCCCCGCGACCTGGTCCGCCCAGCTGCTCGACGTGACCGAGGAGGAGGCCGCCCGCCGCCGGGCCGAGGACGCCGAGCGGCTCACCGACTCCACGCTCGCCACCACGGCCGCGATGATCGTGGTGACCGACCCCGAGGGACGGGTGCGGCTGGTCAACGACGCGGCCACCCGGGTGACCGGCTGGACGACCGCCGACCTGGCCGGCCGGCACGTGTGGGAGACCGGGCTGCTGCCCGGCGCCCAGGCCGACCTGGAGGCCCTCGCGACCTGGCCCAACCGCTCCGGGGCGCCGGTGGTGCGCGAGCGCAGCCTCGCCACCTCGACCGGCGCCACCCTGCGCGTGCGGTGGAGCGACAACGCGGTGCGGGACGCGACCGGCCAGGCCCGGATGCTGGTGCTCACCGGCATCGACGTGACCGAGGAGCGCGCCTCGTCCGCCCTCGTGGAGCACCTGCTGCGCGCGCCCGTCGGGACCGTGCTGCTGGGGCTGGACGAGCAGGGCACCATCCAGGTGGCCAACACCGGCGCGGAGCTGGTGCTGGGCCGGGCGCCGGCCGACCTGCTCGGCACGCCCGCCATCGACCTGGTCGACCCGGCCTACCTGGTGGAGCGTTTCGGCCAGGAGGGCGCCGGCGACGGGTTCCGGGCTGCGCTCGCCTCCGCCGACCGACGCGACCAGGACCCGGCCGGGGCCACCGACTGGGTGGTCGTGGGGGCGTCCGGCGACCTGCTGACCCTGTCGGTGACCGTCACCCGCGTGGACGAGCCCGCGTCCCGCTCCCGGTTCCTCGTGGTGGCCCGCGACGTCACCGAGGAGCGGCGCCTGGTGCAGCAGCTGCGGGCGCTCGACAGCGCCAAGACCGACTTCGTCATGACGGTCTCGCACGAGCTGCGCACGCCCACCACCTCCATCCTCGGCTACTCGCAGTTCCTCGCCGAGGAGCCTCTGGAGCCCGAGCAGCTGCAGATGGTGCAGGCCGTGCTCCGCAACGCCCGCCGCCTCGCCGCGATGAACGAGGACCTGCTCTTCCTCGCCCGCCTCGACGCCGGCGTGGTGGACAGCAGCCAGAGCACCGCGGTGGACCTCGGCGAGCTCGCCACGGCCCTGGGCTGCACCCGCGAGGACGAGGCGCGCGAGCGCGGCCTCGCGCTGCGGATCGACGCCGAGCCCGGCGCCCGGGTGCAGGGCGACGCGGCCCAGCTGACCCGGATGCTCGACAACCTCATCGGCAACGCGCTGAAGTTCACCGACGCCGGAGGCAGCGTCACCGTCACCGTGGGCAGCGTCGGGGACGAGGTCAGCCTCGTCGTCGAGGACACCGGCATGGGCATCCCCGTGGACGAGCAGGACGGCCTGTTCCAGCGCTTCTACCGCTCCTCCACCGCCGTCCAGCGCGCGGTGCAGGGCCCGGGTCTCGGGCTCTCGATCGTCGCGGCCGTGGTGGCCGCCCACGCCGGCCGCGTCTCGGTGCGCTCGGCCCACCTCGAGGGCGCCACGTTCAGCGTCGCGCTCCCCCAGGCCGCGGACGAGCAGCGACCGGCCGGGCGGCACGCCGCCGTCGTCCCGCACGACTGAACCGCTCCGGAGCACCGACGCCGAGCCGGCCCGGTGCGGGCCGACTCGGCGTCGGGTTGCTGCCACCGGCGTGCCGCCGGGGTGGTGCTGGGCTCAGGCGGAGCGGTTGACCGCGCTGACCACGGCCTTCATCGAGGCCCTCACGATGTTGGCGTCGATGCCCACGCCCCACAGGATCTGGTCGCCCACGCCGCACTCGACGTAGGCGGCGGCCAGGGCGTCGCCGCCGGCGGAGAGGGCGTGCTCGGTGTAGTCGAGGACGCGGACGTCGAAGTCCTCCTCCAGGCCGTTGATCGCCGCGACGAACGCGGAGAGCGGGCCGTTGCCGTCACCGGTGAGGTGCCGCTTGTCGCCCTTGACGTAGACGTCGGCCTCGATGTGGTCCTTGTCCCCCTCGGTGGTGGAGCGGGACACGGAGTTCACCTTGAGCGGGGCGTCCTTCTCCAGGTACTCGGTGCGGAAGACGTCCCAGATCTGCTCCGGGGTGATCTCGCCACCCTCGGCGTCGGTGCGCTGCTGGATCACGCGGGAGAACTCGATCTGCGCGCGGCGCGGCAGGTCCAGCTTGTGCTCGGCCTTGAGGACGTAGGCGACGCCGCCCTTGCCGGACTGGCTGTTGACCCGGATGACGGCCTCGTAGGAGCGGCCGACGTCCTTGGGGTCGATGGGCAGGTAGGGGGCCTCCCACGGCAGGGTGTCGACGTCCACGCCCTGCTCGTCGGCCTGCCGCTGCAGGTCCTCCAGGCCCTTCTTGATGGCGTCCTGGTGGGAGCCGGAGAAGGCGGTGTAGACGAGGTCGCCGGCGTAGGGGTGCCGGGGGTGCACCGGCAGCTGGGTGCAGTACTCGACCGTGCGACGGACCTCGTCGATGTCGGAGAAGTCGATCCGCGGGTCGATGCCCTGGCTGAACAGGTTCATGCCGAGGGTCACCAGGTCGACGTTGCCGGTGCGCTCGCCGTGGCCGAACAGGCAGCCCTCGACGCGGTCGGCGCCGGCCATCAGGCCCAGCTCGGTGGCGGCCACGGCGGTGCCGCGGTCGTTGTGCGGGTGCAGGGAGATCGCGGAGTGCTCGCGCCGGGTCAGCCCACGCCCGAAGTACTCGATCTGGTCGGCGTAGGTGTTGGGCGTCGACATCTCGACGGTGGCCGGCAGGTTGAGGATGATCTCGCGACCGGCCTCCGGCTGCCAGACGTCCGAGACGGCCTCGCACACGTGCAGGGCGAAGTCGGTGTCGGACTGGGTGAAGATCTCGGGGCTGTACTGGTAGCCGAAGCCGGCCAGGTCGGAGCCCAGGGTCTGCTCGGCGTACTTCATCACCAGCTCGGTGCCGCGCACCGCGATGCCGACGCACTCCTCGGGCGTCACCTTGAACACGACGCGCTGGAACAGCGGGGCGGTGGCGTTGTAGAGGTGGACGCTGGCGTTCGCCGCACCCGCGATCGACTGCACGGTGCGCTCGATCAGGTCCTCACGGGCCTGGGTCAGCACGGAGATGCGGACGTCGTCGGGGATCTTGTCGCCCTCGACGAGCTGGCGCACGAAGTCGAAGTCGGTCTGGCTGGCGCTCGGGAACCCGACCTCGATCTCCTTGTAGCCCATGGCCACCAGCAGCTCGAACATCTTCATCTTGCGGGCCGGGCTCATCGGGTCGATCAGTGCCTGGTTGCCGTCGCGCAGGTCGGTGGACAGCCACCGCGGCGCCTTCTCGATCTTCTTCGTCGGCCACGTCCGGTCGGGGACGTCGACGGGCACGAAGGGGCGGTACCGCTCGACCGGCATGCCGCTGGGGGCCTGGGTGTTGGCGGTGTTGCTCAGGTGGATCCGGGACGTGCTCATGAGAGTGCTTCCTCGAGGGTGTGTGCGCCTGGCACAGAGGGTCCGGCGCTGAGAGGGGCCGGCGCGCGCGAGTCACCCGCAGCGAGGAGGTCCGGCTGGCTCAGACCCCGCTGCGGCGACCAAGGAGGAGGCGGCGCGTCATGGTGCGTCCAGGGTAGCGCAGGCCGGGCCCGGTGCGTACCCGGTGCGTCCCTGGTGCGTACCCGTGGCCGGAAGGCGGCCACGTCCACGGACCCGGCGCGACGCACGCCACCCCCCTCCGGAAAGTTTCACCACTACGGGTGAGGCTCTAAGAGTGCAGGTCAGGCCACTCTCGCACTAGTTTCCCTGGCATGTCGTCCCCTCCCCTGAGGATCGGCCTCCTCGGCGAGCCCGAGCTGGTCGTCCGCGGCCTCGGCCCGCTCCTCGCCACCGCCGACGAGGGGGCCGTCGACCTGCGGGTCGTGCCCGCGGCCACCGCGCAGCACGAGGTCGACGTCGTCCTCCTCGACCCGCAGCCGCCGGACGGCCGCGGCCCGGCGTCGCGCACCGCCTGGATCGCCGGCGTCGCACCCGCGCGCGTCCTCGCCTGGACCTGGCGCCTGCACCCGGCCGTGGTCCGCGGGACGCTGGCCGCCGGCGCGCACGGGATCGTCGCGAAGACCGCGCCGGCCACCGAGCTGCTCCGTGCCATGCGCACCGTCGCGGGCGGCGGCAGCGTCGTGCCGCCCACCGAGCCGATGTTCCCCGGGCTCTCGGACCGGCAGTCCGAGGTGCTCGTCCTCATCGGCCAGGGGCTGTCGAACGACGAGATCGCCGCCACCCTGCGGGTGTCGGTGAACTCGGTGAAGACCTACATCCGCGAGATCTACAGCCGCACCGGCACCTCGCGCCGCACCCAGGCGGTGGCCTGGGCGCACCGGCACGGCTGGTCGCACTGAGCCTCGCGCCTCCGTTGTCGGAGGGGCGGCCCTCAGCCGACCGAGGGGTCCGGGCTCTCCGCCTCCCGGGTGGCGATCGCGAGCAGGTCGCGCACCGGCCCGGCCGGCGGGCGCGACGCCCCCGCCCACACGGCCCGCAGGGGCCGGGCGAGGTCGAGACCCTCGGTGGGCACGAGGACGACGGCACCCGACCGCACCGCCGGCTCCGCCGCCCAGCCCGACACGAACGCGGGCGCGCCGCCGGCCCGCACCGAGGCCAGCACGGCGGCGGTCGAGGTCAGCTCGGACTCGCTGCGCAGCCGTCGTCCCGTGGCCGCCGCGACGGTGCCCTCCAGCACCGCCCGCGTCCCCGAGCCGGGCTCGCGCAGCGTGAGCGGCCGCTCGGCGACCTCGGCGGGGGTGATCGGCGCGCGACGACGGGCCCAGCGGTCGTCGGGCGCCGCCACGAGGACGAGCCGGTCGTGGCCGACGGTCGCCGAGGCGAGTCCCGCCAGGTCGACCGGTCCCTCGACGAAGCCGAGGTCGCACTCGCCGGCCCGCACGGCGGCCACCACCTGCTCGGAGTTCACCGCCCGCAGGCTGGCGGCGACCTCGCGCTGGCTGCGCAGGCGCACCAGCCAGCGCGGCAGCAGGTGCTCGGCCGTCGTCATGGAGGCGTGCACGCGCAGCTCGCGCGAGCGCCCGTCCGCCAGCGTGCGGACGGCGGCGGCCACCTCCTCGGCGCGCACGAGCAGGTCGTGGCTCCACTCCACCAGCAGCCGCCCGGCCGGGGTCAGCGCCGAGCCGCGGGCCCGGCGCTCCACCAGCGTGAGTCGGGTCCGGGTCTCCAGCGCCCGCAGCCGCTCGGACGCGCTCTGCTGGGTCAGCCCCAGCGCGCGGCCGGCCGCCGCGATGCCACCGAGCCGCTCCACCTCGGCCAGCAGCCGCAGGGAGGCGAGGTCGGGGAGGTCGGAGGGCTCGTGCAGGTCGGGCACGGGTCGACCCTAGGGCCACGGCGACGTGCCGCCGGAAGGCGCTCCGCACGGGTCCGGCGGGTAGCATCCGACGCCGGCTGCCCGTGCACCCCGAGCACGTCGTCGCCGCGCACCCGCGCACCCCGTCCGCCCCGCGAGAGGAAGCCGTGCCCCGCCGCCCCCTGCGTGTCACCGTCGCCACCCTCGGCGTGGCCCTGTGCGCGGGCCTGGCCACCGCCCTGGTCGGGTGCACGACGGACGCCGGCGCCGACGGCGGCGAGGCCGGCGACGACCAGCTGACCGCGCCGGCCACCGGCGCCTGCTACGACCTCTCCCCCGACGACGTCGCCCGCGACACGAACGCCTCCGGCACCGTCGAGTGCGCAGCGCGCCACACGGCCGAGACCATCGCCGTGGGCGACCTGCCGGAGCGCTTCGCGGACGCGGACCGGGACGCCGACGCGCTGGCCGCCTGGGTCCACGAGAAGTGCACGACGCGTTTCGAGAAGCACCTGCGCGCCGACGAGTCCACGGCCATGCGCACGCTGCTGTCCTGGGTCTGGTTCCAGCCGACCGACGCGGCCTGGGAGGCCGGTGCCCGCTGGTTCCGCTGCGACCTCGTGGGCGGCGGGCCCGGCCTCGACGGCTACCGCTCCCTGCCCGAGTCCACGGTGGGCCTCCTGCGGGAGCCGTCGGACGCGTGGATGCTCTGCTCCGACGGGGAGACGCTGGAGAGCGGCGGGCTCGTCGACTGCACCGAGGACCACCGCTGGCGGGCCGTGACCACCATCAAGGTCGTGCCCTACCCCGACGCCGAGTACCCCGGCGACGAGGAGGTCGAGGCCACCACGCAGGACTACTGCGAGGACTCCGTCGACGCCTGGCTGGGCTACCCCGCCGAGTTCGACTTCGCCTACACCTGGTTCGGGCAGGACGCCTGGCAGCAGGGCAACCGCCGCTCCGTGTGCTGGGCGAGGACCCAGGCATGAGCGGGCGTCGACGCGCACGGCCCTCCGCCCGCGCGGTGCTGGTGCGGGTGCTCGGCGCGCTCGTGGCCCTGGCCGTGGTGGTGGGTCTCGCCGTCGTCGGCGTCCGCTGGGTCACCGGCGACGACACGCCGACCGCCTCGTCCGGCGGCGCGGGCACCGCCGCGTCCGAGGCCACGCCCTCGGCCGCGGACGGCACGTCCTCCACCGAGGCCTCGCCCTCGCCGTCCGCGTCGTCCTCCGCGGCCGACTCCTCCCCGTCGACGGCGTCGTCGGCGGCCAGCGGCTCGGCCTCCGCGTCGCGCACGGCCACGCCCGCGGCCGACCGCCCCCGCGACGGCGCCTGCTACCGGCTCGGCTACGACGCGGTCGTCTCCCCCACCAACGGCGCGCGCAGCGTCGCCTGCCGGACGCGGCACACCGCCCAGACCTTCGCCGTGACCACGCTGGACACGGTCGTCGACGGCCACCTGCTCGCCGTCGACGCCGACCTGGTGACCAGCCAGGGCCAGGACGTCTGCCCGGCCCGGCTCGTGCGCTACCTCGGCGGCGGCGAGGAGCAGTGGCGGCTCTCGATGCTGCGCAGCGTCTGGTTCACCCCCAGCCTCGACGAGGCGGCGGCCGGCGCCTCCTGGCTGCGCTGCGACGTCGTGCTCCGCTCGGGCAGCAGCCTGGGCCGCCTGGGCACCGACCTCGAGGGCGTCCTCTCCACCCAGGACGGCCGCGACACCTACGGCATGTGCGGCACCGCGGAGCCCGGCACGTCCAGCTTCTCCCGGGTGCCCTGCCGCGAGAACCACTCCTGGCGGGCGATCAGCACCGTCGACGTCAGCGGGGACGACGGCGCCTACCCCGGTCGGGCGGCCGCCCGTTCCGCCGGCCAGAGCACGTGCGAGGACGCCGGCCGCTCGGCCGCGGACGACGCCCTGGACTTCCAGTGGGGCTACGAGTGGCCCACCGCCGAGCAGTGGGACGCGGGCCAGACGTGGGGCTACTGCTGGGCCCCTGCCTGAGCCCCTGCCTGAGTCCCTGCCTGAGCTCGGAGGACCGACCCGCTCACCGCACGGTGAAGAGGTCCCCGACGTCGCACCCCAGGACGTCGCAGATCGCGGTCAGCGTCGAGAACCGCACGGCGCGTGCCCGGTCGTTCTTGAGCACGGAGAGGTTCACGACGGTCACGCCGACGCGGTCCGCGAGGTCGGTGAGGGTCATCCCCCGGTCGGCGAGCAGCTCGTCGAGGCGGCAGTGCACCCGATGTGCGTCGTCCGGAGCCGGGCTCACACCAGCCCCTCGAGGTCGCGGCGCATGACGGCCGCCTCGCGCCAGGCGGTCGCGAGCACCAGCAGGACCAGCCCCACCACGACGGACCACCACGGGACGAGTGCGGCGGGCGCCGCGTCCGCGATGTCCGCGGCCCACGAGGACTCCACCAGGTGGACGGCGAGCACCTGGCGCAGGACCGCGGTCACCGGCACGCCCACGAGCACCAGGCCCCCGATGACGGCGACCCGCCGGGCGACCCGGGTGGTGAACACGTCCCCGCGCCGCACGTCACGCATGGTGAGGGCCAGCAGGAGCCAGATCAGCGACAGCCCCAGGAGCGGCAGCGCCCTGGTCCCGGTCCAGGCGAGCGACTCCCACCGCCCCAGGCCCCAGAAGGACAGCTGGGCCTGAGCGCCGTAGAACTCGACGAACCCCGACGGGCTCGCGCTCGTGGCGTCTGCCTCCCGCTGCGGGGCGAGGGCCTCGTTCGCCGCCGCGGCGGTCGCCACGCCGGCACGTCCCGAGACGACCACGGCCTCGTGCGCGACGGTGTTCTGCTCGCTGGTGCCGATGGCCTCGCCGAGGCGGTACAGCGGGACGACGTCCGCGCCGTTCGGCCCCAGCACCCAGGCGAGGGAGCCCACCAGGCTCAGGGCCGCCAGGGCGAGGCAGAGGCCCTGGACGACCCAGGTCAGCGTGCCGGCAGGTCTCATCCGGTCCTCCATGTCGATGATCGATACCATCGTTATTCGATACCATCGAAAAACGATGTGTCAAGGAGTGAGCAAGAGGCCCCGGAGCCAGGCTCCGGGGCCTCCCTGTCGTCCGGCTCGGCTCAGAAGCCGAGCTTGCGCAGCTGGCGCGGGTCCCGCTGCCAGTCCTTGGCGATCTTGACGCGGAGGTCGAGGTAGACCGGTGTGCCGAGCATGGCCTCGATCTGACGGCGCGCGGCGGCGCCGACAGTCTTGAGCCGGGCGCCCTTCCTGCCGATCACGATGCCCTTCTGGGAGTCACGCTCGACGTAGAGCGTGGCGTGCACGTCGAGGAGCGGCTTGTCCTCCGGGCGGTCCTCGCGCAGGCCCATCTCCTCGACCACGACGGCGATGGAGTGGGGCAGCTCGTCGCGGACGCCGTCCAGGGCGGCCTCGCGGACGAGCTCGGCGACCAGCGTCTCCTCCGGCGAGTCGGTCAGCTCGCCCTCGGGGTAGAGCGGCGGGCCCTCGGGCAGGCGCTTGACCAGCAGGTCGGCGAGCAGGTCGACCTGGTCGCCGTCCTGCGCGGAGACCGGGACGATCTCCATCCAGTCGGTGCCGGTGTCGTGACCCAGCGCGGAGATGTCGAGCAGGTGCTCGGCGATCCGCTCGGGCGTGGCAAGGTCGGTCTTGGTCGCCACCGCGATCTTCGGCGTCCGCTTGACCTTGGTCAGCTCGTTGACGATGAACCGGTCGCCGGGGCCGATCTTCTCGTTCGCGGGGAAGCAGACGGCGACGACGTCCACCTCGTTCCAGGTGGTCAGGACGAGGTCGTTGAGCCGCTCGCCCAGCAGGGTGCGCGGGCGGTGCACGCCGGGGGTGTCGACGAGCACGAGCTGGGCGTCGGGGCGGTGCACGATGCCGCGCACGACCGAGCGGGTGGTCTGCGGCTTGTCGCTGGTGATGGCGACCTTGGTGCCGACGATCGCGTTGGTGAGCGTCGACTTGCCGGCGTTGGGTCGGCCCACGAAGGAGGCGAAGCCGCTGCGGTGGCCCTCGGGCACGGGCGAGCCCGACGAGAACACCGGCGGTGCGGGCGGCGGAAGGCTCATCGGTCGGTCTCCTGTGCGTCGCGGGCGGCGTCGTAGTCCGCCCAGATCTCGTCGTCGCTCTTGCCGGCGGCCTTGCCGGCGCGCCAGATGGGGCCGGGGTCGACGGCGCGGGGCTGGCGCTGCTGCCCGCCGCGCCAGTAGCCCATCACGTCGTAGTGGTCGGAGGCCATGGCGACCTCGCGCATGAGGTGCTTGCGGATGGCGCGCATCTGGGCGGACTCCCCCGCCATCCAGAAGTAGCCGGGGCCCTCGGGCCACGCGAGGCCGGCGACGACGTCGGCCAGGGCGGAGCCGTGGTCGGCCGGCTGCGGCAGCCACGTGACGTCGGCGCCGTCGGGCAGGTAGCCGGGCACCTTCTCCGGCACCTCGGCGTGGATGCTCACGGGCAGGCCGGCGGCCAGGGCGTGCTCGGCGGTGCGGGCCATCGCGGGCATCGCGGTGAGGTCGCCCACGAGGACGACCCACCCGGCGTCGTCCGGGATGCTCACGGAGCCCTTGGGGTCGGTGACCGTGACCTGCTCGCCGATCACGCCGTCGGGGCGCTGGGCCCACTCGGTGACGAGGCCGACCTCGTGCACGACGACGTCGAGGACGAGCTCGGCCCCGTCCCACGAGCGCACCGTGTAGTAGCGGCTCTGGAACTGGCCGGGGACGACCAGCCCGAGCCACTCGTCGGGCAGACCGGTGGAGACCAGGCCTGCGAGGCCCTCGCCGCCGATCACCAGGCGCAGCAGGTGCGGCGTCAGGCGCTCACGGCGCAGGACGGTACCGACGTGCTGCTGGGCCCTCGTGCTCACCGCTCGAGGCTACTCACCACTGCAGGCGCAGCCCGAATCCGTCGTCCCCCTCGGCCGTGGGCTTGGAGGCCAGCACCTGGTGCAGCTGGATCTCGTTGCGCTCGAACGCGAGACGCGAGCCGGCCATGTAGAGGCCCCACACGCGGGCGGTGCCCTCACCGACCTCCGCCACGCACTCCTCCCACGAGTCGCGCAGGTTGCGGTTCCAGTCGCGCAGCGTCATCGCGTAGTGCTTGCGGAAGTTCTCCTCGTGGACGACCTCGAGGCCGGCGTCCTGCGCGGCGGCGATGATCGTGCCCGAGCCGGTGAGCTCGCCGTCGGGGAAGACGTAGCGGTCGATGAAGGCGCCCGTGCTGGTCGGCTTGTTGTGCGGCCGGGTGATCTGGTGGTTGAGCAGCTTGCCGCCGGGGCGCAGGTGGTCGGTGACGAAGCCGAAGTACTCCGGGTACTGCTTGACGCCGATGTGCTCGAGCAGACCGATGGAGCTGATCGCGTCGAAGTCGGACTCCAGCACGTCGCGGTAGTCGCTGTGCCGCACCTCGGCGACGTCGCCGAGGCCGTCGGCGTCGATCGCGGCCTTGGCCCAGGACGCCTGCTCGCGGCTCAGCGTGACGCCGAGCGCGGTGACGCCGTAGTGCTTGGCGGCGTGGCGGACCATGCCGCCCCAGCCGCAGCCGATGTCGAGGAGCCGCTGCCCGGGCTGCAGGCCCAGCTTGCGGCACACGAGGTCGAACTTCTCCTCCTGCGCGGCCTCGAGCGTGCTGTCGAGCTCGGGGTAGACCGCGCAGGTGTAGGCCATGGAGGGCCCGAGGACGTGCTCGTAGAAGGTGTTGGAGACGTCGTAGTGGTGGTGGATGGCCTCGGCGTCGCGGATGAGCGAGTGCCGGACGCCCTCGACCACGCGACGCCAGCGGGGCAGGTGCTCCTGCGGCGGCACGGGCGGCGGCGCGAGCGACTTCAGGCCGATGGTGGACCGGATGCCCTGGAGCAGCCCGACGACCTCCGAGGGCGTCGGCGCGCGGAACTTCGTGTGGTTCATCAGCAGCGAGAGCGCCTCGTAGGGGTCTCCGGGGTGCACGCCGTGCACGACCAGCTCGCCCGTCACGTAGGCCCGGGCGAGGCCGAGGTCGCCCGGGGCGCCCAGCAGGTAGGCCAGGCCGCGCTCGCTGGTGAGCTCGAGGGTCACCGCCGCGTCCTCCGGGCCGGCGCAGGAGCCGTCGAAGGCCACCAGCCGCAGCGGCATGCCGTCGCGCATCAGGGCCGCGAGGGCCGGGGCCAGCTGGAATCCACTGTTGCTCGAAGCGCTGCTCACTGCGCGCGCACCACCTTGTCGTAGAGGGAGGTCAGCCGGTCGTCGGGGTCGTGGACGGCCTTGACGCGCGCGAGGCCGGGGCCGTCGTAGAGCGCGTCGAACGTCTCGCGGTCGTAGAAGGCCTGCGAGTAGAGCGACTTGTGGCCGCCCAGCTCGTGGACCCGCGCCTCGATGGCGCGGTTCGTGGGGCCCTCGGGGGCGTCGGGGCCGACCGGCACGGTGCCCCAGAAGCCGATGTTCACGTAGGTCTCGCCCGGCTCCAGCGGGTAGGTCGGCCACCGGCCGCCGCTGGCGGTGCCGCGCGCGACGAGCGGGCACAGCCAGACCGGGCGCATGCCGACGGCCTCGTCGAACCAGGCCAGGAAGTCGCCCAGCCGGGCGAGGGGCACCTCGACGTCCTGCACCACCTTCTCGCGCAGGGGCCGGCCGGCGCGGGCGTCGAGGCGCTCCACGAGCCGGTACCTCTCGTCCAGGCCGACGAGGCGGTGGTAGACGTCGGAGCGGCGCCAGCGGCGCGGCCACAGCCGGCGCACGGTGGGGTTCTGGACGCCGAAGGCGCCCGAGCACCAGAACCAGTCGGTGTCCCAGCGCCACAGGTAGTCGTGCATCGTCAGGACGTCGGTGGAGCGCTGCTGCAGGGAGCGGTAGAAGACCTGCTGCCCGGTGTAGTCGCTGGGCGTGGCCTCGGGGTGCCGGGCCCAGGTGGCGAGGCTGAGGTAGTACTCCCCCGGCGCGAACGCCACCCCGTCCATGCCGTCGACGCGCACGCCGTCGTGCTCCCCGGTGGTCACGACCTCCTGGATCGCCGTCTGGAGCGTGTCGGTGTCGTGGAACCGGACGTGGCGCAGGGTGACGTAGCCGGGGACCTGCTCGAGCTCGATCCGCAGCCGCACCGCGTACCCGAGGGAGCCGTAGGAGTTGGGGAAGGCGTCGAACAGGTCGTCGCCGGGCTTGCAGGTGACGACCGTGCCCGAGCCGGTGATGACGTCCATCTCCAGCACCGCCTCGTGCGGGAGGCCCGAGCGGAAGCTGGTCGACTCGATGCCCAGGCCCGTGACGGCACCGCCGAGGGTGATGGTGCGCAGCTGCGGCACGACGGTCGGGATCAGGCCGTGCGGCAGGGTGGCGTCCACGAGGTCCTCGTAGGTGCACATGCCCTGCACCTCGGCGGTGCGCCCCGCCGCGTCCACCTCGATCACGCCGTCGAGCCCGGAGACGTCGAGGCCGACGGTCGCCGCGGCGCGTGGCCGGAAGAGGTTCGACGTGCGCTTGGCCAGCCGGACGGGCGCGCCGGACGGCAGCGCGGCGTAGGAGGCGCGCAGCCGGGCCACGGCCTCCTCGTGGGACGTCCAGCCCTTCGCAGCGTTCACCCTCCCCAACGTACGCCCGCCGGAGGGCCTGCTGCCACGGGCTGTGACGGACCCGGACGGCGGCGTCTGCTGGATCACAGCGGAGGCGAGGTCCGGGCCCGTCGGTGGCCCGTCAGTGGGCCCGTCAGTGGGCACTGCCCACCTCGTCCTCCTCCGCGGCGGCCTCGGCGAGCGTCTCCTCGACGTAGGCCCGCGCCTTGTCGTCGGGCAGGCGCCAGGCGAACGCCATGACGTAGACGACGGCCGACAGCGCGCCGAGCAGGAGGAAGGAGGTGACGAAGCCGAGGGTCATGGTGTTGCCGGCGGCGGGCTCCGGGTAGGAGCCGAGGAACGAGACCAGCGTGAGGCCGCCAAGCCAGGGCAGCACCCACAGGCCGCTGCGCGCGTCCAGGTCGCGGCCCTTGAGCCCGCCGGTGGCGGCGAAGACGCCGAGCAGCACGAAGCCGATCAGCACGGCGACCATGAGCTTCCACACCGTCGTCCAGCCGCTCCAGTACACGATCAGGTTGGAGCCCCAGAAGGCCAGGAACGGGATGGTGTGGCCGCCGGGCAGGCGGAACGGGCGGACGGCGTCGGGCAGCTGCTTGCGCAGGGCGGCGTGCACCAGCGGACCGGAGGCGAAGGAGAGCACGGTGGCCGAGGTGATGAACCCGACCAGCTGCTGCCACGAGGGGAAGGGCAGCAGCGCGATCAGGCCGACGACGAAGGCGATGACCAGGCCGACCATCGGGACGCCGCGCTCGGTGGTGCGCGCGAGGGTCCGCGGGGCGTTGCCGTTGCGGGCCATCGCGTAGGTGATCCGGGCGGTGACCGTGGTGTAGATGAGCCCGGTGTCGCCGGGAGAGATGATCGCGTCGGCGTAGAGGAGGAAGGCCAGCCAGGCCAGGCCGAGGGCGGTGGCGACCGCGGCCAGCGGGCCGAAGTCGTTCGCGAAGGAGAGGTCGGCCCAGGAGCCGGAGTCGGCCAGCGTCGAGGGGTCGAGCGCGCCGATGAAGGCCACCTGGAGGGCGACGTAGAGGACCACGGTGAGCAGCACCGAGCCGATGACGGCGAGCGGCACGTTGCGGCGCGGGTTGTCGGTCTCCCCCGCCAGCTCGATGCCCTGGCGGAAGCCGAGGTAGGAGAAGACGATGCCGCTGGTGGCCACCGCGGTGAACACGCCGTGGTACCCGGACGGGGCGAAGCCGGCCGAGGAGAAGTTCTCCCCGTGGAAGGCCGCCACCAGGAACGCGGCGATGACCAGCACGATGATGACGAGCTTCCAGCCGACCAGGACGTTGTTGATGCGCGCGAACCAGCGCACGCCGATCGCGTTGACGACCACGAAGAGCGCCATCAGCACGACCGCGGCCGCGTAGCCGAGGGCGGTCAGCGTGTAGACGGTGTCGCCGCCGACGGTGTTCTCGGCCGTGAACGGCGCGTACCTCGTCCCGTACTGGAGCGCGGCCGCCACCTCGATCGGGGCGGTGGTCGCGACCGCGACCCAGGTGATCCAGCCCGAGGCGAAGCTGGCGAGGTTGCCGAAGCTCATGTGCGGGTAGCGCACGACGCCGCCGGAGAGCGGGTACATCGTGCCGAGCTCGGCGTAGACGAGCGCGAGCAGCAGGATGAGGGCGCCTCCCAGCACCCAGGACAGGACCGCCGCGGGGCCGGCGGTCTGGGCGGCGTTCAGCGCTCCGAAGAGCCAGCCGGAGCCGATGATGGAGCCGACGCTGGCGAAGAGGAGACCGACGACACCGACGTGTCGCTTCAGGCCTGCCTCACCGCCGCCCGGCGCGGGTGCGGGGCGGTGCTGGGTGTCGAGAGCCATGCAGACATGGTTGACCCTGACAACCGGCCTGTCACCTCACCCGTCAGGTGGTACCGCTCACCTCGTCACGACCAAGGGTCTGCCCCGGACTCGCCTGCTCCGACACGGGGCAGACAGGTACGCCCCACCACATGCGTGGTGCCAGAGAGTCGAGACCACGAATGTGGTGGGTCGTACCAGCGGCGAGCAGGCCGCGACGGGCTCAGCTCAGGACGGTGGCGTCCAGCGTGCCGCGGGCGTCGCCGTGGTGCACGGGGACGCCGGGGCCGGCGAACTCGGCGACGGCGGCGAGGTCGGTCTCGGCGACGTCGTCCTCACCGAGGACCACGACGGCCTCGAGGCCGCCGGAGCCGGAGGCCACGGCCATGGCGATGCAGACGCCGATCGCCGAGACGGCGAGCGAGGGCAGCGCGACGGTCGCGGCGGCGTAGGTGCGTCCGTCGGAGTCGCGGACGGCGGCGCCCTGTGCGGCCTGGGTGCGGGCCCGGGTGGCGCGGGCCAGGGTCACGAGCTTCTTGTCCTCGGCCTCGAGCGTGGCCGGGGGCTCCGTGCGGGTCCGTGCGTCACTCATCCTCGTCGTCCTCCTCCTCGGGCTCGACGACGGCGATCAGCACCGTGCCGAGCTTGTTGCGTCGTCCTGCTGTCCCCTCGGCCACGAACCGGAGGCCGTGGGCCTCCACGTGGGAGCCGGGGATGGGCACGAGGCCCAGGTGCTTGGCCATGAGGCCGCCGACGGAGTCGACGTCCTCCTCCTCGACCTCCACGCCGATCAGCTCCTCCAGGTCGTCGACCGGGAAGCGGCTGGAGACCCGGACGACGCCCTCGGCGACCGTCTGCACGGGCACCTCCTCGGCGTCGTACTCGTCGGTGATCTCGCCGACGATCTCCTCCAGGACGTCCTCGATGGTGACCAGGCCGGCGGTGCCGCCGTACTCGTCGACCACGACGGCCACGTGCTGGCGGCGGGCCTGCATCTCCTTGAGCAGGTCGTCGACCGGCTTGGAGTCCGGCACGAAGGCCGGCGTCCGCATGATCTCGTCGACCCGCACCGTCAGCTCGGCCTCGGGGTCGTCGAAGTCGCGGCGCACGAGGTCCTTGAGGTAGGCGACGCCGACCACGTGGTCGAGGTTGTCGTCGATGACCGGCAGCCGCGAGAAGCCGCTGCGCAGGCACAGCGAGAGCGTCTGGCGCAGGTTCTTGTAGCGCTCGACGTAGACCACGTCGTTGCGGGGCACCATCACCTCGCGCACCATCGTGTCGCCCAGCTCGAAGACGGAGTGGATCATCCGTCGTTCCTCGGACTCGATCACCGAGGACGCCTCGGCCAGGTCGACCAGCTCGCGCAGCTCGGTCTCGGTCGAGAACGGACCCTGGCGGAAGCCGCGGCCGGGGGTGATCGCGTTGCCGAGCGCGATGAGGAGCACGGGCAGCGGGCCCAGCACCTTGGTGAGGAACGAGACCGGCCCGGCCGAGAGCAGCGCCACCGTCTCGGAGTGCTGGCGGCCCACCGTGCGGGGGGCCACGCCCATCACGACGAACGAGACGACCACCATGATCGCGATCGAGGTGAGCACGCTGGCCCACCAGGCGCCGTCGTAGAGCGCGTCCACCTGGAGCGCGACCAGCACGATCGCCGAGACCTCGAAGACCAGCCGCAGCAGCAGCGCGGTGTTGAGGTAGCGGGAGGCGTCGTCGAGCACGGCGACGAGCCGCTTGGCGCCGGCCCGGTCCTCGTCGGCCAGCTCCTCCGCGCGGGCGCGGCTGAAGCCGGAGAGCGCCGCGTCGGCGGCCGAGAACGCCCCGGCCAGCACGACCAGGACGGCCGCCGTCACCAGCAGCCAGACGTGGTTCATGTCGGGATCAGCCGTCCTGGCCGCGCCAGCGCGCGAGCAGCTCGTCCTGGAGCCCGAACATCACCTTGTGCTCCTCGGGCTCGGCGTGGTCGTAGCCGAGCAGGTGCAGGATGCCGTGGGTGGTGAGCAGCTCGATCTCGGCCAGGGTGCCGTGGCCGGCCGTCTCGCCCTGCCGCTCGGCGACCACGGGGCACAGCACGAGGTCGCCGAGGACGCCCTCCTCGGGCTCCTCGTCGACCAGGCCGGGGCGCAGCTCGTCCATGGGGAAGGCCAGGACGTCGGTCGGCCCCTCCTTCTCCATCCACTGCTCGTTGAGCTCGGCGATGGTCGGCTCGTCCACCGCGCGGATGCAGAGCTCGGCCTCGGGGTGGACGCGCATCGCGTCCATCACGAAGCGGCTCAGCCGGGCCAGGTGGTGGACGTCCAGCCCCTGACCGGACTCGTCCAGGACCTCGATGCTCACCGTGCTCCTCCTGCGCGCGGGCCCTCGGCCCGGGACTCGTGGGTGCCGCGGGCGCTCGCCCGGGCCTCTTCCTCGCGCTGAGCGCGGCGGCGCTCCGCGACGGCGTCGAACGCGTCGTAGGCGGCGACGATCTTGCCGACCAGGCGGTGGCGGACGACGTCCTGGCTGGTCAGCCGGTGGAAGCCGATGTCGTCCACGCCGTCGAGGATGTCCTCCACGACCCGCAGGCCCGACTTCGCGCTGCCCGGCAGGTCGGTCTGGGTGACGTCACCGGTGACCACCATCTTCGAGCCGAAGCCCAGGCGGGTCAGGAACATCTTCATCTGCTCGGGCGTGGTGTTCTGCGCCTCGTCCAGGATGATGAAGGAGTCGTTGAGCGTGCGGCCGCGCATGTAGGCCAGTGGCGCCACCTCGATGGTGCCGGCGGCCAGGAGCTTCGGGATCGACTCCGGGTCGACCATGTCGTGCAGCGCGTCGTAGAGCGGCCGCAGGTAGGGGTCGATCTTCTCCGACAGCGTGCCGGGCAGGAAGCCGAGCTTCTCGCCGGCCTCGACGGCCGGGCGGGTCAGGATGATCCGGTTGACCTCCTTGGCGTGCAGCGCCTGCACGGCCTTGGCCATGGCCAGGTAGGTCTTGCCGGTGCCCGCGGGGCCGATGCCGAACGTGATGGTGTGGGTGTCGATCGAGTCGACGTACTTCTTCTGGTTCAGCGTCTTCGGCCGGATCGAGCGGCCGCGGTTGGACAGGATGTTGAGGCTCAGGACGTCGGCCGGGCGCTCCGTCGTCTCGGCGCGCAGCATCGAGACCGCCCGCTCGACGGTCTCCGCAGTCACGCCCTGACCGGTGCGGATGATCCGCACCAGCTCGTCCAGGAGCCGCTCCGCCAGCGCGACCTCACCGGGCTCGCCCTCGAGCGTGATCCGGTTGCCGCGCACGTGCAGGTCGAGGTCGAAGGACTTCTCGAGCACGCCGAGGTGCTCGTCACCGGGGCCGAGCAGGCTCACCATGTCGATGCTGTTGGGCACCGTCACGGTGTGCCGGGTCGAGGCGGCGGACCGCTCGTCGGCGCTGCTGTCGGGGGTGCTGTCAGGAGGAGTCATGGATGCCCCGCGGCGGGGCGCCTTTCAGGTTGCGTCTGCGTGCGTGCACCCGGTGCAACGCACGGGAGCGGCTGAGGCTTCCATGCTACGGCGCAGCCCCCGCGGGGCGCGCGTCGGTTTGGGCTCGGGTGGACCGGCCCTGTCCACCGGGCCTGTCCACCGAGCCTGTCCAACCGGGCCGTTCACCGGGCCGTGACGCAGGTGCAGCCCCACCGCGACGTCCCTGCCCTACCGTGGGGGCCATGTCAGGCGGAGCGGACGTGCGCGAGTGGCTGGAGGAGGACCCGGACGACGACGACACCGAGCCCGTCTGGTTCCCCGGCCACGGGCTGCCGGACGAGGCCCGCCGGCTGGGGCTGACCCACCACACGCAGGAGGGGGCGCTGCTCGACTTCGCCGGGCGGCTGGACTCCTCCAAGCCGTTCCACCGGGCCGTCGCCTGGGTGATGATCGCGGTGTTCTGCTTCCCGGTCGTGATGGCGGTGCTGCGGGTCCTGGTCTACCTCGGCCCGCACTGACCGCCGCACGGCTCAGCCCGGCGGCCAGGTGAAGTCGCGCCCGGCGAGCACGTGCAGGTGCGCGTGGAACACGGTCTGGCCGGCGCCCGCACCGGTGTTGAAGGTGAGCCGGTAGTCGTCGGGGTGGCCGGCGGCCGTGGCCACGGCGGCGGCGGTCGCGACGAGCTCGGCCATCGTGTCCGGCTCGGCGGCGGCCAGCGCGGCGGCGTTCGGCACGTGCGTGCGCGGCACGACGAGCGCGTGCAGGGGCGCCTGCGGCTCGATGTCGGCGAACGCCACCGTGCGCTCGGTGACGTGCAGCGTGGTCGCGGGGATCTCGCCGGCCACGATCTTGCAGAAGAGGCAGTCGTCCACGCCGTCATCCTGGCATCCCCCGCGGCACTCCCGCCGCGCCCTCCCGGTCGCACCCGGCCCGGCGGGAACCTTTTCGTGCCGCGAGGCGTCACACCAGCACCACACGACACGCACGACCGAACCGGCCCCGGGCACCCGCCCGGTGTGTCGGGGCCGCCACGGAGGCCCCGAACGGGGAGGCTTGCCCGGTGAGCACAGACGGGAGCACCACCATGACCAGCACGCGCACCACCCCCCGCACCGCCCCGCACCGAGGCGGGCTGCGACGTGGGCTGGCAGCCCTGGCCCTGCTCGGCGCGGGCGCCACGGCGCTCACCGCCTGCGGCTCGGACGACGACACCGCCGCCACCGACACCACCACGCCGGCCGGCAGCACCAGCGCGGCGGCCCCGAGCGACGCGGCCACCTCCGAGGCGCCGGTGGAGTCCAGCCCCAGCCCCACCGAGACCTCCTCGCAGGCCGAGGCGACCACCAGCACCGTGCCCGTCTACTGGGTCGGCACCACTCCCCTGGGCGATCGCCTCTACCGCGAGTTCGAGCAGGTCACCGGCGACGCGGCCGCCGGCGCCGTCCAGGCGCTGCTCACCGGCGAGCCCCTCGACCCCGACTACCGCTCCCCCTTCACCGCCGGCTCCGGCGTGGCGAGCGTGACCGACGACGGCGGCACCATCACCGTCACCCTGAGCGACGACGCCCTCGCCGCGCGGCCGGACGGCACGAGCAAGGCCGACGCCGAGCTCGCGGTGCAGGCCGTCGTCTACACCGTCCAGGGCGCTCTGCAGGAGCGGCTCCCGGTGGTCGTCACCGACCCCTCGGGCGGCACCAGCCTGCTCGGGGTCGAGACCGGCGGCGGCGTGAGCAACCGCGACCAGACGACCGTGCAGTCGCTGGTCAACCTCACCACGCCCGAGGAGGGCGCGACCGTCACCGGCGGCACGCTCACGCTGGACGGCGTGGCCAGCTCGTTCGAGGCCACCGTGCCGTGGACGATCACCGACTCCGAGGGCAAGCAGGTGCTCGAGGGCTACGCCACCGCCGAGGGCTGGATGGACAAGCTCTACCCGTTCAGCACGGACGTCGACGTCTCCGACCTGAAGGCCGGCACGTACACCGTGCTCGTGGCCAGCAGTGGCGGCGAGGGCGTGGCCGCACCCATGACGGACACGCGGACCTTCACGATCGGCTGACGCCGCGGCGGCGGTGCCCCGGAGGCCGTCCGACGGGATCGGGCAGCGGCTCAGGCACCGCCCCAGCGCGCGGTGCGCGAGAGCAGCGCCGCACAGGCGGCCAGGCCGGCGGTCGAGGTGCGGAGCACCTCGGTGCCCAGCAGGACGGTGCGCGCCCCGGCGTCCTCGAAGGCGGCGAGCTCCTCGGGGGTCAGACCGCCCTCGGGGCCGACGACGACGGCGACGCGACCGGACGCAGGCACCGGGACGGTCGCCAGGGACGAGGTCGCCTCCTCGTGCAGGACGACGACGAGGTCGTGCTCGCGCAGCAGGTCGGCCACCTGCCCGGTGGTGGCGAGCGGGTCCACGACCGGGTGCCACGGGCGGCGTGCCTGCTTGGCGGCCTCGCGGGCCGTGGCGGCCCACTTGGCGTGCGACCTGGCGGCGCGCTCGCCCTTCCAGACGGCCACCGAGCGAGCGGCCGCCCAGGGCACGACCCGGGCGACACCGACCTCGGTGAGCACCTCGACGGCGAGCTCGCCGCGATCGCCCTTCGGCAGCGCCTGCACCACGGTCAGGGCCGGTGCGGGCTCGGGATGGTCGACGACCTTCTCGACGGTCACGGAGAAGACCTTCTTGCCGGTGGCGGACACCGGGCCCGTCGCCGTCCTGCCGTGCCCGTCGGTGAGGACGACGCGCTCCCCCACCGCGAGCCGGCGGACGGCGACGGCGTGGTGGGCCTCGTCGCCCTCGATCCGCACCTCGCCACCGACGTGGGCGTCGGCGAGCGAGGGCGCGAGGTGCACCGGGAGGCTCATGCGTGCGACCCGCTCAGTGGTTGAACGCGTCGCGCAGCCGGCCGAAGACCGACTTCGTGCCCGGCTTCACGGTGCCCGACGGGGCCTCCTCGCCGCGCACGGCGGCGAGCTCGCGGAGCAGCTCCTCCTGGCGGGCGTCGAGCTTGGTGGGCGTGTCGACGGCGATGGTGACGACCAGGTCGCCACGCCCGCCGCGCAGGCCGGGCACGCCGCGGCCGCGCAGCACCTGCTGCGTGCCGGACTGGGTGCCGGGCTTCACGTCGATCTCGAAGCTCGTCTCCAGGTCGGTCGAGGGCTCGCTGCCCTCGGGCACCACGTCGGCCTCCAGGGTCGGCAGGGTCAGGGTGGTGCCGAGCGCGGCGGCCGTCATCGGCAGGCTGACCGTGCAGTGCAGGTCGGTGCCCTCACGGGTGAAGGTGTCGTGGCGACCGACGTGCACCTCGACGTAGAGGTCGCCGGCGGGGCCACCGCCGGGGCCGACCTCGCCCTGCTCGGAGAGCTGGACGCGGGTGCCGGTGTCGACGCCGCCGGGGATCTTGACGGTGAGGGTGCGGCGGGAGCGGACGCGGCCGTCGCCGGCGCACTCGCGGCAGGGGTCGGGGATGACCGTGCCGAAGCCGCGGCAGGCGGCGCAGGGACGCAGCGTGCGGACCTCGCCGAGGAACGAGCGCTGCACGTGGGCGACCTCGCCCTGGCCGTGGCAGGTCTCGCAGGGCACCGGCGAGGAGCCGGGCGCCGCGCCGTCGCCGCCGCAGGTGCCGCAGGTGACCGCGGTGTCGACGGTGATCTCGCGGGTGGTGCCGAACGCCGCCTCGGCCAGGCTCACCTCGAGCTGGATGAGCGCGTCCTGGCCGCGGCGCATCCGCGGGCGCGGGCCACGACCCTGGGCCTGGCCGGCGCCGCCGAAGAAGGCGTCCATGATGTCGGTGAACGAGAAGCCCTGGGCCCCACCACCGCCGAAGCCGCCGCCGGCGGAGCCGAACGGGTCGCCGCCGCGGTCGTAGTGGGCCTTCTTGTCCGGGTCGGAGAGCACCTCGTAGGCGCGGCTGACCTCGCCGAACTTCTCCTGGGCCTCCGGGTCGGGGTTCACGTCCGGGTGGTACTTGCGCGCCATCCGGCGGTACGCCTTCTTGATCGCGTCGGCGTCGGCGTCGCGGGAGACCCCGAGGGTCTCGTACAGGTCCTGGGCCACGGTGTTCCTTCGTGTTCCTTCGCTGGGTGTGTCAGGCGGTGTGTCAGGGGTGTGTCAGGTGGTGTGTCAGGGGGGGTCGTGCGGGAGGTGCGGCAGAGGGCGGCGTCAGCCCTCGTCGAGGATGCGGGAGACGTAACCGGCCACGGCGCGCACGGCGGCCATGGTGCTCGGGTAGTCCATGCGGGTCGGCCCGACGATGCCGAGCGAGGCCAGGGACTGGCTGCCCGGGCCGTAGCCGGTGGAGACGACGCTGGTCGAGGACAGCTGCTCGATCGGGCCCTCGGCGCCGATCCGCACCGTCACCAGCCCGCCGGAGCCCGCCTCGCCGATGAGCTTGAGCAGCACGACGTGCTCCTCGAGCGCCTCCAGGAGCGGGCGGACGGCGGTGTCGAAGCTGTCCCCGAAGCGCGCCAGGTTCGCGGCACCACCGACGGCCACGCGCTGGTCGGAGCGCTCGTCGCTCATCGCCTCCAGCAGCACGTCGACCACGGCGGCGACGCTGCGCGGGTCGGCACCGGGCACCGGCGAGGGCGCGCCGTGCGGCAGCTCCTCGGGGTCCGGCGCCAGGGTGGCGAGCGCCTCCATGGCCTCGGCGATCCGCTGGCCGGTCGCCGCGTGCAGCACGCGGCTGCGCAGGGTGGCCAGCGCCTCCTCGTCCAGCGCGGCGGGCAGCTCGACGACGCGTTGCTCCACCCGCCCGGAGGAGAGGATGAGCACGACGAGGACCCGCTCTGGCGTGAGCACGACGAGCTCGACGTGCCGCACCGTCGAGCCCGAGAGCGTCGGGTACTGGACGACGGCGACCTGGCGGGTCAGCTGCGAGAGCAGCCGCACCGAGCGCTGGACGACGTCGTCGATGTCCACGGCGCCCTCGAGGAAGGTCGAGATCGCCCGGCGCTCGGCCCCCGAGAGCGGCTTGACGGTGGTCAGCCGGTCGACGAAGAGCCGGTAGCCCTTGTCGGTGGGGATGCGGCCCGCGCTGGTGTGCGGCTGGGCGATGTAACCCTCGTCCTCCAGCGCGGCCATGTCGTTGCGCACGGTGGCCGGCGAGACGCCGAGGCCGTGCCGCTCGACGAGCGCCTTGGAGCCGACGGGCTCCTCGGTGGCCACGTAGTCCTCCACGATGGCGCGCAGGACGGCGAGTCGTCGCTCCTCCTGGATCACGGCACCTCCTGGCGTCGACGGGGCTGGACTGGGCTGGACTGAACGGGGCTGGATTGATCTGGACTGCTCGGCCGGGCTGGGCCGGGCCGGCGCGCGTGAGCCGTGCCGGACCAAGGGCCACCACTGGCACTCGCGCGTCGTGAGTGCCAAGCCTACTCGCCACGCCGCGTGACGCACGTCGGGCGAGCCGCGGCGCCCTGCCCCGAGGTCCTCGCAGGAACCGTCGTCCCACCAAGTGAGGCAACCCTTGGTTAGGCAAGCCTCTCCATGCCACACTCGAGGCTGCCGGCGGTCGTCCGGCGCACCGACCACCCTCGCACCGAGCACCGAGCACCGAGCACCGGAGGCCATCCGCATGACCCTGCACCGCGCGCCCAGCACCGACGTCGAGGCGGCCCGCGCCGCCCGCTCCGTGCTCGCGGCACCGGCACGGGCGTCGTTGCACCTGGCCACGCCTGCGCAGGCGCAGGAGCCGGCCACCGCGCCGCTCTCGCTGGCGGGCGTCTCGCTCGTGGACGACGGCGGCCGGCCGCACCTCCTGGTGCCCACCGACCACGTGCTGGTGGCCGCGGCCCGGGAGGGCCTGGGCGTGCGCCTGTGGCTGGCCGAGGCGGCTTCCGGCGAGCTGCTCCCCGGCGGCGTCGAGGCCGCGCGCCTCGACCTGCACGGCACGCTGGCCCTGGCGGACGTCGAGGCCCACGGCGACCAGGTGACGCTGCGGCTCGAGGTCGCCACGGTCGTGCTGCACCGCTCCGCAGGGTCGGTGCCGGTGGACGTGTCGACGTTCTCCGCCCCCGACCTGGCGCTCAACGCCGGCCACCTGGCCCGCTGCTGCGCGCACGCCAACGCCAGCCACGGCGACCTGCTGCGCGAGGCCGTGGGGCGGCTCGTCGGCCGTCCGGAGGCGCGGATGATCGCCGCGTCCCTGACCTCGATGGACGCCGACGGCGCGGTCGTGGCCTGGATCGACCACGAGGGCGCCCACGAGCGCCGGGTGCCGTTCGTGCTGCCCGCGGAGGGCCCCGAGGACCTCGGCCCGCTGCTGCGCGACGCGCTCGGCCTCGCCCTGCACTGACCTCCGCGCCCCGGGGCTGTCCGGTTGGCCCGAGCATCGCGCCCCTAGGGTGGTGGTGTGAGCACGTTCACGGAGATCGCCGACCGCGTCTGGGTCTCGGCCCGCCCCTGGTACGACGTCAACGTCACCGTCGTCGCCGGTGAGCGCGGCCTGGTGGTGGTCGACACGCACGCGTGCCTGGCCGCCGGAGCGGCGCTGCGCGACGACGTCGTGTCGCTCGCCTCGTCCCTGGCGCCCGGCACCGCCGTGGTGGCGACGGTGCTGACCCACGCGCACCACGACCACGTCCTCGGCACCCCCGCGCTGCGCGCCACCTGGGGTGACGACCTGCCGGTGCACGCGCACGAGGGCTGCCTCGCCGAGCTCACCGCCTGGTCCGCGGACCCCGGACCCGCGCCCGAGAACACCTCCGCCGAGGGGTGGCGGACGACGCAGGACGACGTCGACGCGCTCGTGCTGCCCGACCACGTCTTCTCCTCCGCCGGGTTCGTCGACCTCGGCGACCGGCTCGTCGAGCTGCTGCACCCCGGGCGCGGCCACACCAGCGGCGACCTCGTCGCGGTCGTGCCCGACGCCGACGTGGTCGTCGCGGGCGACCTCGTGGAGTCCGCCGGCCCGCCCGCCCTGGGCCCCGACAGCTTCCCCCTGGAGTGGCCGCTCACCCTCGACGTCGTCCTGCCCCTCCTGCGCCCCTCGACCGTGGTGGTCCCCGGGCACGGCGCCCCGGTCGACCGCGACTTCGTCGAGACCCAGCGCGGTGCCCTGGGCGTGCTCGCCGAGACCGTGCGCGACCTCGCCTCACGCGGGGTGAGCGTGGAGGACGCCGTGGCCCACGAGGGCTGGACCAGCACGGACGCCGGGCTCACCCTGCCCTGGGAGCCGGCCGACCTCGCGGACGCGGTCCGCCGCGTCTACGAGCACCTGCCCCGCAGCCAGAAGCGTCTCCCCCTCCTCTGAGCCCTCGTCGCCGGTGGTCCCGACGTGCTGGACCCGGCGTGCCGCCGACACCGCCCGGAGCCGGGCGCCTAGCGTGTCCGGGTGGCTGATCGATACGGCACCGACGTCCTCGCGGGCGACTGGAACGTCCCGAAGCGCGGCCGCGCCACCGAGGCGCCGGCGAACCTCGGTGAGGTGGTCGAGGAGGTGACCACGGACTTCTGCGGCGAGATCGTCCAGGTCGACCGCGACCTGCACGTGCTCACGCTGGAGGACCGTCGCGGCACGCGCCGCACCTTCCCCCTCGGCGCCGGCTTCCTGCTCGACGGCAAGCCGGTCGTCCTGACCCCGCCGGTGACCCGCCCGGGCCCGGAGAAGAAGACCCGCACCGCGTCCGGCTCCGTGGCCGTGCACGACGCCAAGGCCCGCGTCGCCCGCGCCAGCCGCATCCTCGTCGAGGGACGTCACGACGCCGAGCTGGTGGAGAAGGTCTGGGGCGACGACCTGCGCATCGAGGGTGTCGTCGTGGAGTACCTCGGCGGCGTGGACGACCTCGTGGAGCACCTGCGCGACGTGCGACCCGGGCCGCAGAAGAAGGTCGGCGTCCTCGTGGACCACCTGGTCCGCGGCTCCAAGGAGGCCAAGATCGCCGACGCCGTCGCCCGTTCCCCCATGGGTCCGCACGTGCTCGTGGTCGGCCACCCCTTCATCGACATCTGGCAGGCGGTGAAGCCCGCCCGGCTCGGCATCGGCTCGTGGCCCGACGTCCCGCGCCGCGAGGACTGGAAGAAGGGCACCTGCCAGCGCCTCGGCTGGCCGCACCGCGACCAGGCCGACATCGCCCGGGCGTGGAAGCACATTCTGGGCGGCGTCCGCGACTACCGCGACCTCGACCCCGCCCTGCTCGGCCGCGTCGAGGAGCTCATCGACTTCGTCACGGCCCCCTGAGAAGACCCCCTGGCGAGACCTCCGGCGAGACCCCGGACGAGACCCTGGGCCGCACCCCGGGGACGCGGCCGGAAGTCCTCCCCGGATCAGGGCCTTCCCCGAGGCCGTGGGGCACCCGGGGCCACTAGTGTCGTCGCCATCACCCGGGCGACCGGACCACGCACCTGGAGGAACGACCATGACGCAGGACCCGTACCCGGAGCAGCCCTACCAGGGCCAGGACCCGGCCGAGCAGCACCAGGCCCCGCCGCCCCCGCCCCCGGGTGGGCAGCCGCCGTACGGCTACGGCGCGCCCGGTGGCCCGGTGCCGATGTCGCCGACCGAGGAGAACACCTGGTCGTGCGCCGCGCACTGGACGGCGCTGCTCGGCTCGGTCATCGGCGGGCTGGCCTTCCTCGGCCCGCTGCTGGTCATGCTGATCAAGGGCAACGCCTCGCCGCGGGTCCGCGCCCACGCCGTGGAGTCGCTCAACTTCCAGCTCTCGATCCTGATCTACGCGGTCATCTCGTTCGTGCTGGTCTTCGTGCTGGTCGGGATCGTGCTGCTGCCGATCGTCGGCATCGCCTGGCTCGTGCTCACCATCATCGGCACCGTGAAGTCCGCGAACGGCGAGTACTACCGCTACCCGCTGACCATCCGCATGGTCAGCTGACCCGACAGTCCCCGGCCGGTGCCCGGACCCGGAGGTCCGGTTCGATCAGGGCAGCAGGTCCCGCACGACGGCGTCCGCCACCAGGCGGGCGCCGTCGGTGATCCGGACGCGGTCGGCGCCGGGGGCGACCTCGAGCAGGCCGCGGGCCACCAGGCCGGGCACGGCGGCTCGCCCGCCGTCGTCCAGGACCGACAGCGGCATCCCCTCGCGCAGCCGCAGCTCCAGCAGCACCCGCTCGACGCGACGGTCCTCCGCCGAGAGCACCTCCCGGGCCAGCGCCGGGCTGAGACCCGAGCCCAGCCGCTGCGCGTAGGCGACGGGGTGCTTGACGTTCCACCAGCGGGTGCCGCCCACGTGGCTGTGCGCGCCGGGGCCGACGCCCCACCAGTCGGCGCCCGTCCAGTACAGGACGTTGTGGCGGCAGCGTGTCTCCTCCGAGGTGGACCAGTTGCTGACCTCGTACCAGGAGAGCCCCGCCTCGACGAGGCGGGAGTCGGCGGCGGCGTACTTGTCGGCCAGGTCGTCCTCGTCGGGCATGGGCAGCTCGCCACGACGGACGCGGCGGGCCAGAGCGGTGCCGTCCTCGACGATGAGCGAGTAGGCCGAGACGTGGTCGGGCTCGCACGCCAGGGCGGCCTCCACCGAGGTCTCCCAGTCGGCCAGCGACTCACCGGGAGTGCCGTAGATGAGGTCGAGGCTGACCTGCTCGATGCCACCCTCCCGGGCCCAGCGGACGACGTCGGGGACGCGGCGGGGGTCGTGGGTGCGGTCGAGCACCGTCAGGACGTGGGAGACCTGGCTCTGCATGCCGAAGCTGACCCGGTTCACCCCGACCTCGGCCAGGCGGGCCAGCGCGGCCGCGTCGACGGAGTCGGGGTTGGACTCGGTGGTGACCTCCACGTCGGGCGCGAGCCCGAACTCCTGGCGGGCCGCGTCGATGACCGAGCCGAGGTCGTCGGGGCTGAGCAGCGTGGGCGTGCCGCCGCCGAAGAAGATCGTGTCGACGGGGAGGTCGACGTCGCCGAGCACCTGCCGCGCCCGGCGCACCTCGGCCACCGCGGCCTGGGCGTAGGTGTCGCGGGAGGCACCGGGGGTGCCGCGGCCGTCGGGGCCGACGCCCAGCTCGGCGGAGGTGTAGGTGTTGAAGTCGCAGTAGCCGCAGCGCACCGTGCAGAACGGCACGTGCACGTAGAGGCCGAAGGGTCGGCTGCCGAGACCGTCGAGGGCGGAGGCCGGCAGCGCGCCGTCGTCCGGCGCCTGCTCACCGTCGGGGCGGGGGGGGGGGCCCCCCCCCACCCCCCCCCCCCCCCGGGGGGCCGCCCAACGGCTCAGATCGGGGCGGTGATCGTTTTGGTGGCGAACG
>NZ_JAMJPH010000005.1:0-20922 GCF_023554635.1 Nocardioides bruguierae
GGGGGGGGGGGGGGCGCCCGGCGGGCGGGCGGGGGCGGCCGGGGCCCGCGGGGGGGGGGGGCGGGCCCCCCCCCCCCCCCCCCCCCCCCCCGCCGGGGGTGCAGCCAATCGGCTCAGATCGGGACGTTGAGCTTGATGGTGTAGCCCTCGTCCACCGAGCCGGTGACGTTCGCCATCTGGAGGCTGTAGCCGTCGGAGAAGACGTTGTCGGAGTCCAGGGAGATGTTGGCCAGGTTGGCGACCGAGTCGTCGTAGCCGTCCACCACGCCGTAGACCTCCTCGCAGATGGCCTGCGGGATGGCGAGCTGCGAGGTGCGCATCTTGTTCGTGTAGGAGGTCGCGGAGTCCTCGTCGGCGTAGATCTCGAAGTGCATGTGCGGCCAGCGGCCGGCGTAGCAGCCCGGGAAGATGCTGGTGAACTCCACGTAGCCGTCGCTGTCGGCGACCTGGACGCCGCGCAGGTAGTTCTCCTCGGTGATGCCCTCGGAGTACATCGAGTAGTTGCCCTGGGCGTCGCAGTGCCACAGGTAGACCGCAGCACCTTCGAGCAGCTCGACGTCGTCACCGGAGAGGTCGTAGATCTTCATCCGCACGGTCACCGGCACGCCCTCGGCGGTGGCGCTCGCGTCGCCGAAGGACGAGGTGATGTCGCTGCGCACGATGCCGGACTCGCTCAGCACGTTGGCGCCGTTGGAGCCGTCGCCCGGGTACGGACCGGCGGTCTCCTCGGGGATCTCCCCGTCGGCGACCTCGACGGAGGAGTCACCCTGGGCGGCGTCACCGCCGCCGTCGCCGCCGGGGCCACCGCCGCCGTCCGGCGGCTCGGGCCGGTCGCTGCTGCTGCTCGAGGCCGAGCCGGAGCTCGACGCCGAGGAGCTGGTGGAGTCGTCGGAGGAGCATGCGGCCAGGAAGCCGGTGGCCCCGAGGGCGCCGACGCCACCGAGCGCGAGCAGGCGCCGGCGTCCGAGCGCCTGCTCCTGCTTGCGGACGATGCGCGGCAGGTCCTCGGAGAGGCCGAGGTCGTGGTCCTCGAGCTCCTCGGGGATGGCGTGGTCGGGCTGGGCGGGGCGCTCGTCGCGGCGCAGCCGGGCCAGCGCCCGGTTGCGGGGGCGGCGGCCCGGGCCGGTGCTGCCCGGGGTGGTGCTGCCCGGGGTGGTGCTGCCCGAGGTGGTCTCGTCGCGGTCCTGGGAGTCGCTCATGGGAGGAGCATCCGGGTCACGTCTGTGGGATTCCTGTGCGCGCACCCTGGGATCGATCTGGACCCGCGGACGCAGCGATCGCCGGGCCCGTGCGGACCCGGCGATCGCAGACGTGGCGCGAGTGCTGGGCGACTCAGCCGTAGAAGGCGTCGATCCGGTCGTGGTTGTTCTCCTCGACCACGGAGCGCTTCACCTTCATCGACGGGGTCAGCTCACCGGTCTCCACCGACAGGTCGGCGGGGAGGATGTCCCACTTCTTGATCGTCTCCCAGCGGTTGAGCCGGGTGTTCATCTCCTCGACGTAGCCCTGGACCATGTCGTGCACCGCGGAGGAGGTAACGACCTCGGCGTAGGGCTTGCCGGCCATGCCGTTCTCCTCGGCCCACGCCGTCATCGCGTCCGGGTCCAGGGTGATGAGGGCGACGCAGTAGTTGCGCTCGTTGCCGAAGACCAGGAACTGGCTGGCGTAGGGGCAGACCGCCTTGAACTTCGACTCGATGGCGGCGGGGGCGATGTACTTGCCGCCGGAGGTCTTGAAGAGCTCCTTGATGCGGCCGGTGATCGTCAGGTAGCCGTCGGCGTCCAGGCTGCCCTTGTCGCCGGTGCGCAGCCAGCCGTCCTCGGTGAAGACGGCGGCGCTCTCCTCGGGCAGGTTGTGGTAACCGGCCATCACGTGCGGGCCCTTGAGCTGGACCTCGTCACCCTCGCCGATGCGGATCTGTGATCCCGGCATCGCCGGGCCGACGGTGCCCATCTTGTACTTCTCGGGGTGGTTCACCGCGGCGCCGGCGGCGTTCTCGGTCATGCCGTAGCCCTCGAGGATGAGGATGCCCGCGGCGTGGAACCAGGAGCCGATCTCGGCGTTCAGCGCCGCGGAGCCGGAGATGAAGAAGCGGACTCGTCCGCCGAACCGCTCGCGGACCTTGCTGAAGACCAGCTTGTCGAACAGGGCGTGCTGGATCTTCAGCGGCAGCGGCACCGGCTTGCCGGCCAGCGTCAGCCGGTCGACCTCGAGGCCGACCTTGAAGGCCTGGTCGAAGAGCACCTTCTTGACCCCGCCCTCGGCCTCCTGCATGCGCTGGATGCGGCCGTAGGCCTTCTCGAAGATCCGGGGGGCCGCACCCATGAACGTGGGGCGGACGACGGCGAGGTTGTCGATGATCCGCTCGACCCGGCCGTCGACGGCCGTGGCGAAGCCGATGGCGAGCTGGGTGGAGAGGAGCACCTTGCCGAAGGAGTGGGCCATCGGCAGCCAGAGGAACTGGAGGTCGTCGACCGAGAGGATGTCCTGCGCCTTGATCGACTCGCCCTCGAAGACCCAGGCGCGGTGCAGCAGCCGCACGCCCTTGGGGCGGCCGGTCGTGCCGGAGGTGTAGATCAGGGTGGCGAGCTGGTCCTGGGTGATCTGCTTCGCGGTCTGCTCCAGCACGTCGGGGCTGTCCGCCAGGTAGGCGGTGCCGCGCGCGGCCAGGTCGTCGAGGGTCAGCACCCACTCGCCGTCCTCCGGCGCGCCGCTGCCGTCGATCATCACCACGGCGCGCAGCTCGGGCAGCTCGGCCCGGTGCTCGCGCAGCTTCGCCAGCTGCTCGGCGTCCTCGGCGAAGACCACCTTGCAGCCGGAGTCGCCCACGATGAAGGCGGTGTCCTCGCTGTTGGTCGAGGGGTAGACGGTGGTCGTCGCGCCGCCGGAGCACATGATCGCGAGGTCGGCGAGGATCCACTCGTACCGGGTCGAGCAGGCGATGCCGACCCGCTCGGTCTGCTCCACGCCCAGCGCGAGCAGGCCCGCGGCCAGCGCCCCGACGCGCTCGCCGGCCTGCTTCCAGGTCACGGACTCCCAGGCCTCGCCCACCGGGAACCGGTAGGCCTCCTTGTCGGGGCTCGCAGCGACACGGTCCCAGAACTGCACGGCGACGTTCGCGGGCAGGTGGTCGACGAAGCCGGTGTCGGGGTTGATCGGCATGGCGGGAGCTCCTCGTGGGCTCGGGGGCCGGGCGACGGTGCGCGGCCGGGTTCACGTGGTGCAGATCACCTTACCTACTCCCGGGTAGGTCTGGCTGCCCTGATCGCACCATCCGGTCACGCAGGTCGGGGTGCAGGTCGGGGACGGACGCCAGGTCCGGCAGCAGGTCCGGTCGCGTGGTGAGCGCGGCGAAGGCGTGCGCGAGGGT
Organism: Nocardioides bruguierae; assembly: GCF_023554635.1. Classification (NCBI taxonomy): domain Bacteria; kingdom Bacillati; phylum Actinomycetota; class Actinomycetes; order Propionibacteriales; family Nocardioidaceae; genus Nocardioides; species Nocardioides bruguierae. Next base: position 3,371 of record NZ_JAMJPH010000005.1, read on the forward strand.
CACGCCGTGGCCCGGACGGTGCAGCACCCGCACCTCGTCACCGGTCTGGACCTGGCCCTCCCCCAGCACGCGCAGGTAGGCACCCGGGCGGCCGTGCTCGGTGTAGCGCCGCACCCAGCCGCGGGCGTCGAGGCCGCAGTGGCCGACCCACCCCGCGAAGACGTTGCAGGGCACCCGAGGCAGCCGCACCTCCAGCACAGCCTCGCCGACGGCCCAGCGCTCCCCCAGCTCGGCGTCGTCGACCGCGAGGCCGCCGACGGTGAGGTTCTCCCCCAGCTGGCCGTCCGGCAGCTCCGCCTCGAGCACGCCCGACCAGTGGTCCAGCTCGGCGCGCGAGACGGCGTAGACGGCCTTGTCCGGCCCGCCGTGGTGCTTGGTGTTCACCACCTCGTCGCCCACGAGACCGAGCCTGCCGACCAGGACGGGGGCGCTCGTCGGGGTCTTGTCGATGGCGGTGCGGCCCAGCGAGCCGGCCCAGGCCGCGGCCCGGGCGCGCCCGACGTTGACGGACAGCAGCCGCCCGACCGGCGGTTCGGCGTGGGTCATGCCCGCAGGCTAGCCGGACGCAGCGCGCCCCCGGCGTCCTGCGTGAGGACGTGCCGGGGGCGCGGGCTCCCTCCCTGTCCGCTCGAGCGAGACGTCGCAACGGCGGTGGGTCGGCCGCGGGCGGCCGGCCGGTCGGCCTCCTGCCGGGAGAGGGGGCAGGAGGCCGAGCCTCGGGGTCCGGCAGCGGACCCCGGGGCCGGGTCTGGTCAGGTCGTGCCGGGTGGGGGTCGGGTCAGGGCAGCATCACGTGCCCGTTGCGCATCTTCCAGAGGAAGTACTTCTCGAAACCCAGCTTCATCAGGTGGGCCTGCGGGCCCGGGATGAGCACCCCGTGCTTGCGCGGGGGCAGCATCTTGTCGGCCAGGATGATGACGCCGTTGTTGCCGGCGTCCATGACGCAGACGGCCTTGATGTCGCCGAACGCCTTCTCGTGCGTGGGGACCTCGCCGAGCACCTGCGCCGCGATGTTCTTCGCGGCCGTGTGCGCCATGGCCTCCGTCGGGAAGCCCGTCTTGGGGATGCCGACCGGGGTCGGGGTGGTCCACGGGGCGTCGACCGCGGCCGCGATGCCGACGGCGTAGACGTCGTCGTACTTCTCGGTCTGGTAGGTGTCGCGGACCTTGACGTACCCCTTCTCGTCGGTCAGGCCGGTGCCGAGCAGGAAGTCCTGCCCCAGGAACGGCGGGATGATCATCGAGTACCTCGAGCGCAGCGTCTCGCCGCTGCCGAGGACGACGGCGTCGGACTCGACGTGGTCGATGCCGGTGTTGATGTTCGCCTCGATGCCCTCCTTCTTCAGGAACATGCCCAGCAGGTCCTCGCCGTGCGGCAGGCCGCCGATGCCGAAGTGGCCGAGGAACGGCTCGCTGGTGACGTAGGAGAGCTTGACCTGCTTCTTCAGGCCCGCCTTCTTGAGCTGGTGGCTCATGTTGAAGAGGAACTCGTAGGCGGCGCCGAAGCAGCCCGCCCCCTGCGTGGCGCCGACGACGACGTCGCCCGGGTCGTCGAGGAACCGCGTCCAGGCCTCCCCGGCGCGCTCGGCCTCCGGCAGCGTGGTGATGTTCAGGGCGTTCTCGGCGAACCCCGGGACCACGTCGTCCTTGTTGCGGTAGCCGGTCGCGATGACCAGGTAGTCGTACTCGAGCTCGCGGCCGTCGGCCAGCGTCACCGTCTTGGCCTCGGCGTCCACTCCCGTCGCCGCGACGTGCTCGAAGTCGATCCCGTGCTCCTCCAGCGTGGGGGCGATCGGGAACGTGAGGTCCTCGCGGTCCCGCTTGCCGAACGGCAGCCAGATCAGGCTGGGGTTGAAGAGGAAGTGGTCGTCCTTGCTGACCACGACGACGTCCACGTCGCCGTGCAGCTCGTGCTTGACCGCCAGCGCGGCCGTGAGTCCTCCGAAGTTGCCTCCCAGGACGATGACTCGAGTGCGCATCTTCCGCCTCCTCGCGGTAGTTCCCTGCACTCCTCACGGTCCTCCCCAGTGGGGGATGGACGTAGGGAGGAAGGTCCCGCCGACCAGGGTCCAGGGGAGGGTCCTGGGGCCCTACGGGTCCAACGACTTGGCGACCGTCAGCATCTGCGTCACGTACCGCCGCACGCCGGCGTCGTCTCGCGCACCCGCCGGGGTGGCGGCGGCGTCCTCGAGCGCCCAGAAGGCGTTGAGGACGAGGCGCACGACCGCCCAGCCGCGAGCCCGGTCCTCGTCGAGGCCGGCGGCGTCGACGACCGTCTCGAAGCGGGCCCGCAGCGCCCGGGGCCGGTCGCCCGCGGTCTCCTCGAACCGGTTCCACAGCAGCGGCGCGACCTCCCAGGCCGGCTCGCCGCTCATGGCGTGCGGGTCGATGGCCACCGCCTCGCCCGTCACGTCGTGCAGCACGTTGCCGTAGTGCAGGTCCCCGTGCACCAGCGTGCCGACCGCCCGCTCGTCCGCCCCGAGGTCGCGCACCAGGGCCAGCGCCTGCTCCACCATCCGGCGGGGCAGCGGGGCGTTGCGCGGGAGCGCGCGCAGCCGCTCGACGTAGCGGCCCACGTAGGCGGGCACCGTCATCAGCTGCGGCGGGGCCGGCACGTGCAGCTGCCGGTAGAGGTCGGCGACCGTCTCGCAGGCCGCGACGTCCCACTCCTCGTGCAGGTCGCGGCGCTCGAGCCGCTCCAGCAGCACCGCGCGGCGACGGGGGTCGGCCGTGACGAGCTGCGCGGCGCCGCGGCCGGCCCAGGTGCGCAGGGCCAGCGCCTCGTGCTCGGTCTCGACGTCGGGGAAGGCGACCTTCAGCACCCGCTCGCGACCCTCGCGGTCGCGCACGGGCAGCACGACGGAGGCGTGGCCGTGCCAGACCTCGTCGTCGGTCCTCGTCAGGGACCACTCCTCGAGCAGGTCCCGCAGGGTGGCGGGGACGCGCTCGACCCACGCTGCCCAGTCGGGTCCGCGTCCGGCCATGGCCTCGACCTCGGGCGGCAGGCGGAGCGCGCTCACGGGCGGGTCACTTGCCCTTGCCGCCCTCCCCGGCGGTCGGGCTGCCCGTGGAGAGCGCGGCCACGAAGGCCTCCTGGGGGACCTCGACGCGGCCGACCATCTTCATCCGCTTCTTGCCCTCCTTCTGCTTCTCCAGCAGCTTGCGCTTGCGGCTGATGTCGCCGCCGTAGCACTTGGCAAGGACGTCCTTGCGGATGGCGCGGATGTTCTCGCGGGCGATGACCCGGGCGCCGATGGCGGCCTGGATCGGCACCTCGTACTGCTGCCGCGGGATGAGGTCCTTGAGCTTGCCGGCCATCATCACGCCGTAGGAGTAGGCGGAGTCGCGGTGCACGATCGAGCTGAACGCGTCGACCGGCTCGCCCTGGAGCAGGATGTCGACCTTCACCAGGTCGGCCGCCTGGTCACCGGTGAAGTCGTAGTCGAGGCTGGCGTAGCCCTTGGTGCGCGACTTCAGCTGGTCGAAGAAGTCGAAGACGATCTCGGCCAGGGGCAGCTTGTAGCGCATCTCCACGCGGTCCGGGGACAGGTAGTCCATGCCCTGCAGGTCGCCGCGCTTGGTCTGGCACAGCTCCATGATCGTGCCGATGTAGTCCGACGGCGCCAGCAGCGTGGCGTCGACGACGGGCTCGCGGACCTCGGCGATCTTGCCCTCGGGGTACTCGCTGGGGTTGGTCACCTGGTGCTCGGTGCCGTCCTCCATCGTGACCTGGTAGCTCACGGACGGGGCGGTGGAGATGAGGTCGAGGTTGAACTCGCGCTCGAGCCGGTCGCGGGTGATCTCCATGTGCAGCAGGCCGAGGAAGCCGCAGCGGAAGCCGAAGCCCAGCGCGCCGGAGGTCTCCGGCTCGTAGGTGAGCGAGGCGTCGTTGAGCTGGAGCTTCTCCAGCGCCTCGCGCAGGTCGCCGAACTGGTCGCCGTCGATCGGGTACAGACCCGCGAAGACCATGGGGTTGGGGTCGGAGTAGCCCCCGAGCATCTCGGTGGCGCCGTGGTGCTGCGTGGTGACGGTGTCACCGACGCGCGACTGGCGGACGTCCTTCACACCGGTGATGAGGTAGCCGACCTCGCCGACGCCGATGTCCTGCGCCGGCAGCTGCTCGGGGCTGATGACACCGATCTCGAGCATCTCGTGCGTGGCGTTGGTGCTCATCATCTTGATCCGGTCGCGGTGGCGCAGCTCGCCGTCGACGACGCGGACGTAGGTGATGACGCCGCGGTAGGTGTCGTAGACGGAGTCGAAGATCAGTGCGCGGGCCGGGGCGTCGGGGTCGCCGACGGGGGCCGGGGTCTGCTTGACGACCTCGTTGAGCACCTTCTCCACGCCGACGCCGGTCTTGGCGGAGACCCGCAGGACGTCCTCGGGCTCGCAGCCGACCAGGCCGGCGAGCTCCTCGGCGTACTTGTCGGGGTCCGCGGAGGGCAGGTCGATCTTGTTGAGCACCGGGATGATGTGCAGGTCCGCGCTCATCGCCAGGTAGAGGTTGGCCAGCGTCTGGGCCTCGATGCCCTGGGCGGCGTCCACGAGCAGGATCGCGGCCTCGCACGCGGCCAGCGAGCGGCTCACCTCGTAGGTGAAGTCGACGTGACCGGGGGTGTCGATCATGTTGAGGACGTAGGTGCCGGCCTCGGCACCCTCCTCGTTGCCCTCCTCGACCGCCCACGGCATGCGCACGGCCTGGGACTTGATCGTGATGCCGCGCTCGCGCTCGATGTCCATCCGGTCGAGGTACTGCGCCCGGGCCGCGCGCTCGTCGACGACGCCGGTGAGCTGGAGCATCCGGTCGGCCAGGGTCGACTTGCCGTGGTCGATGTGGGCGATGATGCAGAAGTTCCGGATGATCGCCGGGTCGGTCTGACCGGGCTTCGGCCAGGCGGACGAGGGAACAGCAGGCACGGGGTCCTCGGTGTCTCGGGGTGGGAGCGGGTCACGGCGCGGTCGGCGCGCTCCGGCGGCGGACGCGCCGTGCCGGAGGTGTCCGGCCAGTGTCCCACGTCGCTGTCGGAGGTCCTACCTACCGTCGCCGCCATGACCTCGCACCCGCCCCGCTCCCCCGCCGCTGCGCCGTCGGCCGCCTCGGTGGTCCGTTCGCTGTGGGCGGCCTGCGACGCCCGTGACTGGGCCGGGTTCGCCGCCCTGCTGCACCCCGACGTCGTGATGGAGGTGCCGCAGACCCGGGAGCGGGTCCGCGGCCGGGAGGCCTTCACCCGGTTCAACGCCGAGTACCCCGGCCCGTGGACCCTGCGGGTCACCCGCCTCGTCACGGACGAGGAGAGCGGCACGGTGGCGACGTGGATCGCGTTCGACCCCGGCGAGGGCAGCGGGCAGGCGGACGACGGGGTGCAGACCGGCATCGCGGCGTTCACCGTGCGCGACGGGCTGGTGACCGCCATGGAGGACTGGTGGCCCGAGCCCTACGCCCCGCCGCCCGGGCGCTCCCACCTCGTGGAGCGGTACTGATGCCGCGTGCGGCACGCGCTCGGCACTGCAGCCTCGCCAGCACTCGGACCCGCGCTGCGGGACCTGGTGCGGGCGCCGGCCCGGTGACCTCCGGTGTGGCGAGCCCCGCGCGACACACCGGGCCGTGGCAACCACGCCCGCGGCACGCCCGGGGCCAGACTGGCCGGGTGCTCCCACGTTCCCCTCTCCTCGACTCGCCCTCCGGCGACCCGCTCGAGCCCGAGGAGGCGTTCGACCCGTTCGACCCGTGGAGCGTCGAGGGCGTGCCCCACGGCCGCACCGTGCGCCGGGTCGAGTGGGGGTTCCTCCCCCGCCCGGTACGCACGGCCGTCGAGACCCGCCTGGGCTCGCCCGTCATCGAGGCGCACTCCGCCTCCGCAGGGTGGACCGCCGGGCTCGCCTCGTCCCTGGTCTGCGCGGACGGCAGCACCCACTTCGTCAAGGCCGCCTCGCTGCGCGCCCAGCCCGCCTTCGCCGCCGCCCACCGTGCCGAGGCCTCGGTGCTGGGGGTGCTGACCGGCCACGCCGGCGTCCCGGCGCCCGCGCTGCGGTGGAGCACGGAGGTCGACGAGTGGGTCCTGCTGGGCCTGGAGGACGTCGAGGGCCGGTTGCCCTCGCGGCCGTGGACCCGCCCGGACCTCACCGCGGTGCTGGACTCGCTGGCAGCCTCGGCCGAGGTGCTGCCGGCCGCTGCCGGCGCCCTCGAGCGGGCGGGCGTGCTGACCGACCTCGCCGACGACCTCTCGGACTGGCCGCTGCTGGTGCCGCTGCTCTCCGGCCTGCGCGAGGACCTGGCCCCGGAGCGGGTGTGGGACCGGGTGGCCGACGCCGCCGCCGTCCTGGCCTCCGCGGTGACCGGCGACGCGCTGGTCCACGGTGACCTGCGCGACGACAACCTGCTGCTGGCCGACGACGGGCGCGTGATGTGGTGCGACTGGCCGTGGGCCGCGCGCGGCGCGGCCTGGGCCGACCTGGTCTGGCTGCTCACCTCGGCCGCCACCGACCCCGGCCTGGACCCCGAGCCGCTGCTGCGAGCGCACCCGCTCGCCGCCGGCGTCGAGGACGAGGCGGTCGACGCGCTCCTGGCGGGCACCGCCGGGTACCTGCTCACCACGGCCGAGCGGAAGCCGCCGGCGACGAGCCCCTTCCTGCGGCGCCACCAGCGGCAGCAGGGCGAGGCCGCCCTGGCCTGGCTCCGCGCCCGCCGCGACTGGTGAGCCGCGCCGCCCGGGGCTCTCGCCTGGGCTGGGCATCGGTGCCCACGCGGGTGCGGGCACGGGTCGAGGAGGTGCTGGGCTCGCCGGTGGTCGCCGCCGTCGACCAGACGGGCGGGATGTCGCCGGGGCCCGCGGTGCGCCTGCGCGGTGCCGACGGGTCGAGGCTGTTCGTCAAGGCCTGCCCGGCCTCCCTGAACCCCGTGACCCCGCAGCTGCTGCGACGGGAGGCCGTCGTCCTGGACGCCCTCGGTCGGCACCCTCGCTGGGCCGCGCTGGAGCACTGGTGGGACGAGGCGCTCCAGGCCGATGCTCCCGACGACCCCTGGGTGGTGCTCCTGCTCGAGGACGTCGAGGGCCGCCACCCCGACCTCGGCTCCCCCGCCGACGTCGACGCGGTCGTCTCCGCCGTGGACGCGCTGCCGGCGCTCCTGCACCACCGCCTGCCCTCGCTGGAGGCTCTGCGCACCCGGGCGGCCGGCGTCGGAGCGCCGCTGGGCTCGACGGACGAGACCTTCTCCACCTGGGCGGCCTCGCTACAACGGGCCTCCGAGGTCCTCCCGACCCTGGGCCCGCCATGGCTGGCCGACCTCACGCCCCTGGCAGCGGTGCTGCGCGCCGTGCCGTCGGGTGACCGGTTGGTGCACTGGGACGTGCGCAGCGACAACCTGCTGCTGCGACCGGACGGCTCGGTCGTCCTCGTGGACTGGGGACAGGCCCTCGTCGGCCCGTCCTGGGTCGATGCGTTCCTGGCCCGGGAGGAGCACGCGCACCTGCCCTGGTTCGACGCCGCCGCGCTCGACCACCCCGATCTCGCGGCGCTGGGCGAGGAGACGGTGACGGCACTGCTCGCCGCGTTCGCCACCCACCTGCTGCTGCGGGCCGGCAGCGCGCAGCAGGACCAGGGGATGCCGACGCTCCAGGCGTTCCGCGTCGAGGTCGCCCACCACCTGCTGGTGGGGGTCGCGCGCCGACTCGGACTCCCGGCCCCGACCCGCTAACGTGGACGTCGTTCGCGGGGCTGCTGACGCTCCGCTCGGGATTTGGGCGGCCTTCCCCCACGCTGTTAATCTCGCTTGTCGCTCGTGAGGCACCCTCTGCCCGCAGCGCACCCAGACTCGGGTCCGACTCGATCGGCCCCATCACGTCAGCGACAACAGACCTGCACGACCGACCCAGAGAGCTAGGCACACCAGTGGCGAACATCAAGTCCCAGATCAAGCGGATCAAGCAGAACAACAAGCGTCACGAGCGCAACAAGGCCGTCAAGAGCGAGCTCAAGACCGCCATCCGCCGCTTCAACGAGGCCTTCGAGGCCGGTGACGCGACCGCCGTCGAGAAGGCCCGCTTCGCCACCAAGAAGCTGGACAAGGCCGTCTCCAAGGGCGTCATCCACAAGAACCAGGCCGCGAACCGGAAGTCCTCCATCGCGAAGAAGGCTGCTTCTCTCTGAGCCCCGCTCGTCGTCGCTGACACGACCCGCCTCGACTCGCCCCGCGCGAGCACGAGGCGGGTCGTCGGCGTTCCGGAGCACCCGGGCGCCGGCCCCCACCGCTCCCCGCAGGCGTGAGCCGGCGGGTCAGGAGCCGGCGGGTCAGGAGCGGGAGGCGCTGCGCAGCTCGGTGATCGTGAGCACGAGGCGCTCGAGGGTGTAGGCCGCGTCGCTGGCAGCACCCTTGATGTCGGCGTCGGCCTGGGCCACGGCGCGGACGGCGGCCGCCAGCTGGTCCTCGGACCAGGCCCGCGACTGCTCGCGGATCGAGCGCACCTTCCAGGGCGGGACACCCAGGTCGCGGGCGACGTCGTTGTCCCGGCCCCCGGGGCGCAGGCCCTTGGCGCGGGCCAGGCCGCGCGCGGACCCGGCGAACGCCGAGGTCACCAGGACGCCCGCGACACCGCGCTCGATCGCCCAGCGCAGCTCCTCCAGCGCGGCCAGCCGCTTGCCGGCGAAGGCGGCGTCCGCCACTGCGAACGAGGTCGCCTCGGCACGGCCGCCGAAGTACTGGCCGACCCGCTCGGCGCTCACGGACTCCCCGGGGAAGTCGTGCACGAGCTGGTCGACGGCGCTGGAGACCGCGCGCAGGTCGGTGCCGACGGCCTGGACGAGCGCCTGGGCCGCGTCCGGGTCCATCCGCGTGCCGAGGCGCCGGGCCTCGGCCTGGACGAACGACGGGTACTCCGAGGCCCGTAGCTCCTCGGACTTCACCTCGGTGACGGCCGGCAGCTTGCGCAGCCGGGTCAGCAGGCCGGAGCCCTTCTGGCCGCCGGTGTGCACGAGGACGAGCGCCACGTCCTCGACCGGCTCCTTGGCGTAGTCGACGATGCCGTCGTAGGACTCGTCCGGCAGGTTCTCCAGGGCGCGCACGACGATGCAGCGGGTGGTCGAGAACAGCGAGGGCGCGGCCAGCTCGCCGAGGGTGGCCAGCGTCAGGTCCAGCGCGTTGGCCTCGGAGACCTCGGCCTCCCCGTCGTGCTGGCGCACGGCCGCCCGCACGGCAGCCACCGTGCGCTCGCCCAGGAACTCCTCCTTGCCGGTGACCAGCGTGACGTGACCGAGGACGTCCCCGGGAGCGGGCGCGGCCGGCCGTGCGGCGGGGCGGGTGGAGGAGCGGGATGCGGAACGAGCCATGGTCCGCACAGCGTCCCACACGGCGGCGACAGGCCCGGCGTCCGCTCCGCCCCGCCCCGTCCCGCCCCGTCCGACTCAGTCGGAGGTCAGCGAGGCGACGTGGTCGGGCACGTAGGTCGTGAGCTCGCGCGGCGGTCGCCGGTAGCCCGAGGATGCAGGCCGCTCGGGGACCGTGATGTCGGGGTGCTCGATCTCGGTGTAGGGGATCGTGGAGAGCAGGTGCGCCATCATGTTCAGCCGCGCCTCCTTCTTCACGTCGCCCTCGACGACGTACCAGGGGGCCTCGGGAATGTCGGTGTGCACCATCATGTCGTCCTTGGCGCGGGAGTAGTCCTCCCAGTGCGTGATGGACTGCAGGTCGGTCGTGGAGAGCTTCCAGCGCCGCATCGGGTCGTCGATGCGACCGACGAACCGGCGCTGCTGCTCCTCGTCGCTGACCGAGAACCAGTACTTGCGCAGGATGATCCCGTCCTCGACCAGGAGCCGCTCGAAGATCGGGCACTGGTGCAGGAACCGGGAGTGCTCCTCGGGGGTGCAGAAACCCAGGACCCGCTCGACGCCGGCGCGGTTGTACCAGGAGCGGTCGAACAGCACCATCTCGCCCTTGCCGGGCAGGTGCTCGACGTAGCGCTGGAAGTACCACTGCCCCTTCTGCTGCTCGCTGGGCGTGGGCAGGGCGGCGATCCGCACGACGCGGGGGTTCAGGTACTGGGTGATCCGCTTGATCGCCCCGCCCTTGCCGGCGGCGTCGCGGCCCTCGAAGACGACCACGACGCGGGCGCCGGTGGCGCGCACCCACTCCTGCACCTTCACCATCTCGGCCTGGAGCCGGAACAGCTCGGCCTCGTAGGTGGCCTTGTCCAACCGCTTGCGGGGCTTCGCCATGCGGCGAGCGTAGTGCGGCCGGCGGCGCCTGGCACGGGTCAGCGACGAGCTCGGGTCGAGAGTCCCGACCCGTCGGCCACCACCGCCAGGGCTCCGTCGGTGTCGGTGCGCAGCACCCGGGAGCCGGCACCCTCGAGCGCCTCCACCACGGACGGGGCCGGGTGTCCGTAGTCGTTGCCCTCCCCCCACGCTCACGAGCGCCACCGCGGCGCCCAGCCCCGTGAGCAGGTCGAGGTCCTGGGCGCGGCTGCCGTGGTGCGGCACCTTGAGCACGTCGACCCGCAGACCCGGGTAGGCCCGCGCGAGCGCCTCCTGCCCGGGCGGCTCGAGGTCACCGGTGAGCAGCACCCGGACCCCGGACACCTCGGCGAGCAGCACCACGCTGGCGTCGTTGGCCCCGGTGCCGTCCCCCGGACCGGCCGACGGGGTGTCGAGCAACGGCCAGAGGGTCTGGAGGTCCAGGTCGCCGATGCGCCGCACCGTGCCCGGGGACGCCGTGCTCACCGGCACCCCGGAGGCGCGCGCCGCCTCGTCCACCGCCTCGACGGACGCGGGCGGGTCGAGCAGGAAGGTCACCAGCACCTCGTCCACCGTGCGGTCGGCGAGCACCCCGGGCAGCCCGCCCACGTGGTCGGCGTGGAAGTGGGTGAGCACGACCAGGGGCACGTGCGTGATCCCGAGGTCGCCGAGGCAGGCGGCGACCAGCGCGGGCTCGGGACCCGTGTCCACCACGACCGCCTCCCCGGGCCCGGTCCGCAGGACGAGGGCGTCGCCCTGCCCGACGTCGCAGGCGACGACGAGCCAGCCCTGCGGCGGCCAGCCGGGCGCGGGCAGCGGCACCGCCGTGGCCATCACGAGGACGAGGACCACCGGCACCGCGAGCCGCGGGCGTCGGGCCACCCGCGGACCGAGGACCGCCACCGCCCCCGTGGCCACGGTGAGGAGGGCCACCGCGACCGGGCCCTGCCCCCAGTCCACCGCCGCCACGGGCAGCGCCGCACCCCGCTCGGCGACCTCGACGACCACGGCCGCGCACCACGTGGCGACCGTGCCGAACGGGCGGCCGAGCAGCGGGTGCACCAGCGTGGCGAGGCCGCCCACCAGCCCGAGCACCGTGGCCGGGGCGACCAGCGGACCCGCCAGCAGGTTGGCCCCCACAGCGACCAGGGACACCTGCCCCGAGATCGCCGCGACCACCGGGGTGCACGCCAGCTGCGCCGCCGTGGGGACCGCCACCGCCTCGGCCGCGCCGGCCGGCAGCCAGCGCCTCAGCGCGTCGCGCCACGGCGGTGCGAGCCACACGATGCCGGCGGTGGCCAGCACGGAGAGGGCGAACCCGGCGCCCGTGGCGAGCGTCGGCTCGAGCAGCAGGAGGACGAGCACCGCGACGCCGAGGGAGCGCCCGGCGCGCCGCCCGCCGTCCGGCCCGAGGGCGACCAGCCCGACCGCCCCCATCGCCGCCGCCCGCAGCACGCTCGGCTCCGTGCGGGCCACCAGCACGAACGCGACGATGCCGAGCGCCCCGACCAGCCACAGCCACCGGCCGCGCACGCCGAGGGCGCGCGCCAGCAGCACGAGCAGGCCCACGACGAGGGTCAGGTTCGTACCGGAGACCGCGAGGAGGTGCGTGAGCCCGGTGGTCGCGAAGTCGTCACGGACCTGCTGCTCCAGCCCCGTGTCGTCCCCGTTGACCAGCGCGGGCACGAGGATGCGCTCGGGCGTCGGTCGGTGGGCCACGGAGTCCCGCAGCGCCTGCCGCACCCGGGCGCTCACCCGCCACCACACGTCCGGCTCGCGCACGGTCTCCCACTCCCCGTAGGCGCTCAGGACGGCCGCCAGGTCCTCGCCCTCGGCCGGCAGGAGGCGGGCACCGGTCACCACCTCGCTGCCGAGCCGCGCCTGGGCCCAGTCCGGGTCCGCGAGCACCAGCACCGGCGCCCGCAGCCGCCACGCCGTGCCGCGGCCCTCGACCTCCAGCACCTGGGCACGCAGCAGCACCCCGTCGGCGTACGGCCCCTCCAGCGGACGTGGGTCGCCGGTGACGCGGAGGAGCACCCGGACGACGGCTCCCTTCTCCGCCAGGTCGGCCACCGGGGACGCGCCCACCTGCTCGCTGCGCACCAGCGCAGCGCCGCCGACGGCGAGCGCCACACCGGCGCAGGCCAGGCCCAGCGCCAGGCCCCGCGCCAGGCCCCGACGCGGCAGCCCGGTGCTCGCCCTCGGGCCCAGCACCCGGGCCACCACCCAGGCCACCGCCCAGGCCACCGGGGAGACCAGCACGACGCCCACCAGCGCCACCCAGGAGCCGGTGGCCGCGAGCAGCCCGCCGACCCACGCAGCCGCGCCCACCAGCGGCATCCGCCAGTCCTGCCCCCGGTGCGCGGTGCCCGGCGCGTCCTCCGAGTCGCTCACACCGTCACGTGCGGCGCGATCTGGGCGAGCGTCGCCTCCCCGATCCCGTCGACCTCGAGCAGCTCGTCGACGGAGGTGAACCCGCCGTGCTCGTCGCGCCACGCCAGGATGGAGGCAGCGGTCACCGGTCCCACCTGGGGCAGCGTCTCCAGCGTGGCCTGGTCGGCGGTGTTGAGGTTCACGAGCCCACCGCCGGACGCACCCGGGTCCCCGGCGCCCGGCGAGGACAGGGCGGACGCTGCTGCCCCGGCCGCGGGCTCCACCCCCACCAGCACCTGCTCGCCGTCCACCAGGACGCGGGCCAGGTTGAGCGAGGTGAGGTCCACGCCCGGCCGGGCCCCGCCCGCCGCCTCGAGCGCGTCGGCCACCCGGGAGCCGGCCGGCAGCACGGCGATGCCGGGGCGGCGCACCCGCCCCGCCACGTCCACCACGACCTCGCCGGCGTCCGCCCCGTCGACGGCCCCCGACGAGTCCCCCGAGGACGGGACGGGCGTCACCAGGGCGTCGGGCTCCCCCGTCTCCTCGACCGCCTCCAGCGCCGAGGCCGAGGAGCCGGAGGCCTCCGAGGAGGTGGGGCTCAGGACGGTCGGCAGCGGGTCGGGGTCGGCCCGGACCACCCACCACGCCGCGACGACCAGGCCGGCCGCCACCAGGCAGGCCAGCACGGCCACCTGGGCCGACCCGAACCGCAGCAGCCCACGGGCCGCACCCAGGGGCGCCTCGACACGCGCGCGGACCTCCTCGCGGGCACCGTCACGCAGCTCGGCCGCCCGCGCGCTCGCGTACCCCGGTCCGGCACGGTGCCGGCCGACCCGGGGCAGCTCCCACCCTGCCGCCGAGGCGGGCGCAGCCTCGGGTGCGGGAGGAGGCGTCGCCGGCTCAGGGGCGGCCGCTGCCGCGGGCTCCGGCGCGCCCTCCACCTCGGCGGCGAGCAGGGCGAGCCGTCGGGCCACGGCCTCGGCGTGCTCCACGGAGGATCGGCGGGTGCGCATGGCCTCGACGCTAGGGAGCGCGGGCGCTGACCAGGAGGGTGCGGGACGGGGCTGGGGACAGCCGCGTCGGACGTGGTGGCTGTGGACGCTGGGTGGCCCGTGGTCTCGACGTGCGCTCCTCGCCGGCGCTCGTCGCTGCTCGACCACCGGGTGACGTGGGCGGTCGTCGTGGACGGTCGGGTGCGGGGGTCTCGTGGCTCAGCCGTGGCCGGCTTCGCACCTCGACCACCGAGGCGTGGTCAGGCGGGGGCGATCCCGACGGCGATCATCCCCGGGCCGGTGTGCGCGCCGAGGGCCGCAGTCACCTCGGACTCCCACCCGCCGGCGAAGGCGTCGCCGAGCTCGGCCGCGAGGCGGGAGGTGAGGCGATCGAGGAGGGCCACGGCCCGGTCCGGCGCGGCGAGGTGCCCGACGACCACGCGGACGGCGGTGTCCGGCCCGCCGAGGGCCAGGGCCGCGTCCACCGTGAGCTCCTCGAGGCGGCCCAGCGCCCGGGAGGCGGTGCGCACCCGCTCGAGGGGCTCCACGACCCCGTCGGTCACGGTCAGCAGCGGCTTCACCGCGAGCGCCCCGCCGAGCAGCGCCGCGGCAGGGTTGATCCGCCCGCCGCGGCGCAGGTGCTCGAGGGTGTCGACGTAGCAGAGGGTGGTGGCCGCCGCCGCGCACGCTCGGGCGGCCTCGGCCACCTCGCCGACGGAGGCGCCACGAGAGGCCGCGTCGGCCGCGGCCAGCGCCGCCAGCCCTGTGGCCGGCCCGACCTGGCGGGAGTCAACGACCTCCACGGGCACGCCGACGCGCCTCGCGGCCAGGCGCGCGGACTCGACGGTGCCCGAGACCTCGCCGGAGAGGTGGACGGCGACGATCGCCTCGGCGCCGTCGGCGACCAGCCGCTCCCACCGGGCGACCAGCGCCTCCGGCGCGGGCCGCGACGTGGAGACCGGCAGCCGCGCACCGAGCGCCTCCACCAGCCGCGCCGGCGTCGCCCCGTCCGGGCCCTCCTCGAGGACCTCCTCGCCGAGCACCACGGTGAGGGGCACGACCGTGAGGCCGTGCTCGGCCGCCAGCCCGCCGGGCAGGCTGGCGGTCGAGTCGGTGACGACGGCGACGCCCACGGCTGACGGCCTCAGACGACGATGTTGACGAGCTTGGGCGCCCGGACGATCACCTTGCGCACGGTGGCGCCGTCGATGGCCCGCTGCACGCCGGGGTCGGCCAGGGCCAGCGCCTCCAGGTCCGCCTCGCTGATGTCGGGGGCCACCTCGAGGCGGCCCTTCACCTTGCCCTTGACCTGGACGACGGCCGTCACCGACTCCTCGACCAGCAGCGCGGGGTCGACGACCGGCCAGGTGGCCTGGGCGACGCACGGCTCGTGGCCGAGCCGCTCCCACATCTCCTCGGCGGTGTACGGGGCCACCAGCGAGAGCAGCATGGCGACGGCCTCGACGGCCTCGCGCACGGCCGGGTCGGCCCCGCCGCAGCCGGAGTCGATGGCCTTGCGGGTGGCGTTGACCAGCTCCATGGTGCGCGCGACGACGACGTTGAAGCGGTAGCTCTCGACGAGCTGCTCGGCCTCGGCCACGGTCTTGTGGGTGAGGCGGCGCAGCGCCACGTCCCCGGTGCTCACGTCGACGCCGGGCGCCGAGGTGACGTCGCCGGACAGCCGCCAGGCGCGCTGCAGGAACTTCTGCGAGCCGGCGGGCGAGACGTCCGCCCAGTCGATGTTGTCCTCCGGCGGGGAGGCGAAGACCAGCGTCAGGCGCACGGCGTCGACGCCGAACTCCTCCAGCTGCTCGGCGACGTTCACGCCGTTGCCCAGCGACTTGCTCATCTTGCGGCCGTTGTTGATGACCTTGCCCTGCGACAGGTACGCGGAGAACGGCTCGTCCCAGGTGATGAGGCCGGCGTCGCGCAGCACCTTGGTGAAGAAGCGCGAGTACAGCAGGTGCAGCACGGCGTGCTCGTCGCCGCCGATGTAGAGGTCGATCGGGCCCCAGGCCTGGGCCAGCGCCTCGTCGAACGGCGCGGAGTCCAGGTTCGGGGAGACGAAGCGCAGGAAGTACCAGGACGAGTCCACGAAGGTGTCCATGGTGTCGGTGTCCCGGCGCGCCGGGCCGCCGCAGGTCGGGCACGTCGTCTCGACCCACTCGGTGGCCCCGCCCAGCGGCGAGGTGCCCTGCGGGCGCAGGTCGGAGCCGGTCAGCTCGGGCAGCTCGACGGGCAGCTGGTCGAGCGGGACGGCGACCTCGCCGTCCTTCTCGCAGTGCACGATCGGGATCGGCGCGCCCCAGTAGCGCTGGCGGGAGAGCAGCCAGTCGCGCAGGCGGAAGTTCACCGTGCCGGTGCCCGTGCCGCGCTCCTCGAGCACCGAGATCATCTGCGAGATCGCGCTCGCCTTGTCGGTGAGCCCGTCCAGCGGGCCGGAGCTCACGTAGGTGCCGTCGCCGGTCGTGGCCACGGAGGAGACGGCCGGGTCCTCGGCGCCCTCGACGTCCACGACCATCCGGACGGGCAGGCCCATGACCGTGGCGAAGTCCAGGTCGCGCTGGTCGTGCGCGGGCACGGCCATGATGGCGCCGGTGCCGTAGTCGGCCAGCACGTAGTCGGCGGCCCAGACCGGCACCTGCTCGCGGCTGACCGGGTTGGTCGCGGTGATGCCCAGGTCGACGCCGGTCTTGGGGCGGTCGGTGGCCAGGCGGTCGATGTCGGAGGCCTTGCGGACCTCCTCCAGGTAGGCGTCCAGGTCGGCGCGCTTGTCGGGCGCGACGATCTCGGCGGCCAGCGCGGCGTCGGCGGCCACGACCATGAAGGTGGCGCCGTAGAGGGTGTCGGGACGCGTGGTGAAGACGGTGACGTCCTTGGTCGACCCGTCGGCCAGGTTCAGCGCGAAGTCGACGTGGGCGCCCTCGGAGCGGCCGATCCAGTTGCGCTGGGCGTTGACGACCTTGCCGATCCAGGTGTCCTGGAGGTCGTCCAGGCAGTCGTACAGCTCCTGGGCGTACTCGGTGGTCTTGAAGTACCACTGGGTCAGCTCGCGCTTGGTCACGATGGCGCCGCAGCGCTCGCAGGTGCCGTCGGCCAGGACCTGCTCGTTGGCCAGCACCGTCTGGTCCTGCGGGCACCAGTTGACCGGCGACTTCTTGCGGTAGGCCAGGCCCCGCTCGTGCATCAGCAGGAACAGCCACTGCGTCCACCGGTAGTACTCCGGGTCGGAGGTGTGCAGCCGGCGCGACCAGTCGAAGCTCACGCCGTAGCGCTTCATCGAGGAGAACTGCGTCTCGATGTTGCCGTAGGTGTAGGTCGCCGGGTGGGTGTCGTTGCGGATGGCCGCGTTCTCGGCGGGCAGGCCGAAGGAGTCCCAGCCCATCGGGTTGAGCACCTCGAACCCGCGGAAGCGCCAGTAGCGCGAGATCACGTCGTGCAGCGCGAACACCTCGGCGTGACCCATGTGCAGGTCACCCGAGGGGTAGGGGAACATCGTGAGCGCGTACTTCGTGGGCTTGCCCGCGAGGGCAGCGGCGTCGTCGGCCCGGAACGGGTCGATCCGGTCCCAGACCGGCAGCCACTTCTCCTCCACGGCGCGCACGTCGTAGGTGTTGGTCTCCTCGCTCATGACCTCTGGTGTTCCTCGTCCTCGCTGTTCGGGTGGACCGCCGCCGTCCCCCTCGTGAGGGGCCGGGGCGTGGGCACAAAAAAACCCCTCGCGCAGGAGGGGTGGCCGCGTCGGGCTGGGCGCCCGTCACGGCTAGGGAAGAAGCAGGGTGTGTGCCACGTGGGCATCCTAACCCCTGCCGACCTGACCAGGCATCCCGGACGCCGGCGGGGGGGGGGGGGGGGGGGGGGGGGGGGGGGGGGGGGGGGGGGGGGGGGGGGGGGGGGGGGGGGGGGGGGGGGGGGGGCGGCGCCCCCCCCCCCCCCCCCCCCGCGGGGGGGCCCCCCGCCG
>NZ_JAMJPH010000006.1:0-227981 GCF_023554635.1 Nocardioides bruguierae
TGGGCCAGGGGGGCATCCCACCCCCGGCCGACCTGCCCAGCCCGCCCGGCCGCGGGCGGCCGGCCGCCCCGGGTGGGGTCGGCCGGCCGTCGAGGAGCCTGCTCGGGCTGGGGGCGCTCAGGCGTGGATCGAGCGCACGCCCTCACCCGGCACGCGGTTCTCGGCGTCGATCATCCAGGCGAGCTGCTCGAGGCGCTCGAGGATGCCGTGGATGAGGTCGGCCGTCGTCGGGTCCTCGGCGTCGGTGGCGTCGTGGATGCGACGACCGGTCGAGGTCACGGCGTAGACCGAGGAGGTGATCAGGTCGACCGTCTCGGTGGTGGAGACCTCCTCGGCCGGGAACGGCGGCAGGGTGGAGGTGTTGGCGATCGTGACGGCGCGGGCGTCGGGCACCAGGTAGAGGGCGCGCATGCGCTCGGCCACGTCGTCGGAGAACTCGCGGGCCGCGTCGACGAGCTCGTCGAGCTGCAGGTGCAGGTCGCGGAAGTTCTTGCCGACCACGTTCCAGTGCGCCTGCTTGCCCTGGATGTGCAGGTCGGTGAGGTCGACCAGCAGCTGGTTCATGTTCGTGCCGAGGGTCTCCGAGCCGGTGAACACGCGGGCCGAGCGGGTGGGGGTCTGGGTGTCCTGAGTCATGAGGTGCTCCTTCGGTTCTGCTGCTTGTGCGGTGCGCGTGGTGACACTTCACCACACTTTCTGGATCGATTCCAGAAAGGTGAGGCTGCCCTGATCGGCCCCTGTGGGTCCGGTCCGGCCGTGCCACCGATGCTCCTCCCTTGCCCGCCGGGGCCCGGGACGACACGACCCCCTCGGGTGAGGCCGAGGGGGTCGTGGGGGCGTGCCGGGCGCCCAGGGACGGCGGTCAGCGGGTCACTGGCGACGGAACGCGACGCAGACCGAGGGACGCGGGAAGTCGTCGGTGTGCGGCCACGTGGAGGCCTGCGCCTCGAACGTCGAACCGGAGATCTCGCCGGGGTGCTGGACGGCGAAGAACAGCGACTGGTCGTCGTCCGCGACGAGCGGGCCGCAGGCCTCCGCGCCGTAGGGCATCGTGACGAACTGCTGCACGTGACCGCGCTCGGCGCCGGCCACCGGCACCCGGAAGATGCCGTCGTTCGAGCCCAGCGCGTTGCCGTCGGTGGAGACCCAGAGGTTGCCCACCGAGTCGAAGGCCACGTTGTCGGGGCAGCTGATGGGGCTGACCAGCGACTTGTCGTAGCCCGCGAAGTAGGTCTCCTCGGCGTCCGGGTCGCCGCAGACCAGCATGAGGTTCCAGGTGAAGGAGGTGTCGCCGTGGTCGCCCTTCATCAGGCCCGTACGGTTCCCGCCGCCGGGGACGATCTCCAGCACGTAGCCGTTGCGGTTGCCGCTCGCCTCGGTCAGCGGCTGCCCCGGGGCGGAGCGGACCATCGAGGTCGTGAGCGGGTTGGCCTCGTCCGGCTCGAAGGAGCTGCCGCGCTGGGAGTTGTTGGTCAGCGCGGCGTAGACCCGACCGTTGACCGGGTTGGGCTCGACGTCCTCGGGGCGGTCCATGGCGGTCGGGCTCACGGCGTCGGCGGCCAGGCGGGTGAAGACCAGGACCTCCTCCAGCGTGAAGCCGTCGACGAAGGACTGCGTCTCGTCGGCCAGCGGGATCCACTCACCGGTGCCGTCGTAGCGGCCGTCCTCGGTGCCGTCGCCGGTCAGACGCGCGACGTAGAGGGTGCCGGCCGAGAGCAGGGTCTTGTTGTGCCGGTGGGCCCTGCGGCTGCTGCCGGGGCGGTAGGTGTCGCGGGAGACGAACTTGTAGAGGTAGTCGCCACGCTCGTCGTCGCCCATGTAGGCCACCGCGTGGCCGTCGTCGGAGAGGGAGACGTTGGCGCCCTCGTGCTTGAGCCGGCCGAGCATCGTGTGCTTGACGGGGCGCGAGCCGGGCATGAACGGGTCGAGCTCGACGACCCAGCCGAAGCGGTGCGCCTCGTGCGGGTGGGCGGAGAGGTCGAAGCGGTCCTCGACCTCGTACCAGCCGGTGCCCGAGCCGGAGATGCCGTAGCGGGCGTACTGGGTGGCGTACTGCTCCGGGAGGCCGGTGGTGGCGTCGAAGTACTGGTTGAAGTTCTCCTCGCCCGAGAGCACCGTGCCCCACGGGGTGGTCCCGCCCGAGCAGTTGTTGAGGGTGCCCAGGACGCGGGAGCCGGTCGGGTCGGCCTCGGTGACGAGCAGGTCGGAGCCGGCGGCGGGCCCGTCGACCTTGAACTCGGTGCCGATGTGGACGCGGCGGTTGTACCTCGCCCGGCCCAGCGCGGTGGCCCGCAGCCAGGAGCCGGGCACGAGGCCCTGGCGGATCTCGACGACCGACAGCCCGATCGAGCTCATCGAGATCGCCTTGGTCTCGAGGTCGGTGTAGACCCCCGTGGGGTACATCAGGTCGTCGTCGGTGTACTCGTGGTTGGTCACGAGCAGCGCCCGCTTCTTCCTGCCGGGGATCGGCAGGACGCCCACGTAGTCGTTGTTGTAGCCGAACTGCTGACGCGCGGCCTCGGGGGTCTGCGCGTAGGCGTCGAAGGCGGGAGCGCCGGCCTCGACCTTGTCGCCCCAGCTGATCAGCACGTCGCAGTCGAAGCCCTTGGCGGTGACCACGGCGTCGCGACGGTTGGGCTTGACCGAGGTGAACGCGGTGGTCGCCAGGCTGGTCGTCACCCGCTGCCCGACGGCGGGGGCGGCCGCGGCGGCGCCACCGGTCGCGGCGGCCGAGAGACCACCCAGCACTAGGGCACCGGCGCCGACGCCCGAGGCCTGCAGCAGGGAGCGGCGGGCGATCACCTTGGTGACCTCCGCGCCGATGTGCGCGTTGCCGGACCGGTTCGGCACCGGGTGGTCGCAGGCGTTGCCGCACTTGAACTTGCAGGTCATGAGGTCACGCGAGCCGTGCCGGGTGGTACCGGTCGGCGTGATCGACAGCAGGCGGCGGGCGCCGGCGACCGGCTGCTCGACGGGGCGCTGGGGCGTGGTGGTCATGCGGGGAGGCTCCTCGAGGAGTGGGGGGCAAGCCGACGCCGCCTGCCCGGGAGGGCCGGGCGGCGCGGTGGCCGGGTGGTCGTCGGGGAACCTAGGGAGCCCGGGTGGTGCGGCGAGGGACCTGTGCGTGGAGGGCGGACGGCGGCCAGGTGAACGTTCGGTGGTCCAGACCGTCCGGGGGTGGTCCGTCAGGCCGCCGGCGACCGCAGCCCGTGCAGACGTGCCATGGCCACCGCACCCGCGGCCGGCCCGAGCGCGAGCAGGACCAGCGCCACGCCCCACCCGGACGCGGCCACGACCGTGGGCACCAGCCACAGGGTCAGCACCGTCGTGGAGTAGCCCAGCGCCAGCTGCACCGCCAGCGCGGCCCCCATGCCCTCCGGCGGGGCCGCCTCGGTGACCAGGGCGCTGAACTGGGCCGAGTCCGCGATGACCCAGAAGCCCCACACCGCGCACAGCGCCACGACGACGCCGAGCGGCCACCGGGCGTGCCCCACCGCGAGCAGCAGCGCCGTGGCCCCCGAGCAGACCAGTGCCAGCCCGGCGGCCCGCTCACGGCCCCAGCGGTCGCTCAGCACGCCGCCGACGAGGCAGCCGAGCGCACCGACGCCGATGCAGCCGAAGGCGAGGAGGGCGACGGTCCGGTCGGCACCGTCCCCGCCCGCGAGGCCGGGCAGCGAGGCCAGCAGCGAGGCGACGCCGGCCCACATCGCGTACAGCTCCCACATGTGGCCGACGTAGCCGAGGTCGGCCAGCAGCACCCGGCGGTGCCGCAGCGAGGCAAGCCCGGCGCGCAGGCTCACCGGCCGCCGCTCCCCCGCGAGCACCAGCCCGGGCGCGGTGCCCCGCACCGCCAGCACGACCAGGCCCCCCAGGGCCGTGAGCACGGCCGTGGCGGCGACCACGGGCCGCCACCCGGCGCCGAGGTCGACGCCCTGCACCAGGTGGGGCAGCGCCGAGCCGAGGGTGAGCGCACCGATCATCACGCCCAGCGCGAGGCCGCGTCCGCGCGTCACCCACGCGGCCACCTCCCGCACCGCGGGCGGGTAGACCAGGGCGAGCGCCGCGCCCGTCGCGGCCCGCAGCGGCAGGGCCGCGGCCAGCCCGTCGCACAGCAGGAGACCGGCCGTGCACGCCGCCGCCGTCCACGACCCGACCAGGACGAGGCGGCGCGGCGCGACCGCGTCGGCCAGCCCGGTCACCGCCGTGCCCAGGGCGCCGAGGACGAACCCGACCTGCACCGCGATCGTCAGCGACGCGACGCCGCCGGCACCCAGGTCCCAGTCCGTGCGCAGGCGCGGCACGACCGCCGTCGCGGAGAACCACGCCGACATCGTCAGCAGCGTCCCCAGCGCGAGCAGCGCGACGACGACGGTCGGCCGGTGGGCGGGCCGGGCCGCGCGCAGGGAGAGATCAGGCACGAGGCACGTGGATACCGTACTGAGCGACCTTGCGGTACACGGTGGCCCGCGACATGCCGAGCTCCTCGCCCGCCTCCCGCATCGTCACGCCCGGCCGCGAGAGCACGCGCACGATCTCGTCGCGCTCGAACGCCTCGATCCGGGTCAGCCGGTGCCCGGAGCCGGAGAGCACCTCGGCGGGCAGCGCCGCGACGTCGACGACGTCCGCCCGCCCCACCGCGGCACGCACGGCGGTCACCAGCTCGGTGACGTTGCCGGGCCAGGCGTGCTCGCGCAGCGCCCGCTCGGCGGCGCCGGTGACCTCGACGGGACGGCCCCGGGCGGAGGCCGCCACTCGCCGTACGAGCGGCAGCACGTCGTCGGGGCGCTCGCGCAGCGGGGGCAGCGGGGCCACGGACCCGACGAGGCCGGCGAGCGGCGCGGGCACGTCCTCGAGGCGGGCCGCGGTGAGCCCGACCGGCACCGACGGGGCACCGCCGGCGACGCGGGCTCGGACCACGAGGTCCCGGAGCCGCTCCGCCACCCACGTGGGCAGCCGGTCGACGTCGCGCACGACCACGGCCGTGTCGGGCTTGCCCAGCTCCGGGGTCCACAGGTCGAGCCACTGCTGGGCGTCGGCGGGGTCCGGCGCGCTCGCGGCGAGCACCCGGGTGCGCGGGGAGACGGCCCGGGCCGCCTGCGCGACCAGCGTGCCGCGTCCGGTGCCCTGCTCCCCCACGACCGCCACGACGTCCCCGCCGCGCAGGGCGTCGGTCGCGGTCGTCAGCGCCCGCGACCACGCCTCGCCGAGGTCCGGCGCGCCGGGGTCGACGACGCGGGGAGCCTCGACCCGGAAGACCTCGCCGCGCGGCGTGGGGCGGGGCCGCTGCCCGGCGCCACGCGCCAGCATCATCGCCGAGGTCGTGGAGGCCGCCGAGCGGGCCAGGGCGAGCAGCAGGTCAGCCGGAGAGGACGCCCAGGTCGTGAGGTTGACGCTGCCCTCGAGCCGACCGGTGAGCGGGTCGAGCACGGGCACGGCCGCACAGGTGTAGGTGCACAGGGTCAGGGCGTAGTGCTCCTCGGCCCGGACGACGGTGGGCACCCGGTCGGCCAGCGCGAGGCCGAGGCCGTTGGTGCCGACGTCCTGCTCGGCGTAGGTGAAGCCGGGCGCGAGGTGCACCTTGTCCAGGGCCCGCAGCAGGCCGTGGTCGCCGGAGACCCGGTCGAGCACGAGGCCGGCGGCGTCGGTGAGCATGAGGCTCACAGGCTGGTCGGCGAGCGTGTGGGCCAGGTCGGCCAGCACCCGGCGTCCGCACTCGGTGAACAGCGACTCCGCGTCGGAGGCGCCGGTGAAGACCGGTGGCACGTCCTCCAGCGGGACGCCGTAGGACTCGCTGCGCTGCCAGGAGGCGACGAGCCGCGGCGCCGGCCGGGCCGCGGCGCCGGCCAGGTCGGCGTGCAGCCTCGCGCGCTGCGGCACCCCGTCGTCCATGTGAGCCACGTTACAGAGCGCCCCCGACAGCCCGCGCGCCGCGGGCGTCTCATTCTGAGACGCCGGCCGGTCTCAAAGTGAGACGCGTCACCCCTGAATGCCGTCGCTCCCCGCTTCTAGCGTCGCCACCACGACGTGACAGCGGTCACGCCACCACCGACCCGCCGGCCCGCGACACGGAGCCGGCGCGGAGAGGAGAGGCATGTACACCAAGGACGGCGAGAGCTACTTCATCGTGGACGCCCACGTGGCGCTGTGGGACGCCCGACGCGAGAACCAGCGCAACGTGCACGGCGAGCAGTTCATCGACTGCTTCTACGACTACCACCGCAACCTCTCCCCCGAGTCCGAGCTCTGGGGGCACGAGGAGTTCCTCTACGCCGGTGGCGAGCGGCTGATGAAGGACCTGTTCACCGACGGCTACGTCGACCACGCGATCTTCCAGCCCGCCTACCTCGGCGAGTTCTACAAGACCGGCTTCGGGCAGACCGAGGAGGCGTTCGCGCTCTCCCAGGCGCACCCCGACAAGCTGACCTACAACCACAACTTCGACCCCCGCAACGGCGAGGCCGGCCTCGACCAGCTGCGCGCCGACGCCGAGCGCTTCGGCCTCCAGGGCGTGAAGCTCTACACCGCCGAGTGGCACGGCGACTCCCGCGGCTGGTCGATGCGCGACCCGTGGACCTACCGCTACCTCGAGGTCTGCCGCGAGGTCGGGATCAAGAACATCCACATCCACAAGGGCCCCACCATCCGGCCGCTGGACCGCGACGCCTTCGACGTCGCCGACATCGACTCGTGCGCCTCGGACTTCACCGACCTCAACTTCATCGTCGAGCACGTGGGGCTCCCGCGCCTGGAGGACTTCTGCTGGATCGCCACCCAGGAGCCCAACGTCCACGGCGGCCTGGCCGTGGCGATGCCGTTCATCCACTCCCGGCCGCGGTACTTCACGCAGATCATCGGCGAGCTCCTCTACTGGATCGGCGAGGACCGCATCCAGTTCTCCTCCGACTACTCGATCTGGACGCCGCGGTGGCTGGTCGAGCGGTTCGTCGACTTCCAGATCCCCGAAGACATGACGGAGTACGCCCCGCTCACGCTCGCGCAGAAGAAGAAGATCCTCGGCCTCAACGCCGCGTCCATGTACGGCCTCGAGGTGCCCGAGCACCTGCGCCTGCCCGAGGACCTCGCCGACTCCGGCGAGACCGCCACCGGCCCGCGCGAGCCCGCCGCCGGGGACCGCGACTCCCTCGTGGGGGCCGGCCGATGACCACGTTCCTGCCCGACCCCCTGGCGCCCCCGCTCGAGGACCGGCTGCTCGACGTCGACCCGCGCACCCGCCACACCGGTCTGGCGCGCGAGGCCTACGACGCGCTCGACGTGGTGCTCGACCCGGAGCTGGACGAGCCGGTCACCGACCTCGGGTTCGTGCGCAGCCTCGCCGTCGCGCCCGGCACCCACGGCAGCACGGACGTCGAGGTGCACCTGCGGCTGCCCACGTCCTTCTGCTCCCCGAGCTTCGCCTACCTCATGGCCGGCGACGCCCAGGACGTGCTCACCGCGCTCGAGTGGACCGGCCGCGTCGTCGTCGAGCTGGACGACCACCACGACTCCGCCGTGATCAACGCCGGCCTGGCCAGCGGCTCCGGGTGGGCCGGCACCTACGCCGCCGAGGAGGCCTCCAGCCTCGAGGAGCTGCGCGCCACCTTCCGGCGCAAGGCGCACACGGCGGCGATGGAGCGCTGCCTGACCGACCTCCTGCGCGCCGACGACACGCTGACCGAGGAGGCCCTGGCCGACGTGGTGCTGGGCGACCTCGCCGCCGGCGAGCACCGCGACGCCCTCCTGCGCCGGCGCGAGGCCCTTGGCCTGCGCACGGACGACGGGGCCCCGGTGCTCGTCGACGCCGCCGGCGTCCCCCACCCGCGCGAGCAGGTGCCGATGGCGCTGCGCCGGGCCCGCTCCACGCGGGTCTCGGTGGACGGCAACGCGCACTTCTGCCGCGGGCTGCTGCGCACCCGCTACCCCGGCTCCGATGCCGACCAGACCCGCCGCGCGGACGGGTCCGAGCCGGCCGACACCACGTACCACGCCGCCATCCCCACCACCGCACAGAAGGAGACCCAGCGATGACCGAGACCATGCGCGCCGTCCAGGTGGTCGGCTACCACCAGCCGCTGGAGATGACGGAGCTTCCCGTCCCCGTCCCCGAGAACCCGTGGGACGTGGTGGTGAAGATCGGTGGCGCCGGCGTGTGCCGCACCGACCTGCACATCCTCGAGGGGCAGTGGCAGGAGAAGTCGGGCGTCACGCTGCCCTACACGATCGGGCACGAGAACGCGGGCTGGGTGGCCGCCGTCGGCTCAGCCGTCACCCACGTCGCCGAGGGCGACCCCGTCATCCTGCACCCCCTGGCCACCTGCGGGCTGTGCCGCGCCTGCCGCTCGGGCGACGACGTGCACTGCGAGACCAGCCTGTTCCCCGGGATCGACACCCACGGCGGCTACGCCGAGTACCTGCGCACCTCCGCCCGCAGCGTCGTGAAGCTGGACGCCTCGCTCGAGCCCGCGGCCGTCGCGGCCCTGGCCGACGCGGGTCTCACCGCCTACCACGCGGCCGCGAAGGCGGCCCGTCGGCTGACCCCGCGCGACACCTGCGTCGTCATCGGCGCCGGCGGCCTCGGGCACATCGGCATCCAGGCGCTCAAGGCGCTCTCGCCGGCCCGCCTCGTCGTGGTCGACCGCAACGCCGACGCCGTGAAGCTCGCGCTCTCGATCGGCGCCGACGAGGCCGTCGTGGCCGAGGGCAAGCAGGTGGAGGAGGTGCTCGACCTGACCGGCGGCGCCGGTGCGGAGGTCGTCGTCGACTTCGTCGGCGAGAACGGCTCGACGTCGGAGGGCCTGGCCATGACCCGCCAGGCGGGTGATTACCACGTGGTCGGGTACGGCGAGAACGTGGACGTGCCGACCATCGACCTCATCTCGGCCGAGAAGAACGTGATCGGCAACCTCGTCGGGACGTACAACGACCTGTGCGACCTGATGGCGCTCGCCGCGCGCGGCGCCGTCACGCTGCACACCCAGACGTACGCGCTCGACGACTTCCAGACCGCCCTGGACGACCTGGACGGCGGGCGCGTGCGCGGCCGGGCGATCCTCGTCCCCTGAGCACCCGCCCCCGCCCCACGCCACTGAACGAAGGACGCAGAGTTGATCTTCATCACCGCACGATTCCTCGTGAAGCCCGAGCACGCCGAGGACTGGCCCACGATCTCGCGGGAGTTCACCGAGGCCACCCGCGCCGAGCCCGGCTGCCTCTGGTTCGACTGGGCACGCGCCCTCGACGACCCGCACGAGTACTTCCTCACCGAGGCGTTCGCCGACGACGAGGCCGGGGCCGCCCACGTGGGCTCGGAGCACTTCCGCACCGCCACCGCGACCCTGCCCGGCTACCTGCAGGCCACGCCGCGCATCGTCAGCACCACCGTGCCCGGCACGGACTGGTCCGCCCTCGGCGAGATGGCGGTCGACTGACCCCTGCCCGGCGCACCCCTGTCGCCCCCGGCCGGACCTACCGGCCGGGGGCGTCGTCGTCCGGATCGCCGTCGTCGAGGAACCGCGCGGCGAGCCCGGGCAGCTGGTCGGGCGAGAGCCACCCGAGCCCGCGCGGGGTCGGCGGCTCGTAGGGGTCGGAGGACGGCGCCTCGTCCTCGGGTGCCCACGTGCTGGGCGGGACGTCCGTGGCGCCGTACACCCAGTCCAGGAGGTGCTGCTCGCGGGCCGCGCCCTCCTCGGCCACGACCTCGGGCACAGCCTCACCCGCTGCCTCACCCGCGGGCCCGGCAGCGAGCTCACGGCCCAGGTCCCAGAACAGGCTCGCGGGCACGACCGTGTGCAGCTCGCGCAGCGTCTCGTGCCCACCGGGGGCGTCGTCGTGTCCCATGGGTCCTCCACCAGGTCCGGGCCGCCCGGTCGGGGGCGGGGTCGGTGGAGCAACGAGACGAGGGCCCGACAGGTGACGGGCCGCCGGCCGAGGCACCGCAGCGGCACCGACCGCGGGAGGATCGGCATGACCTGCACGGTGGCGGGGTAGGCCGCCCGCGCACCCCGGCGAAAACGACGGAAGCGGCCCCCGCTGTGCGGGAGCCGCTTCCGACCTGGGTGGAGCTGAGGGGACTCGAACCCCTGACCCTCTGCATGCCATGCAGATGCGCTACCAGCTGCGCCACAGCCCCAGGCTGTCACTCCGTCCGGCGGCCTTGCGGCCCCTCGCGGCGACAGGTGAAACACTAGACCAACGGCGCCCGGGAGGCGAAATCGGGGTCGCAGCCGACCCGTCTCAGGCGTGCTGACCAGGGACGACGCGGTTGTAGGCGCCCAACCGGAAGCCGGCCGTGGTGTCGCCGTGCTCGACCAGCTCGACCCAGCCGCAGTTGTCCAGGCCACGCATGCTGCGGGAGGCGTCCAGCGACCAGCCGAGCATCGCGACGGTGGCCACCCGGATCGCTGCGCCGTGCGAGACGGCCACCGAGGTGCGCCCGGGCGAGGTGTGGTCGAGCAGCTCGCGCAGGGCCTCGACCATCCGCTCCCCCACGGCCGCGGTGCGCTCCCCGCCGGCCACGACGTCGAAGTCACCCGTCACGAAGGTCGCGTACTCGCTCGGCGCCGCCTCCTGGTACTCCGGGTGCGAGAGTCCCTCGCGCTCGCCCAGGTGGAACTCGCGCAGGCGGGCGTCGTAGGTGGCGTCCAGGCCGGTGGCCGCGAGCAGCGGCTCGGCGGTCTGTCGTGCGCGGGTGAGGTCGGAGCACCACACGTGCTCCGGCTCCAGCCCCGCCACGACCGGGGCGGCCGCGGCCGCCTGGCGCAGCCCGACGTCGTCGAGGGAGGAGTCGATGTGGCCCTGCACGACGCGGGCGTGGTTGTAGGGCGTGCGGCCGTGGCGCAGCAGCACCAGGCGGCGGCCGCCCGTGGTCTCGACGACGTCGGCCACGCGGTCAGCCCCGCGCGTCGTCGCCGGTGGTGACGTCCGCGGGCAGCGCGATCAGCGGGCAGTCGCGCCACAGCCGCTCGAGGGCGTAGAACTGCCGTTCCTCCTCGTGCTGCACGTGCACGACCACGTCGCCGTAGTCGATGAGGACCCAGCGGCCGTCCTTCTCGCCCTCGCGGCGGATCGGCTTCGCGCCGATCTCGCGGAGCTTGTCCTCCACCTCGTCCACGATCGCCTTGACCTGGCGGTCGTTGGCGGCCGAGACGAGGACGAAGGCGTCGGTGATCGCCAGCTGTTCGGAGACGTCGAAGGCGATGATGTTGGTGCCGAGCTTGTCGCTGCCCGCACGGGCAGCGGCGACGACGAGGTCGCGGGCGTGGTCGGTGGCGGTCATGGGGTGTGCGTCAGTCTCCTCGGAGGTGGCCGCGCGGCGGCTCGCCGGTGGCCGGGTAGAGGTCGTGCTTGGCGATGTACTGGACGACGCCGTCGGGGACGAGGTACCAGACCGGCTCGCCGCGCTGCTTGCGTCGGCGGCAGTCCGTGGAGGAGATCGCCAGGGCGGGAATCTCCACGATCGTCACCCGGTCCGCCGGGATGGCGGCGAGCGTCTGCTCGTCCATGGTGTACCCGGGGCGGGTGCACCCGACGAACTGGGCGAGCTCGAAGAGCTCGCCGGCGTCGCGCCACGTGAAGATCTCGGCCAGCGCGTCGAGACCCGTGATGAAGTACAGGTCCGTGTCGGGCAGCCGGTCACGCAGGTCGCGCAGCGTGTCGATGGTGTAGGTCGGGCCGTCGCGGTCGACGTCGACCCGGCTCACGTTGAACCGGGGGTTCGCCGCGGTGGCGATGACCGTCATGAGGTAGCGGTGCTCGGCCTCGGTGACGCCGCGGCCGGACTTCTGCCACGGGTCGCCGGTGGGCACGAAGAGGACCTCGTCCAGGTCGTACCAGGACTGGACCTCCGAGGCCGCGACGAGGTGCCCGTGGTGGATCGGGTCGAACGTGCCGCCCATGATGCCCACCCGGCGTCGACCGGGCGCACGTGGAGCGGTCGGCTCGGGCCCCGTCACCGGCTCGGGCGCGGAGCCTGCCACGACGGGATCAGCTGTGCTCGCGGCCACCGGCGAAGGCGAGGAGGATGAACATCAGGCCCAGGAGGATGCCGAGCGTGATGGCACCGATACCCCAGGACAGGGCGTGGTTGACCTCGTGCTCGGCCTCGGCGGCCATGGCGATCAGCTGCAGCATGCGCACATCCTAGCCGGGCGGACGCCGCTCAGCGCACGTGGCCGTCCCCGGTGACCACGAACTTCGTCGACGTCATCTCCGTGAGCCCCATCGGACCGCGCGCGTGCAGCTTCTGGGTGCTGATGCCGATCTCCGCGCCGAAGCCCAGCTCACCGCCGTCGGTGAACCGCGTCGACGCGTTCACCATCACCGCGGCGGAGTCGACCATCGCCGTGAACCGGCGGGCGGCGGCGAGGTCGCCGGTCACGATCGCCTCGGTGTGCCCGGACGACCACCGCCGCACGTGGGCCACCGCCGCGTCCAGGTCCGGGACGACGGCGGCGCTGATCTCCAGCGCCAGGTACTCGGTGCCCCAGTCCTCGTCGGTGGCGGGCAGCACGCCCTCCAGCGCCGCGAACGCCGCGTCGCCGTGGATCGTCACGTCCTGCTCGCGCAGGGCCGCGGCCACGCGGGGCAGGAACTCCTCGGCCACGGCCTGGTGCACGAGCAGGGACTCCGCGCTGTTGCAGACGCTGGTGCGCGGGGTCTTGGAGTTGAGGACGATCGCGAGGGCCATGTCGAGGTCGGCGGCCGCGTCGACGTACACGTGGCAGTTGCCGACGCCGGTCTCGATCACGGGCACCGTCGAGCCCTGCACCACCGCCTGGATCAGGCCGGCCCCGCCGCGCGGGATGAGCACGTCGACGTCGCCGCGGGCCCGCATCAGGTGGGTGACGGTGTCGCGGGAGTCGGCCGGCACCAGCTGCACCACGTCCGCCGGCAGCCCCGCACGGACCGCGGCCTCGCGCAGCACCGCGACCAGGGCGGCGTTGCTGCCCGCGGCGCTGGAGGAGCCGCGCAGCAGCACCGCGTTGCCGGACTTCAGGCAGATGCCGGCGGCGTCGACGGTCACGTTGGGCCGGGCCTCGTAGATCATCCCCACGACGCCGAAGGGCACCCGCAGCTGCCGCAGCTCCAGGCCGTTGGCCAGCGTGGAGCCGCGGACCACCTCGCCCACCGGGTCGGGCAGGCCCGCCACGTCCCGCAGGCCCTGGGCCATGGCCGCGAGCCGGTCGGGGGTGAGCCGGAGCCGGTCCACGACGTTCGGCGGGGTGCCCCCGGCCTCGGCTCGGGCGCAGTCCTCGGCGTTGGCCGCCAGCACCTCGGCCTCGGCGGCCAGCAGGGCCGCGGCCATCGTCTCCAGCGCGGCGTCCTTGGTGGCACGGGTCGCCAGCGCCAGCTCGTGGGACGCCGTGCGGGCCCGTCGCGCCAGGGCGCGGACGTCGTCCTCGCTGGTCGGGGCCGGGGTGACCCCGGAGGACGTGGCCGTCGAGGTGGGCGTCGAGGCGGACGTGGTGCCGGCGGTGCGGGTGCTCACCGGTCCAGGGTAGGCGCGTGAGACACCTCTCCCGATCGGGCGTCGGCCCGCGGACGCGGCTAGGTTCGCGGTCATGAGGATCGTGCTGCTGGGAGACAGCCACCTGGCCCGTCTGGGGGTGCGCGCCGCCGAGATCGGTGCGCAGGCCCCCGGGGTCGAGGTGGTCGACGGAGCGGTGGGCGGCGCCCTGGCGGCGGACCTCGCCGCGCAGGTCCGCGCGCACGCCGTGACGCCGGAGGACGTGGTGGTGCTCTCGATCGGCACCAACGACGCGGCCCCGGCGGCCGCCACCCCGCGGGAGACGTTCCGCACCCACCTGACCGCGGTCGTCGACCTCGTCCGCGCCCGGCGCTGGGTCTACGTGATGCCGCCGGGCGTCGTGCCCGGCCGTCCCGGCGTGCAGGGCCGCACCAACGCCGCGCTGTCCTGGTACGCCCAGACCGCCGAGCAGGTCTTCCGGGCCCGCCGCGGCTGGGTGGTGGAGACCCGCGACCTGCTCGAGACCCTGGGCGAGGCCGCCTTCGACGAGGACGGCCTGCACCTGAGCGAGGCGGCCTACGACGTGCTCGTGCCCGAGCTGGCGGCCGCGGTCTCCTGAGCCGGGCTAGTGCCCGCCGGCGTGCGCCGGCTGCGGCACCCGGTCGCCCAGCAGGGAGAGCACCAGCATCCCCACGGCGGCGCCGGCGGCCAGGCCGGGCATCGCGCTGAGCGGGAAGAAGAACAGCAGGAGCGCCACCACCGCGAGCGGGCGGCGCAGCAGCACCACGCAGGCGGCGGCGCCACCGGCGGCGGCCAGCGCCCCCACGGGCACGTCGGGGGCGAGCACGGCGACGGCGAGGCCCACCGCCATCCCCGAGAGGACGACGGGGAAGATCTGCCCACCGAACCAGCCGGTCGACAGGCAGGCCAGCGTGGCGAGCAGCTTCGCCACGGCGACGCCGAGCAGCGCCAGGACGCCCGCGCTCGTGGCGGCGTCGATCAGCTCCTGCCCGGAGTGCTCGCCGGAGAACAGCGCGAGCGGCTGGAGCACCCCGAGCAGGCCGAGCACCGCTCCCCCGGCCGCCGCGCGCGGCACCGGGTGCGGCAGCGCCCGCTCGGCCAGGCCGCGGGCCGGTGCCATGAGCAGCAGCAGCGCCAGGCCCGCGAGTGCCGCGAGGGCGGCGGCCGGCACCGTCCACAGCAGCGCCTCGAGCAGCCGGCGTCCGTCGAGCGTCCCGGGGTCCGGCAGCGCGTAGCGGTGCAGCCCCTCGCCGGGCAGGAGCACCAGGAGGGTGACCAGGCCGCTGATCGCGGCGACCACGCCGGCCCCGATCAGCCGGTGGCTCTCGGCCGGGCGGCGGCTGCCCTCGACGGGCAGGACGACGGCGCCCAGCGGCCCGCCGAAGAGTCCGCTGACGGCGCCCACCGAGGACAGGTAGGCGGCCTCGTGGCGGGTGACGCGCAGGATGCGGGCCGCGCGCTGGCCCAGGCCCGAGGCCATCAGCAGCAGCGGGGCCTCCGGGCCGAGCGAGGCGCCGGCCGCCAGCGAGACCACGCCCAGCGCCCCGGCCCGCAGCAGCCAGGTGGCCTTCGGGAGCGGCGCGCGCTCGGCACCGGGCTCGGTCAGGCCGTCGAGCACCGCCAGGAAGTCCTCGAGGTCGTGCGGGGCATCCCGGTCGTGCCGGCCGCGGAGCAGGCCGACCACCACGCCGCCCGCGACGCAGACGAGGACCACCTGCCAGGCCCCCTCGCCGGGCAGCCGCGGCTCGGTGCCGTCCCAGACCAACCGGGTGAGCAGCCGCACGAGGACGAGGTAGCCCGCCGAGAGCGCTCCGACGACCGCGCCGAGCACGAGGGCCAGCCAGGTCGTCCGCGCGAGCGCCATGGGCTCAACCTAGGGCACGCACGAGAGGGAGGGCGGCCGATCGGCCGCCCTCCCTCCTGCGTGCACGCGGGTCGCGGCCCGTGGGCCGCGGCCCGACTCAGCCCTTGCGGGTCGTGACCTCCTCGGTCACCTTCGGCAGCACGGTGTGCAGGTCGCCGACGACACCGAAGTCGACCAGCTCGAAGATCGGGGCCTCGGGGTCCTTGTTGACCGCGACGATGGTCTTCGAGGTCTGCATGCCGGCCCGGTGCTGGATCGCGCCCGAGATGCCGTTGGCCACGTAGAGCTGCGGCGAGACGGTCTTGCCGGTCTGACCGACCTGGAAGCTGTGCGGCATCCAGCCGGAGTCGACCGCGGCGCGCGAGGCGCCCACGGCCGCACCGAGGGAGTCGGCCAGCGCCTCCACCGGGGCGAAGTCGCCGCCGGTGCCGCGGCCGCCCGAGACCACGATGGCGGCCTCCGTCAGCTCGGGGCGGCCCGAGGCCTTGCGCGGCTGGGAGGCCACGACCATGGCGGCCTTGGCGCCCTCGCTGATCGCCACGCTGACGGGCTCGACGGTGCCGGCGCCCGCGGTCTCCTCGACGGGGGCCGAGTTCGGCTTCACCGTGATGATCGGGGTGCCGGTGGTGACCTTCGCCTTGACGGTGAAGGAGCCGGCGAAGACCGACTGGGTGGTGGTGCCGTCGGCGTCGAGGTCGACGGCGTCGGTGATCAGGCCGGAACCGGTGCGGATGGAGAGCCGAGCGGCGATCTCCTTGCCCTCCGAGCCGGAGACCAGCAGCACCGCGGCAGGCGACGTCTTCTCGACGAGGTGCTGGAGCACCTCGACCTTCGGCACGACCAGGTAGCCGCGCAGGGGCGCGTCGTCGACGGTGTAGACCTTCTCGGCACCGTGGGCGGCGAGCTTCTCGGCGGCGCCGGCGGCCGCGTCGGCCGGGCCGATGAACACGGCCGAGGCCGAGCCCATCCGGCGGGCCAGGGTCAGCAGCTCCAGGGTGGGCTTGCGGATCGCGCCGTCGACGTGGTCGACGACGACCAGGACCTCACTCATGTCTGTCTCCTTCCAGCCCTGCTCAGATGAACTTCTTGTCGGCGAGGAAGCCGGCCAGCGCCACGGCGCCCGACCCGTCCTCGTCGGTGACGATCTCGCCCGCGGTGCGCGGCGGCCGCTCGGTCGTCTCGGCGACCACGGTCCAGGCCACGGACGCGCCGACGGAGCCGGCGTCCACGCCGATGTCGGAGAGCGACCACGTGGACATGGGCTTCTTCTTGGCCGCCATGATCCCCTTGAAGGAGGGGTAGCGGGCCTCGCCGGTCTGGTCGGTGACGCTCAGCAGCAGCGGCATCCGCCCGCCGACGATCTCGGTGGCGGTGTCGGAGTCGCGCTTGATGCGGACCTGGTCGCCCTGGGCCTCCACGCGGGAGGCGAAGGTGACCTGCGGCAGGCCGAGGCGCTCGGCGAGCATCGCCGGCACCACGGACATGCCGCCGTCGGTCGACGCCATGCCGCACATGACCACGTCCGCCTGACCGTTCTCCTCGGCGAGCTTCTCGACGGCCTTGGCCAGCACCAGCGAGGTCGCGGGGGCGTCCGAGCCCGCGACGGCCTCGTCGGTGACCAGGACGCCGGCGTCGGCACCCATCTGCAGGGCCTTGCGGACGGCGTCGGTGGCCTGCTCCGGACCCACGCACAGCGCGGTCACGGTGACCGACGTCGGGTCCTCGGCCTTCTCCTTGAGCTGGAGCGCCTGCTCGACGGCGTACTCGTCCAGCTCCGAGAGCAGACCGTCCACGCCGACGCGGTCGACCGTGTTGTCAGCCTCGAACTGCCGGTTCGCGGTGGCGTCCGGCACGTACTTCACGCAAACGACAATGTTCATGCGGTGTCCGACCCCGAGGGGTCCCTCCTGTGGTCTCGACTGGTGGCGATGTTACCCGCCGGTCACATACGTGCCCACACCCGGCGGGTGGGCTGGGTCACA
Source organism: Nocardioides bruguierae (assembly GCF_023554635.1). Taxonomy (NCBI): domain Bacteria; kingdom Bacillati; phylum Actinomycetota; class Actinomycetes; order Propionibacteriales; family Nocardioidaceae; genus Nocardioides; species Nocardioides bruguierae. Next base: position 17,330 of record NZ_JAMJPH010000006.1, read on the forward strand.
AGGCTCAGGCCTTGCCGGGGCTGACGAGCCGCGCGACGACGCGGCCGACGACGAGGTAGGCCACGGCGCCCAGGCCCCAGTTGAACAGGGCGTTCTTCACCTCGGCGTTGTCGCCGCCGAACTGGCGGATTCCGTTCTCCCGGCTGAAGACGCCGAGGTCGACGCCGTCGGCGAGGTCCAGGACGAACCTGACCAGGTCGTTCTCGGTGTTGGCACCGATCGCGACGAGCAGCGCGCCCACGGCGAGCACGGCGGCCACCACGACGGCGGCCGTCCACACCAGCTGGGCCAGGAGCGTGCGCACGCGACGCACGCCTGCAGCAGTCTTGCCGGCCATGCCCGTCACCGCCCCTCGAACCGGGCCTTGCCCGGCCCGTCCTCGACGAAGGAGCGCATCCCGGTCTCCCGGTCCGCGGTGGCGAAGCAGCCCGCGAAGGCCGCCCGCTCGAGGGCCAGCCCGGTGGTCAGGTCGGTGGCCAGGCCGCCGTCCACCGCCTGCTTGGCGGCGCGCAGGGCCAGCGACGCGGCGCCGGAGAACTGCGAGGCCCACTCCCAGGCCTGGGTGTAGACGTCCTCGGGGGGCACCACCCGGTCCACGAGGCCGAGCGTGAGCGCCTCGTCCGCGCGCACGAAGCGGCCGGTGAAGATCAGGTCCTTGGCCCGGGAGGGCCCCACCAGGCGCGCCAGGCGCTGCGTGCCGCCGGCGCCCGGGATGATGCCGAGCAGCACCTCGGGCTGGCCGAGCACCGCGTCCGAGGCGGCGAAGCGGACGTCGGCGGCCAGGGCGAGCTCGCAGCCGCCACCGAGCGCGTAGCCGTTGACGGCGGCGACGACGGGCTTGGGGATCTCCGCGACGGCCGTGACCGCCTGCTGGAGCGGGCCGATGACGCTGACCATCTCCGCGTACGACATCGACGCCATCTCCTTGACGTCGTTGCCGGCGGCGAAGACCTTCTCGCCGCCGGTGATGACGACAGCGGCGACGTCCTCGCGGTCGGTGCACTCCTCGGCCGCCGCGCGCAGCTCGGCCTGCACGGCCAGGCTGATCGCGTTCATCTTCGGCCGGTCCAGCCTGATCGTGGCGACGCCCTCGTCGACCTCGAGGTGGACGAACTCTGCCATCGGCTCTCCTTCGTGGGGGCGCGGCGGGGGCCCGCGCGACGTGCTGGTGGTTCGGTGCCGGAGGCCCGACGGCCTGGTTCCTGCCTGGTTCCTGCTGGTGACTGCCCGGTTCCCGCGTCGGGCCACGATGTCGCAGCCCGACCCCGGTCGGTACCGGGCACTCTGTCAGACGCGTCACGCTCCCCGCACCCACCGCGCTGCGTGGCTGTGGTGGGAGGATCGACCCCATGCCCGTCACCTGGAAGCACCTCGGACAGACCGCCAAGGTCTGGCCCGGCCGCAACTGGCCCCTGGGAGCCACCTGGAGCCCGGAGTCGACCAACTTCGCGGTCAGCGCCCCGGCCGCCACCACGGTGTGGGTGTGCCTCTTCGCCCCCGACGGCGTCGGCGGCGAGGTGGAGACGCGGCACGAGCTCACCGAGCAGTCGCTGGGCATCTGGCACGGCGCGCTGCCCGACGTCGCCCCCGGCACCCGCTACGGCTTCCGCGCCGACGGCCCCTGGGACCCCGAGCGCGGCCTGCGGTTCAACGTGAACAAGCTGCTGGTCGACCCGTACGCCAAGGCCGTCAGCGGCACGGTCGACCCGACCGAGGCGGCCTTCGGCTACGTCTTCGGCGAGCCCGAGCGCCGCTCGGAGCTGGACTCGGCCCCCGTCGTGCCGCGCAGCGTCGTGGTCGACACCTCCTTCGACTGGGAGGGCGACAGCCCGGCGCACTACCGCTGGCGCGACACCGTCATCTACGAGTGCCACGTCAAGGGCATGACGGCGCTGCACGACCGCGTGCCCGAGCACCTGCGCGGCACCTACGCCGGCCTGGGGCACCCGGCGGTCACCGACTACCTGCGCGACCTGGGCGTGACGGCCGTGGAGCTGCTGCCGGTGCACCAGTTCGTCTCCGAGCCGGGGCTGACCGCCCGGGGCAGCACCAACTACTGGGGCTACAACTCCCTGGGCTACTTCGCCCCGCACGGCGCCTACTCCTCCACCGGGGACGGCGGCGACCAGGTCGCCGAGTTCAAGCGGATGGTCAAGGACCTGCACCGCGCCGGGCTCGAGGTCATCCTCGACGTGGTCTACAACCACACCGCCGAGGCCGGCCCGCTCGGCCCGACGCTCAGCTTCCGCGGGCTCGACGACCTGGGCTACTACCGCCGCGTGCGCAGCGAGGACGTGCCGACCGACACCTACTGGGACGTCACCGGGTGCGGCAACACGGTGAACTCCGAGAACCCCAACGTGCTGCGGCTGATCCTGGACTCCCTGCGCTACTGGGTCACCGAGATGCACGTGGACGGCTTCCGCTTCGACCTGATGTCGGCGCTGACCCGCTCCGGCTACGACGTGGACATGGGCTCCGACCTCCTCGTCGCCATCGGCCAGGACCCGGTGCTGCGCCACGTCAAGCTCATCGCCGAGCCCTGGGACGCCTCCATGGACGGCTACCTCGTGGGCGGCATGCCGGCCCCGTGGACCGAGTGGAACGACCAGTTCCGCGACATCGTCCGCGACTTCTGGCGCAACCAGACCTGGGGCGTGCACTCGATCGCCACCCGCCTGGCGGGCTCCTCCGACCTCTACTCCGACGACGGCCGGACGGCGTACAACTCGATCAACTTCGTCACCGCCCACGACGGGTTCACGCTGCGCGACCTGGTCACCTACAACGGCAAGCACAACCTGGCCAACGGCGAGGAGAACCGGGACGGCACCGACAACAACCGCTCCTGGAACCACGGCGTCGAGGGCGAGACCGACGACCCGGCGCTGCTGGCGCTGCGGCGCAGGCAGGCCGCCAACCTGATGGCGACGCTCTGCCTGGCCAACGGCGTCCCGATGATCACCGCCGGCGACGAGCGCGGCCGCACGCAGCGCGGCAACAACAACGCCTACTGCCAGGACAACGAGACCTCGTGGATCGACTGGCGCGCCGACGACGCCTGGCTGGACGTGTACGAGACCACCAAGCGGGCGCTGCGGCTGCGCAAGGACCACCCGGCCCTGCGCCAGCGGCACTGGTTCGAGGGGCGGCCCACCATCGTCGGCGGCCCCAAGGACATGGCGTGGCTGCACCCCTCGGGGCGGGAGATGACCCCGCAGGACTGGCACGACCCGGGCATCTCCTCGTTCGGGATGTTCCTCTCCGGCGGCCCCCTGCGCTCCCCCGGCCCGCGCGGGGAGCAGCAGGTGGACGACTCGTTCGTGCTCTGGTTCAACCCCGGCCGGGCCCGCCAGCGCGTGCTGCTGCCCGAGAACGACTGGGTGCAGAAGGCCGAGGTGGTGCTCTCCACCGACGCCGAGCACCCGGTCGGTGAGGTGTTCAACGTCGGCGAGCACCTCGTCCTGGGGCGCCGCACGATGGTGGTGCTGCGCGAGCTGCGGTGACCGTCGCCCGCCCGCTCAGCGCGGGTAGGTGACCAGCCCCAGCTCGGCCGGCGCGGCCAGCGCTGCGTGGTGCGGCAGCACCCGCACCGTGTAGCCGAACGGGCCCGCGGCCGCCAGCTCGACGCTGCCCTCGTACCGGTACCGGCCACCGCCGAGGTCCTCGGCCAGCCCCAGCTCCGCGGTGGTCGGCTCGAGGATGTCGTCGGCCTCGCCGGCCCGGCCCTGCACCAGCTGGACCGCCACGTCCGCGGGGGCCAGGGCGCCGAGGGCGACGAAGGCGCGCACGGTGAGGGTGTCCCCCACCTCCGGCACGTCGACCTCGCCCTGCGCGGCGCCGCTGCCCTCCACGTGCTCCACCCGCACGGCGTGCCAGCCCTCGCGCACCCGCTGCTTCCAGCCCGCCAGCGCCACCGCGCCGGCGTGGTCGGCGCCCAGGGCGCGCGCGCTCGCGGTCGCCGGGGCGTAGAGCTGCCGCACGTAGTCGCGCACCATGCGGCTGGCCAGGACCTTCGGGCCCAGCGAGAGCAGCGTGTGCCGCAGCATGTCGGTCCAGCGCGTGGGGACGCCGGCGGCGTCGGTGTCGTAGAAGCGCGGCGCGACCTCGCGCTCGACCAGGCCGTACAGGGCGGCCGCCTCGACGTCGTCGCGGTGGTCGGGGTCCTCCAGGCCGTCCGCGGACGGGATGGCCCAGCCGTTGGCCCCGTCGAACCACTCGTCCCACCAGCCGTCGAGCACCGACAGGTTGAGCCCGCCGTTCAGGGCGGCCTTCATGCCCGAGGTGCCGCAGGCCTCGTAGGGGCGCAGCGGGTTGTTCAGCCACACGTCGCAGCCGGGGTAGAGCGGCTGGGCCATGGCGATGTCGTAGTCGGGCAGGAAGACGATGCGGTGCCGCAGCTCGGGGTCGTCGGAGAGCTGCACGATCTGCTGGATGAGGCGCTTGCCGCCGTCGTCGGCGGGGTGCGCCTTGCCGGCGATGACGAGCTGGACGGGCCGCTCGGGGTCGAGCAGGAGCCGCCTGAGCCGCGCGGGGTCCCGCATCATCAGCGTCAGCCGCTTGTAGGACGCGGCGCGACGCGCGAAGCCGATCGTCAGGACGTCGGGGTCCAGCACCTCGTCGGTCCAACCGAGCTCGGCGGGCGTGGCGCCGCGCTGGAGCCACGAGGCGCGCAGCCGGCGGCGGACCTCGCCCACCAGCCGCTCGCGCTGGGCGCGCTTGACCGACCACAGCTCGGCGTCCGGCACCTCCTCGACGGCCCGCCAGAACGCGCTGGTGTCGTCACCGTCCGGGTCCGCGCCGCGGACCGCGGCCAGCCCCAGCACGTCGCGGGCCACCCAGGTCGGCGCGTGCACGCCGTTGGTGATGGAGGTGATGGGCACCTCGTCGATGTCGAAGTCGGGCCACAGGCCGTTGAACATCTCCCGCGAGACGTGCCCGTGCAGCCGCGAGACGCCGTTGGCGCGCTGGGCCAGCCGGAAGCCCATCACCGCCATGTTGAACACGCCCGGGTCGCCGCCCTCGTAGCCCTCCGAGCCCAGCGCCAGCACCCGCTCGGTCGGCACACCGGGGGTGACGCCGCCGTGGTCGGCGAAGTACTGCTCCACGAGCGTCCGCGGGAAGCGGTCGATGCCGGCGGGCACCGGCGTGTGGGTGGTGAACACGGTCGACGCCCGGCCCACCTCCAGCGCCGCCTCGAGGTCGAGCCGGGGCCCGTCGTCCGCCACCGTGAGCTCGCGCAGCCGCTCGATCCCCAGGAAGCCGGCGTGGCCCTCGTTGAGGTGGAACACCTCGGGCGCGGCGTGGCCGGTGATGCGGCAGTACTCGCGGATGGCGCGCAGCCCGCCCACGCCCAGCAGCAGCTCCTGGCGCAGCCGGTGCTCGGCGTCGCCGCCGTAGAGCCGGTCGGTGACGTCGACGTAGTGCTGCGGGTTGCCCTTCACGTCGGTGTCGAGCATGAGCAGCGGCACCCGCCCCACCGAGGCGACCCAGATGCGGGCCACCAGGTCCGGTCCGCCCGGCTGGGCCAGGGCGACGGACGCCGGCGTGCCGTCGTCCTCGCGCAGCAGCTGCACCGGCAGAGCGTTGGGGTCCAGCAGCGGGTAGTGCTCCTGCTGCCACGCGTGCCGGTCCAGGGACTGGCGGAAGTAGCCGTGCGTGTAGAGCAGGCCGACGCCGATGATCGGGACGCCCAGGTCCGAGGCCGCCTTGAGGTGGTCACCGGCGAGGATGCCGAGACCGCCGGAGTACTGCGGCAGCGCCGCGGCGACCCCGAACTCGGCCGAGAGGTAGCCGATGGCCGCCGGCCACGAGGTCGGCTCCGCCCCCTGCTGGGCTCCCTGCTGGGCTCCCTGCTGGGCCGCGCGCTGGTACCAGCGGTCGGCGGAGAGGTAGGCGCGCAGGTCCGCCCGGCCCGCCTCCACGCGGGCCACGTACTCCTGGTCCGCCGCGGCCTCCTCGAGGCGGTCGCGGGAGACGAGGCCGAGGACCCCACGGGGGTCGTGCCCGCTGCTCTCCCACGCCTGCGGGTCGAGGGCGGCGAACAGGTCACCGGTGGCCGGGTGCCAGGCCCAGCGCAGGTTGCCGGCCAGCTCCCCCAGGGCCTCGAGCGGGGCCGGCAGCGCCGGTCGGACGGTCAGTCGACGGATTGCGCGCACGTCGGTGACGGTACTGCGAACCCGGCGCGGGCGGACGGGGCGGAAGACTTGTTAACCGCAAGTAACTTCTGGTGGCGAGCGCGCCTGCGGGGCGTAACCCCGCCCCGCAGCCCCCGTTGTGGTGTCCATGACCACCCGACACCAGCGCCGCGCCCGCCGGACCACGGCCGCAGCCGCGCTGCTCACCGTCGCACTCGCGCCGGGACTCACCCAGCTCCCGGCCCTCGCGGCGGACGACGCCTCCCCCACCTCCGTGGCCGGGAGGGACGCGCTCAAAGACACGATCGGCACCATCGCCGACCCCGTCGCGGGCCTCACGGACCTCGACCTGCGGGGCTCCGTGCTGCCGTCGGCCGCGCAGAAGAGGGCCGCTCGGGCCCTCGACGCCGGCCTCGGCGGTGTGTCGCTGCGCTGGAACGACTACGGCACCCCGAGCTCGGTGCTCGCGCAGGACGGGGTGCTCGCCCCCGCCACCTCCGCGAACCCCGTGCGCGCCGCCCGCACCTGGCTGCAGCAGAACGCCGCGCTGTTCGGGCTGACGGCGACCCAGATGGGCGCGCTGCAGCTGGTCAACGACCAGGAGCTGGCCTCCTACCCGGACGCGGACGGCGCCCCCACCGCCGACGCCGGCCACGCCGTCCTGTTCCGCCAGCGGTTCGGCGGGCTGCCCGCCGCCTCCGGCAGCATGGTCACGGTCGGCGTCGCCGACGGCTCCATCGTGTACGCCTCCTCCTCGCTCGCCCGCACCGCGGCCTCCCCCCGTGCCGCCGCGCTGACCCCGCTCCAGGCGTGGGCCGAGGCCGCCGCGAACGTGGGCCGCACCGTGTCCGCCGGCGACCTCTCCTCGGTCGTCAGCGCCGTCGACGGCGGCAGGCTCTCCTGGACCCGGCTCACCGTGCCGGGTTTTGCCCAGGAGCAGCAGGTCCGCCTGCGCTCCCTCGCCCTGGCCGACGGACGGGTGCGCCCCGTGTACGTCGTCAACGTCGTGGACGTCGCCGGCGGCGCCTCGCTCGCCTACACGCTGCACGTGGACGCGGTGACCGGCAAGGTCTGGACGCGGCAGAACCAGGTGGAGAACGACCAGGTCTCCGACGTCTTCTCGGGCACCTTCAGCGCCACCGAGTGCGGCCCCAAGCACGCCTTCGAGCTGACCGACGACAACACCCGCTCGATCAACGCGGTCGGCCTCGCCCTGCCCGTCGACGACATCACCGTGAAGTTCTTCGGCCCCGGCGACGAGCTGCTCTACACCGGCGACCTGCTCACCAGCCCCGAGGTCGCCACGTTCGCCTCCGACGACCTGCCGGCCGGCGTCTACTCGGCCCAGGTCTGCCCCTACGACGACGCCTCCGCCGTCATCGGCACCTACTCGATGATCGTGGCCACCTCGGACACGGCCGCCCCGTCGGTCGGCGACCTGGGCTTCGACCCCTCCTGGGCCTACTGGACCGCCAACCCCGACATGGCCTCGACCGAGGTCGGCGTGACCCCGGAGAACGAGGTCGTCGGCTGCTGGGTCGCCACCGAGCTGTGCAACACCCCCACCGGCCCGTTCGAGAACCTCGCCTCGCCGATCGGGTGGGACACCCTCAACGCCGGCGCCGCCTCGTCCCTGACGACGATCGGCAACAATGCCAACACCCACGAGGCGTGGGTCAGCCCGCTGACCCCCGGTGGCCTGCTGCAGGCGCCGGTCTCGCCCACGCGTGACTACACCCCGGAGTTCACCGACGCGTGGAACGAGTCGCAGTGCGACCCGACCAACCTCGTGCCCGGCGGCAACGACATCGAGGCCTCCGTCGCGAACCTGTTCGTCTCGCACAACCGGATGCACGACTACAGCTACTACCTCGGCTTCACCGAGAAGAACTACAACATGCAGCTGGACAACTTCGGACGCGGCGGCGTCGGCGGCGACCAGGAGGTCGGCAACGCCCAGGCCGGTGCGCTCACCGGTGGGCAGCCGCTGCTGCTGGGCCGAGACAACGCCAACCAGATCGCGCTGCAGGACGGCATCCCCGGCATCACCAACCAGTACCTGTTCCAGCCGATCGCCGGTTCCTTCTACGCCCCCTGCACCGACGGCGGGCTCGACATGGGCATCGTGGGCCACGAGTACACCCACGCCATCTCCAACCGCATGGTCGCCGGCCCGGACGAGGGCCTGACCTCCGAGCAGGGCGGCGCCATGGGCGAGTCCTGGTCCGACCTGGTGGCCGCGGAGTACCAGTTCAGCCACGGCTACGACAACGGCGGCAACGTCTGGGCCGTCGGCGTCTACGCCACCGGCAACACCGAGGTCGCCATCCGCGACTACGCGATCAACGAGAACCCGCTGAACTACTCCAACTACGGCTTCGACACCACCGGCGCCGAGGTGCACGCCGACGGCGAGATCTGGAACGGCGCCCAGTGGGAGGTCCGCCAGGCGCTCGTGGAGAAGTACGACGCCCGGTTCCCCTACGACGACGCCGACCTCCAGCTCCAGTGCGCCCAGGGCGGCCCGACCACCTCGCCGCTGGCGCCGCAGTACTGCCCCGGCAACCGCCGCTGGGTGCAGCTGATGTTCGACTCCTTCCTGCTCCAGCAGGGCTCGACGTCGATGCTCGACGCCCGTGACGCCATGCTCGCCGCGGACAAGATGCGCTTCGGCGGCGCCGACGTCGGCACCATGTGGCACGCCTTCGCCCGCCGCGGCATGGGCCCCAGCGCCGTCACCGACGGCGGCGACGACACCTCGGTCGTGGGCGGCTTCTCCGCGCCGCGCGGCAACGGCAAGGTCGCGTTCAAGGCGGGCAAGGCCGCGGGCAAGGTCTACGTGGGCGTCTACGAGGCCCGCAGCACGCCGTTCGCCGACACCTACGCGAAGACGAAGCGGCCGGCCACGCGGCGGATGGCGCCGGGCACCTACACGATGGTGTTCGTCTCCCCCGCCGGCGGCTTCAAGCGGATGACGGTCACCGTGCGCCGCGGCCGCACCACCACCGTGCAGCTGCCGAGCCGACGCAACCTGGCGGCGGCCGCCAACGGCGCGAGCGTCATCGGCGCCACCGAGGGCTCGCTCAAGCCCGAGGCGCTCATCGACGGCACCGAGGACACCAACTGGGCCGGCGTCACCGCCGAGAACGTCGACGTCACCACGCCGTCGGTCTCGGTCGACCTCGCCGGCGGCACGCACACCGTCAAGCGCGTCCAGGTCAGCGCCCTGCTGAACCCGGTCGACGGCGAGGACGACGTCGACCAGGACTCCGGCTCGCGGTTCACCGCGCTGCGGCAGTTCGCGATCGAGGTCTGCACCGCCGACTGCGCCGGTGCCGGCACGTGGACCCGGGTCCTCACCTCCTCGCCCGACGCGTTTCCCGGCGTCCGCCCCCGCCCGGTGGCGCCCGACCAGACCCTGCGCGCCTTCGTCCTGGACGAGCCGGTGCAGGCCTCGGCCGTCCGACTCGTGGCTCTGGAGAACCAGTGCACCGGGTACGAGGGCTACGCCGGTGAGATCGACAACGACCCGCTCAACGACACCGACTGCGCGACCGCGTCCACCCGCGGCACGATCGTGCACGCCGCGGAGCTCCAGGTCTTCGCCCGCTGACCCGCTCAGCACCCCGAGGGAGGCCCTCGCCGGTGGTGTCGAGACACGACCTCGTCGTTCCTCGACCTCCGGTGGGGGCCTCCCCGCGTCTGGGCCGACGATGACCGGAGGTCGAGGAAGGCCCGACGTCGGGAGCCACCCGGTGGTCGAGCAGGGAGGAGCGCCAGCGACGACCGCACGTCGAGACCACTACCCCTCCGCCGGCGGAAGGTTCCTGCCTCGTGCCAGGCCCGGCAGGTCCTCGAGCCTGCCCTCGATCAGCGCCAGACGCTTCCTCCTGCTCCATCCCTGGATCTGCTTCTCCCACCGGAAGGCGTCGTCGATCCGGTCGCACTCGGCTGCCCAGGCCAGCACGACCGGCCGCCGGGCTCGGGTGTACGCCGCTCCCCTGCCGTCCTGGTGCTCCCAGATCCGCCGTCCGAGATCCGTGGTGCTGCCCACGTACAGGGAGCCGTCGCTGCACTTGACGATGTAAGTCCATGCCATGGACGGAGGCTTCCCCGGCCGTCGACACGGATTCCTCGTGCGTAGAAGCCTGTGGAGAGCGGTCTCGACGTGCGCTCGTCGCTGGCGCTCCTCACTGCTCGACCACCGGTGGTGCCTCATCCAGGGTCTCGACGTTCGCTCGTCGCTGGCGCTCCTCACTGCTCGACCACCGGTGGTGCCTCATCCAGGGTCTCGACGTGCGCTCGTCGCCCGCGCTCCTCGCTGCTCGACCTCCGGTGCTCCTGACCGCCCGAGGGCCGAGGTGGGAGGGGGTGCGGGTCGCGCAGACCACGCTCACTCCCCCGTGGGGTGGCTTGCAGCGGGTGGGCGGGCACGGTTGGGTAGGTCACATGGTCGGACGCATCCCCGTCATGAACGTGATGCCCCTGGTGGACCTCGGGCGCCAACCTGCCAAGGCCACCGTGGGAGAGCCGCTGCCGGTGACGGCGACGGTCTTCCGCGAGGGGCACGACAGGCTGGCCGCCGAGGTCGTGCTGGTGGCACCGGACGGGTCGCGACGCGCCCCCGTGCGGATGACCAAGCACGCGACCGTGCCCGACTCCTACAGCGCGTGGGTCACCCCCGACCTGGGCGGCGCGTGGGGCTTCGAGGTGCACGCCTGGTCCGACCCGCTGGCCACCTGGGAGCACGCCGCCGGCGTGAAGATCCCCGCCGGGGTCGACGTCGAGCTCATGTTCACCGAGGGCAAGCTGCTCTTCGACCGGGTGCGCGCCTCGCTGCGCGCGGACCAGACGTTCGAGATGGACGTGCTCGACGGCGCGGTCCTGGCCGCCACCGACACGGGCCGCCCGGCCGAGGCCCGGCTCGCGGCGCTCCAGGACCCGGAGCTGGCGTCGGTGCTGCACGCCAACCCGATCCGCGAGCTGGTCACCGTCGAGGGTCCCTTCCCCCTCTACGCCGACCGCCCGCGGGCCCTGTTCGGCTCCTGGTACGAGTTCTTCCCCCGCTCCGAGGGCGCGAGCATCGACCAGGAGACCGGAAAGGTCGTCAGCGGCACGTTCCGCACCGCCGTCTCCGGCCTCGAGCGCGCGGCCCGCATGGGCTTCGACGTCGTCTACCTGCCGCCGATCCACCCGATCGGCGAGGTCAACCGCAAGGGTCCGAACAACACGCTGACCCCCGGCCCGGACGACCCGGGGTCGCCGTGGGCCATCGGCTCCAAGGACGGCGGGCACGACGCGATCCACCCCGACCTGGGCACCATCGAGGACTTCGACGCGTTCGTGGCCCGCGCCCGGGAGCTCAACCTCGAGATCGCCCTCGACCTGGCGCTCCAGGCCGCCCCGGACCACCCGTGGGCCACCGAGCACCCGGAGTTCTTCACCACCCGCGCGGACGGCACGATCGCCTACGCCGAGAACCCGCCGAAGAAGTACCAGGACATCTACCCGGTCAACTTCGACAACGACCCCCGCGGCATCTGCGCGGAGGTCCTGCGGGTGGTCCGCTACTGGATGAGCCACGGCGTCCGCGTCTTCCGCGTCGACAACCCCCACACCAAGCCGGTGGCGTTCTGGGAGTGGCTGCTCGGCGAGGTCCGCAGCACCGACCCCGACGTCCTGTTCCTCTCCGAGGCCTTCACCCGCCCGGCGATGATGCACGGCCTGGGCGCGGTGGGCTTCCACCAGTCCTACACGTACTTCACCTGGCGCACGGGCAAGACGGAGATCGAGGAGTACCTCACCGAGGTCGCCACCGAGTCCGACCACCTGATGCGGCCGAACTTCTTCGTCAACACCCCCGACATCCTGCACGGCTTCCTCCAGTACGGCGGCCCGGCGGCGTTCAAGATCCGGGCAGCGCTGGCGGCGACCTCCAGCCCCTCGTGGGGCGTCTACTCCGGGTACGAGCTGTTCGAGCACGTGGCGCTGAAGCCGGGCAGCGAGGAGTACCTGGACACCGAGAAGTTCCAGATCAGGGTGCGTGACTGGGCCGGCGCGGAGGCCGAGGGCCGCACGCTCATGCCCTACCTGACCCGGTTGAACGAGACCCGACGCGCGCACAAGGCGCTCCAGCTGCTGCGCAACACGACGATCCACTACAGCGACGACGACAGCGTGCTGGTCTACGCCAAGCAGGCCGTGCCGGGCGACGCCGCGAGCGACACCGTCATCGTGGTGATCAACCTCGACCCGCACGCCGTGCACGAGACCACGGTCCACCTCGACGTCGAGGCCCTCGGGCTGGGCGAGTCCACGTTCACCGTCCACGACGAGATCACCGGCGCGGAGTGGACCTGGGGCCAGCACAACTACGTGCGGCTGGACCCGTTCACCGAACCCGCGCACGTCCTCGTCGTGAAGGGAGCCCGATGAGCACCGACCAGACCAGCCCCGAGCACCTCGACCCGACCGGCACCAGCCCCACCGCCGTCCCCGACGGCCCGCCGCTGGCGGAGGACCCGGTGGTCGACGGCACCACCGACTCCGGCGTGGACGCCGAGTCCGCCGGCCGCCCGCAGCCGGACTGGTTCAAGACGGCCGTCTTCTACGAGGTGCTCGTCCGCTCCTTCCGCGACTCCAACGGCGACGGCACCGGCGACTTCCGCGGCCTGGTCGAGAAGCTGGACTACCTCCAGTGGCTCGGCGTCGACTGCCTCTGGATCCCGCCGTTCTTCCCCTCCCCGCTGCGCGACGGCGGCTACGACGTCGCCGACTACACCGGGGTGCTGCCGGCGATCGGCACGATCGAGGACTTCCACTACTTCCTGGACGAGGCGCACAAGCGCGGCATCCGCGTGATCATCGACTTCGTCATGAACCACACCAGCGACCAGCACCCGTGGTTCCAGGCCAGCCGCTCGGACCCGGACGGGCCGTACGGCGACTTCTACGTCTGGTCCGACAGCGACGACCTCTACTCCGAGGCCCGGATCATCTTCGTCGACACCGAGCCCTCGAACTGGACGTGGGACCCGGTGCGCCAGCAGTACTTCTGGCACCGGTTCTTCTCCCACCAGCCCGACCTGAACTTCGACAACCCGGCCGTGCACGACGCGATCACCGACGCGCTGCGGTTCTGGTTCGACATGGGCCTGGACGGGTTCCGCCTGGACGCGGTGCCCTACCTCTACGAGCGCCCGGGCAGCAACGGCGAGAACCTGCCCGAGACCCACGACTTCCTCAAGAAGATCCGCAAGGTCGTCGACGACGAGTACCCCGGCCGCGTCCTGCTGTGCGAGGCCAACCAGTGGCCGCAGGACGTCGTGGAGTACTTCGGCGACTTCGAGGCCGGCGGCGACGAGTGCCACATGGCCTTCCACTTCCCCGTGATGCCCCGCATCTTCATGGCGGTGCGCCGCGAGTCGCGCTACCCGATCTCGGAGATCCTCGAGCAGACGCCGGAGATCCCCAGCAACTGCCAGTGGGGCATCTTCCTGCGCAACCACGACGAGCTCACCCTCGAGATGGTCACGGACGAGGACCGCGACTACATGTGGCAGGAGTACGCCAAGGACCCGCGGATGAAGGCCAACATCGGCATCCGCCGCCGGCTGGCCCCGCTGCTGGAGAACGACACCAACCAGATCGAGCTGTTCAACGCGTTGCTGCTCTCGCTGCCGGGGAGCCCGGTGCTCTACTACGGCGACGAGATCGGCATGGGCGACAACATCTGGCTCGGTGACCGCGACGGCGTGCGCACGCCGATGCAGTGGACGAGCGACCGCAACGCCGGGTTCTCCTCCGCCAACCCCGGCCGGCTCGACCTGCCGGTGGTCCAGGACGCCATCTACGGCTACGAGTCGGTCAACGTCGAGGCACAGATGGAGAACCCGTCCTCCCTGCTGCACTGGACGCACCGGATGATCCACGCCCGCCGGCACCACCCGTCCTTCGGCCTGGGCGAGTTCCACGACCTGGGCGGCTCGAACGCCTCGGTGCTCTCCTACGTGCGCGAGTGGACCGACCCCGAGACCGGCGCCGAGGACGTCATCCTCTGCGTCAACAACCTCTCCCGCTTCCCGCAGCCCGTCGAGCTCGACCTGCGCCGCTTCGAGGGCCGCCGGCCCGTGGAGCTGCTCGGCAACGTCGAGTTCCCCGTCATCGGCGAGCTGCCCTACCTGCTGACGCTGGCCGGCTACGGCTTCTACTGGTTCCGGCTGCCGGCGGCACCGACCCCGGAGGAGGGACCGCTGCTGTGAGCGACGCACCGGCTCCGTTCACCGGCCCGGTCGACCACGTCGACCCGGCCGTCATCGCCGACTACCTCGGCCGGACCCGCTGGTTCGGCGGCAAGGGCCGACCGTTCGAGGTCAGCCAGGTCTACCGGATCGGCCACGTGCCCGGCACCGCCGAGGGCGGCCCGGTCGCGGTGCTCAACCACCTCGTCGAGCTCACCTACGCGGACGTGCCGGCGGGCGCCGCCGAGGGCGAGGACGGCGAGCAGGCCGTCGAGGTCTACCAGGTGCCGCTGGCCTTCTACACCGATGCCGAGTCCCGCCTCGAGCACGCCTTCATCGGCTGGTGGGAGGAGCCCGGCCTGGGCTGGGTGCACGTCTACGACGCGGTGCACGACCGCGAGGCGATGGCCGCGTGGCAGCGCACCTTCTTCGACGCCTACGAGACCGGCGAGGCGCACGACGCGGCGTCGGGGCTCACCTTCCGCCGGCTGCCCGGCTACGAGATCGACCCGGACGCCCGCGCGTCGCTGTTCTCCGGCGAGCAGTCGAACTCGACCGTGATGTTCGGCGAGGACGCGATCCTCAAGGTCTTCCGCAAGCTCACCCCGGGCCGCAACCCCGACATCGAGATCCACGAGGTCCTGACCCGTGCCGGGTGCGCCAACGTGGCCGCGCTGTACGGCTGGATCGACTGGACGCACCCGCGCACCGGGGAGATCTGGCAGCTCTCGATGCTCCAGCAGTTCCTGCGCACCGCCTCGGACGGCTGGGACCTGGCGCTCAACAGCGTCCGCACCCTCTTCTCCGACCCCGAGACGCGGGCGTCGGCCTCCGGCGGCGACTTCGCCGGCGAGGCGACGCGGCTGGGCGAGGCGCTGCGCGAGGTGCACGACACCCTCGCCGAGCACTTCGGCACCAGCGAGAAGGACGCCGGCGCGCTGGCCGCCCTCATGGGCCGCCGCCTCGGCGCGGCGGCCGCCGTCGTCCCGGTCCTGGAGGAGCACCGCGAGGGTCTGCTGCGCACCTTCGGCGCCGTCGCCGACCAGGGGCTGCTCACCACGCAGCGGGTGCACGGAGACCTGCACCTGGGCCAGACCCTGCGCACGTCGCTGGGCTGGAAGATCGTCGACTTCGAGGGCGAGCCCGCCAAGACCCTCGCCGAGCGGGTGCTGCCCGACTCCCCGTGGCGGGACGTGGCGGGCATGCTGCGCTCCTTCGACTACGCCCCGCGCGTGGTGGAGCGCACCTGGTCCGAGGACGACCCCGAGGGCACCGAGGCCCGGCAGGCACGGGCCGCCGAGTGGGCGAACCGGGCCAAGAACCACTTCCTGGTGGCCTACACCGGCGGTGAGGTGACCGAGGCCCAGCGGACGCTGCTCGACGCCTACGTCGCCGACAAGGCCGTCTACGAGACCGTGTACGAGACCCGCAACCGTCCGACCTGGGTGGACATCCCGCTCCAGGCCGTCGCGGAGATCGGAGAGTCATGACCGAGAGCACCCCCGGCAGCAGCACGGGCAGGAGCACCAGCCCGAGCACCAGCCCCGCCCCGAGCACTGTCCCGAGCACCGACCCGCAGCCCCTCCCGGTGGCCCGCGACGTCCTCGAGCAGCTGGCCCGTGGCGAGCACGGCGACCCGCACGGCGTCCTGGGCGTCCACCCGCACGACGGGGCGGTGACGGTGCGCGTGCTGCGTCCGCTGGCGACGTCGGTCGCCGTGTCCGGCGCGTGGGGCACCACCGAGCTGGCCCACGAGCACGAGGGCGTCTGGGTGGCGGTGCTGCCGGTCGCCCGGGTGCCCGAGTACCGCGTCGGCGTCTCCTACGGCGGCGACCCGACCACCTTCGACGACCCCTACCGGTGGCTGCCCACCGTGGGCGAGATGGACCTGCACCTGTTCAACGAGGGCCGCCACGAGCAGCTGTGGGACGTGCTCGGCGCCAACGTGCGCAGCTACGAGACGGCGGCCGGCACCGTGACGGGCACGTCGTTCGCGGTGTGGGCGCCGCACGCCCGCGGGGTGCGTCTCAAGGCCGACTTCAACAGCTGGGACGGCCGCGAGCACCCGATGCGCCAGCTCGGCACCTCGGGCGTGTGGGAGCTGTTCGTCCCCGGAGTCGGGGCCGGCGCCACCTACAAGTACGCGCTGCTCACGCAGGAGGGTCACTGGCTGGAGAAGGCCGACCCGATGGCCGGCTGGGCCGAGCAGCCGCCGCTGACCGCCTCCCGCGTGCACGCGACCACCTACGAGTGGGGCGACGACGCCTGGATGGCCACCCGGGGGGAGAAGACCCCCACCGAGGCGCCGATGAGCTGCTACGAGGTGCACCTGGCCTCGTGGAAGAAGAACTACGACGGCACCCTGTGGACCTGGGAGCAGATGGCCGACGACCTCGCCGCCTACGTCGGCGACCTGGGCTTCACCCACGTCGAGCTGATGCCGGTCATGCAGCACCCGTTCGGCGGCTCCTGGGGCTACCACGTCACCTCCTACTTCGCCCCCGACAGCCGCTTCGGCGACCCCGACGGGTTCCGCCGGCTCGTCGACCGGCTGCACCAGCACGGCGTGGGCGTCATCCTCGACTGGGTGCCCGGCCACTTCGCCACCGACGAGTGGGCCCTGGCCCGCTTCGACGGCACTCCGCTGTACGAGGACCCCAACCCCCAGCGCGGCTGGCACAAGGAGTGGGGCTCCCACATCTTCAACTTCGGCCGGCACGAGGTGCGCAACTTCCTCTACGCCAACGCCGTGTACTGGCTCGAGGAGTTCCACGCCGACGGCCTGCGCGTCGACGGCGTCGCCTCGATGCTCTACCTGGACTACTCCCGCGAGGACGGGGAGTGGAGCCCGAACAAGTTCGGCGGCCGCGAGAACCTCGAGGCGGTGCAGTTCCTCCAGGAGATGAACGCGACCGTCTACCGCCGCGTGCCCGGCATCGTCACGATCGCCGAGGAGTCCACCGCCTGGCCGGGCGTCACGCGCCCCACGTCCTCCGACGGCCTCGGGTTCGGCTTCAAGTGGAACATGGGCTGGATGCACGACTCGCTGGACTACGTGGCCAAGGACCCGGTCTACCGGCGCTACCACCACGGCGAGATGACGTTCTCGCTGGTCTACGCCTTCAGCGAGAACTACGTGCTGCCGATCAGCCACGACGAGGTCGTGCACGGCAAGGGCTCGCTGCTGCGCAAGATGCCCGGCGACCGCTGGCAGCAGCTGGCCAACCTGCGCGCCTACCTGGGCTTCATGTGGGCCCACCCCGGCAAGCAGCTGCTGTTCATGGGCTCGGAGTTCGGCCAGGAGTCGGAGTGGGCCGAGTCCCGCGAGCTCGACTGGTGGCTGCTGGAGAACCCCGACCACGCCGGCGTCCGCGACCTCGTGCGGGACCTGAACCACGCCTACTCCGCCAGCCCCGCCCTGTGGGGCCGCGACCAGGACCCGGCCGGGTTCACCTGGATCGACGGCGGGGACGCGGACCGCAACGTCTTCTCCTTCATCCGGCGCACGCCGGGCGAGCCCGACGTGGTCTGCGTCAGCAACTTCTCCGCCACTCCGCACGACCTGCGGCTGGGCCTGCCCGCGGCGGGCGCGTGGGACGAGCTCGTCAACACGGACGCGGTGGGCTACTGCGGCTCGGGCGTGGGCAACCTCGGCCGGATCACCGGGGTGACCGGTGAGTGGTCGGGCCAGCCGGCGCACGCGGACGTCGTGGTGCCGCCGCTGGCGACGGTGTGGTTCCGCCGCAGCGAGTCCTGAGCCACACCCGGCCAGGCCCGTGCGGGTGCGCGGGCCTGGCTAGGGTGGGCGCGTGACCTCCCAGCCCACGCTCACCGACGGCACGGTCACCCTCCGCCCCGCCCGCAGCCCGGACCCGTCCCGGCTGGCCTTCTACGTCGTGCTCGGGCAGGACCAGACGATCGGCACCACCACCGTCGTCCTCACCGACCCCGGCACCGCCGCGCTGGGCGTGGACCTCTCGGAGCGGGCCCGCGGGCACGGCTACTCGGTCCGCAGCCTGCGGATGCTGGTGGACTGGTGCCTGGCGGCCAAGCGGGACGACGGCCTCGGCCTGGAGCGGGTCGAGGCGTGGATCCCCGAGAACGACGAGCGGGCGCTCATCGTCGCCACCCGGGTGGGGATGCGCCGCGAGGGGGTCCGCCGCCGCGTCCGCGACGGTGGCGAAGCGCCCGAGGGGCACGTGGTGCTGGCCCGGCTGGCCACCGACCCGCCGCTCACCGAGCCGGGCGCCTTCCGGTCGCTGCTCAACTCGTTCCTGCCCCGCAAGCGGGCCATCGCGCAGATGCTCGTGCGCTCCTCGGAGGAGGGCGAGCCGCGGGTGCTGATGTGCCAGCTCACCTACAAGACCGACTGGGACCTGCCCGGCGGGGTCGTCGAGGTCAACGAGTCACCGCGCGTCGCGGTCGCGCGCGAGGTCGAGGAGGAGCTCTCCCTCACCCTGGACGCCGGCCGGCTGCTGCTGACCGACTGGCTGCCGCCCTGGAACGGCTGGGACGACGCCCTCTGCCTCGTCTTCGACGGCGGGACGATCGACCCCGGTGACCTGGACGGCCTGGTGCTCCAGGCCCGGGAGATCCGCTCCGTGCGGCTCTGCACGCTCGCGGAGGTGCGCGAGCACGCCACCGACTTCACCGCCCGCCGCGTGGAGGCAGCGCTGGCCGGCCTGCGGGGCGAGGGCCCGGGCTACACCGAGTCCGGGCACGCGCTCTAGGAGCGAGCGGGCAGGGCCTCGTCGGGCGCCACCTCGTCGGGCACCGCCTCAGCGGGGCGCGGGGCCGGCGCGGCCGTGGCCCGCCGTCCGCCCCGCATCGCCAGCAGCGCGCCGGCGACCAGGAGCACTCCCCCGGCGACCTCGCCCGCCGTCGGCACGGCACCGCGCGCGGCCCACGTGCCCAGCATGGCCACCGGCGGCACCAGCAGTATCCACGGGACGACGGACGCGGCCGGGTTGCGGGCCAGCAGCGAGTTGAAGATGCCGTACCCGACCCAGGAGGCGAGCGCGGCCGTGTAGAGCGTGCTCAGCGCGGCCGCCCAGCCGAACGCCTGGAGGCCGTCGACGATCCCGTCGGTGCCCTCGAGCAGCCAGGAGAGCGCGAGCACGGGCAGCGGCACGACGGTCGCCGACCAGACGGTGAGCGAGAGGCCGCCGGGCACCTTGGCGGCGCGCGAGACCACGTTGCCGATGCCCCACGAGAGGGCGCCGAGGACGCAGAGCAGCAGGGCCGCGAGCGGCACCCCGCCCCCGCGCCCGAGGGCGACGACCGCGAGTCCGGCCGCCCCCACCACCATGCCGACGACCTGGAGCCGCGAGGGCGTCTCGCGCAGCACCAGCGCCGCGATCGCGGTGGTGAACAGCACCTGGGCCTGGAGCACCAGGGCGGCGAGGCCGGCGGGCAGCCCGGCGGCCATGGAGACGTAGAGGAACCCGAACTGGCCGACGCTCATGAACCCGCCGACCAGCGCCAGGGTGCGCCACGAGACGTCCGGCTTGGGCAGCCAGAGCACCGGCAGCAGCACGACGACGAAGCGGATCGCGAGGAACAGCAGCGGCGGCACGTCCCCGCGGCCCAGGTCGATCGCCACGAAGTTCAGCCCCCAGCAGAGGACGACGACGAGCATCAGGGTGGTGTCGCGGCGGTTCATGGCACGATCGTCGCCGACCACAACCATGCAGCACCAGCGAATAGAGGTGCATCTCATTCGGTAGCATCGCTGCATGATTGATCTGGAGGCGCTGCGCTCGCTGCGGGCCGTGGCCGAGGAGGGCTCGGTCGTCGCCGCCGCGGCCGCGCTCGGCTACACGCCCTCGGCGGTCTCCCAGCAGGTCAAGCGGCTGGAGCGGGACACGGGCCTGCCCATGCTCGAGCGGGTCGGACGCGGCGTGGTGCTCAGCCGCGCGGGCGCGCAGCTGGTCGAGGACGGCTCGCGGCTGCTCACCGACCTGGAGTCGCTGGAGTCCGACCTGCACCGCCAGGCGGAGCAGGCGGCCGGTCACCTGCGGCTGGGCACGTTCTCGACCGCCACCCGTGGCCTCGTCGCCCCCGCGCTGGCCGCCCTGGCGACGAGCGAGCCGCTGCTGCGGGTCACCCTCACCGAGCTGGAGCCGTGGGACGCCATCGCCCACGTCGCCACCGGGCGCCAGGACGCCGCGGTGGTGCACGCGTGGGGCGACGTGGCCCTCGACGTCCCCGAGCACCTGGAGCGCACGGTGGTGATGCGGGAGCGGGCCGACCTGGTCGTCCGCCCCGACCACCCCTTCGCGGCCCGGGAGTCCGTGACGGCCCACGACCTCGTGGGCGTCACCTGGGTGGCCACCCCCGAGGGCACGATCTGCCGTCAGTGGCTCTCGCGGATGTACGACGGCACCGGCGCCCGGCCGCGGGTGGCGCACGTGGCCGGGGAGTTCGACTCCCACCTGGCGCTGGTCGCGGCGGGCCTCGGGGTCTCCCTCGTGCCGCGGCTGGGCCGCTCCGACCTGGCGGCCGTGCCTGGTGGTCCGCTGGTGGCGGTGCCGGTGGTCGAGCCCGTGCCGACGCGCACGGTCTCCTTCGTCTCGCGCCGCTCGATGGCCGGCTCCCCCGCCGTCACCGCGCTGCGCGAGGCGCTCTCCCGCGGCTGAGTCAACCCGTGGCCGCGACCTGCGCGAGGAACCGGCGCGAGCGCGGGTCGCCGAGCAGGTCGCGCGCGAGCGTGGTGGAGCCGACGACCGCGGCCGGCATCACCGCCACCCCGCCGAACGGCACCAGGAAGCAGACCTGGGTGGCCACGCCGTAGCCCAGGACGGCGGCGCGGTGGCCGCGCAGCAGCTCGCGCCGGGCCGCCCGGTCGACGCCGCGGGCCTCCAGCGGCCGGTTCAGCAGCTCCGAGCCGAGCAGCCACCCGGAGACGAGGACGCCGAGGACGGTGCCGACCACCCCGCCCAGGAACGGCACGAGGCCGAGCACGAACAGCCCGACGCCGGTGGCCAGCCCGAGGATCAGCAGGACGCCGGCGTCCCGGGCCGAGGCCCAGAAGCCGAGCCCGTCACCGTCGGGGGCGTCCCCGAGGATCTCCTCGGTGGCCCGCCAGATCCGCTCGTAGAAGGGGTCGCCCACGGTGAGCGTGAGCGCGGTGAAGGTGAGCACCGCGAGCACCGAGGCGCCCACGAACGTCACCAGGCCCAGGCCGACGCGCAGCGCGACCCGGCCGGCGTCCGCCCACCCGTCGGCGAACGGGGTGGCCCAGGCGACCAGGTCGCCGAGGGTCAGCAGCAGGGTCACCAGCAGCGCGCCCACGACGAGCAGCACCAGCAGGGCCGGGAGCATGCCGAGCGCCATCAGGCCGGGGCGGCGGCGCCACATCCCGAAGCCGCCCAGCAGGTGCTGGGCGCCGTCGAGGAACCCGGGCACCGGGGCGGGGACGGCCGGCACGGGTCAGAAGAGCGCGGAGGCCAGGTTCTGCCGCCCGCGCAGCACGCGGGCGTCGTCGTTGCCCACGGCCGCGAAGAGCCCGAGGAGGTGCTCGCGCGCCTTGGTGCGGTCGTCGCCGGCGGTGCGGCGGACGAGGTCGACGAGGCGGTTGAAGGCGTCGTCCACGTGCCCGCCGAGCATGTCGAGGTCGGCGCAGAGCGTCTGGGCATCGATGTCGTCGGGGTCCGCGGCCGCGGCGGCGCGCGCGGCGTGGAGGTCGACGCCCTGGGTGCGCTGCAGCACCTTCGCCATGGCCAGGCCGGCGGCGGCCTCGGCGTCCGCCGGGTTGGCCTTGACCAGCTTCTCGTACTCGGCCACTGCGGCGTCGACGTCACCGGCGGCGAGGGCGTCCTGGGCGGGCGCGTAGCGCGGGTCGACCGCGTCCTCCTCGCCCTCGGCCGCGGGGCCGGCGTGCAGCGGCTGGTGGCGGCCGGTCATGCCGGCGGCGGTGAGCTGCTGGAGCACCTGCTGGAGCATCTGGCGCAGCGAGTCGATCGGCACCGCGTCCTGGAGCAGCGGCTGGGGGCGTCCGTCGATGATCGCCACCACGAACGGCACCGAGGGCACCTGCACGGCCTGCGCCAGCTGCGGCGCGGCGTCCACGTCCACGAGGCCGGCGAGCACCCGGCCCTCCAGCTCCTCGACGACGGTCGCGAGGTCGGAGGCGAGCTGGGAGGACTCCGGCATCCGCTGCGGGGAGTGGAAGGCCAGCAGGACGGGGGCCGTCATCGAGGCCTCGACCACCTGCTGGAAGTTCTGCTCCGTGACCTCGAGCGCGTAGGAGTGCGACCCGCCACCGGCGGGGGCCTCGCCCGCGCCACCGGGAGCCGGGGCGCCGGCCGGCGACGACGTCGGCGCGGACTTCAGCGCGGACAGGTCGATGGCACCGGGGCGGGAGAACGGCTGCTGCGTCATGGCTCCATCCTAGGGAGACCGACCGGGTGGTCGAATCGCCCGGTGGGGCTCAGGTCGGGATCGCGGAGCCCGCCGGCAGCAGCCCGAGGGCGATCGCCTCCTCGGTGAGCTCGTCGCGCACCTGCGGGTGCGCGGCGTGCGCGATGAGGTTGCGCGCCTGCTCGCCCTGGCTGCGGCCGAACACCTCGGCGACGCCGTGCTCGGTGATGACCGCGGAGACCTGGAAGGAGGTCACCGGCTCGTCGACCAGCGGCACGATCGTGGAGACGTCCGCCTTGGGGTGCCAGGACTTCAGCGCGAGCAGGGCCTGCCCGCCGGGGCTGTGCAGGGCGCCGACGATGAAGTCGGTCTGGCCGCCGAAGCCGGAGTGGATGCGGGCGTTGAGGCGCGAGGCGTTGGCCTGGCCGAACAGGTCGACCTGGAGGGCGGTGTTGACGCTGACCATCCGCGGGTTGCGGGCGATCAGCCCGGGGTCGTTGGAGGTCTCGGTGCGGATCATGTGGATGCGTGGGTTGTCGTCGACCCAGTCGAGCAGCTCGGCGCTGCCGAACAGGAAGGACGCCTGCACGGGCACGTCCGGGTCGAGCGCGCCCGCCTTCTCCAGCGCCAGCACGGAGTCGGAGAACATCTCGGTCCAGACGCGCAGGCCGCGTCGGTCGGTGAGGCCGCGCAGCGCGGCGTCGGGCACGGCGCCGATGCCGGCCTGGAGGGTCGAGCCGTCGCTGACCCGGTCGGCCACGAGTCCGCCGATCAGGCGGCTGCCGGCGTCCAGGGCGATCTCCGGGGCCAGCGGCACGGCGTCGTCCGCCTCGATCACGAGGTCGACGACGTCGAGGTCGACCAGGGCGTCCCCGGTGGTCCACGGGATGTTCTCGTTGACCTGGACGACGACCTTGCCGCCGCCCGCGCGGCAGGCCTCGATCGCGGCGGGCAGCACGTTGACCTCGACGCCCAGCGAGACCCTGCCGTGGCGTGGCCGGGTGGTGTGCAGCAGGACGAGGTCGGGCACGAGCGTCGTCTTGAGCACCGTCGGCACCAGCGACAGCCGGGCCGGCACGTAGTGCAGTCGCGGGCTGCGTCGCTGCCCGGCCCCCACGAAGCAGGTCTCCAGCACGACGCCCTCGTGGTCGGGCAGGCCCCGCTGACCGTTCAGCGCCCACAGCCGGTAGGTGCGGCCGGCGGCCTGCATGGCCTCGTCGAGCAGGCCGAGGGCGTGCCAGGGGGTCGCGTGGTTCCCGGTGACGACCACGCGCGGGTCGTCGGGGAGCTCGGACAGCAGTGTCGTCAGGTCCACTCCCCCATGGGACACCCGGGCCCGGCCCCCTGCGGAGGGACGGAGGTCCCGATGCCGGTGAGACACCGGTTACCTCAGGCAGGAGGCGCGACGATCTCGATCTCGAACCCCTGCTCGTTCTCCAGGAAGAGTGCGCGGTGCGCGGGCCCTCCCGCGTGCGGGTAGCGCTCGGCGAACATCTCGCACCACCCGTGTGCGGCCGCGTCGGCCCGGACGTCGTCCAGCACGGCCGAGGTCGGGGCGTGCAGCGCGAGGTGGTTCATGCCGGCACGCAGGCGGTCGTGGACCTCGTCCGTGACGGCCGGCGACTGCTCGAGCACGAGGTAGGTCCCGTCCGTGTGCGTCCAGGTGCGCCCACGGTCCCAGGCGTCCCCGTCTCGCCACCCGAGCCTGCCGAGCAGCCACCCCCAGGCCTGCTCGACGGCCGCCAGGTCACCGGTCCACAGCTCGACGTGGTGCAGCGCGGAGGACATGGCCGGTCAGACCCGCGGGCCGCGCAGGCCGGCGCGCTGCACCACGCGCTGGATGGTGAGGTCGCGCTGGTCGGGGCGTCCGACGAAGCGGATGTCGCGCAGCCCCTGCTCCTGGGCGGCGGACTCGAAGACGAAGTGGCCGTAGCCGAGGAGTCGCCCGAGCAGCGGCTTGGTGACGGAGATGTCGAGGATGCGGCTCAGGGGCATCGTGGAGAGCTGGCGGTTGAGCACGCCGTGGACGCGGAAGACCCGCATGTTCGTGATCACGAACCGGTCGACCCGCTCGGAGAGGAAGCCCCAGGTGGCGCGGACCGCGAGCACGAGGAAGAGCACGAGCGGCAGCCAGGCGATCTCCACCCGGGCGAAGGGCACGGTGCACAGCAGCGCGACGCCGAGGACGCCCTCGGCGACGGGTCGGACGTAGGCGACCCAGTGGTGGGTGACCTCGTCGACGATGACCTCGCCCTCCTCGCGCAGCAGGTGGCGGGAGATGCGGGGGTCCCCCAGCGCGGTCAGCAGGCCCATGGACGCGCCTGCGTCAGCGGGCGAACCCGTTGATGACGTCGACGAGGGAGCCGAAGAAGGCCAGCACGGCACCGACGCCGGCCTGCACGGAGCTCGCGAACGTCTCGGGGCTGGTGACGACCCAGAACACCACGAACAGGACGATCAGCCAGGGCAGGAGCTTCTTCACAGGGGTTCTGTCCTCGGTCGGTGACGGGTCGGTCCCCGGGCAGGGAACTGTCCCATCTGTACCAGCAGCCACGTCGGTGACACGCGAGGCTCGCCGCCGGGGCGGCCGCGTCCCCAGGAGTGGGGACGCCTCAGCGGCGGGTCTCGAACGCCGCGACGTCCCGACGCGCCTTCTCCAGCCGGCGCCGCACGCGGACGGCGTTCCACGGGAAGAGGCCCCAGGTGTGGTGGGTGCCGACGACGTCGTCCCGGTCGAGCCCGGCCACCTGGTACTCCCGGGTCGAGTACGAGGCCAGCCGCTGCGCGAACCGCTGGGACCAGACGGCGTCCGCGACGGCGAGGACCGGGAACAGGAGGAGCAGGAGCCAGACCATGACCCCATCCTGCCCGTGAGCGCCGTCACGTCAAGGCAGGCGTGGCGCCTGGCGTGGCGGGTCCGCCCCTCAGCCGCTGCCCGCCGGAGGACCCGCGCCGTCCACGGCCTCCAGGAGCACGTCGACGGCCGCGTGCACGGGCTGCTCCCCCGCAGCCACGGCGGCGGCGAGGTCGTCGAGGTGGCCGGCACCGCCGAGGCCGGTCCACCGGCGCCGCAGCTCGGCCACGGCCACCGCCTCGATCTCGGCCCGGGCCCGGGCGAGGCGTCGCCGCGCCAGCGCACCGGAGGCCTCGGCCCAGGCGCGATGCTCCTCCAGCGCCGCCAGCACCTCGGCCACGCCCTCACCGCGGGAGGCCACGGTGGAGAGGACGGGCGGCTCCCACGCGCCGGGCTCGCGCTCGGCCATCGAGAGCGCCCCGCGCAGCTCGCGGCGCAGCCGACCGGCGCCGTCGGCGTCCGCCTTGTTCACGACGTAGAGGTCGCCGACCTCGAGGATGCCGGCCTTGGCGGCCTGGATGCCGTCGCCCATCCCGGGCGCCAGCAGGACGACGGTGGTGTCGGCGAGCCCGGCGACCTCGACCTCGCTCTGCCCGACCCCGACGGTCTCCACGAGCACCACGTCGAAGCCGGCGGCGTCCAGCACCCGCACGGCCTGCGGGGTGGCGGCGGAGAGGCCGCCGAGGTGGCCGCGCGAGGCCATCGAGCGCACGAGGACGCCGGCGTCGCCGGTGTGCGACTCCATGCGGATGCGGTCCCCCAGCAGCGCGCCGCCGGAGAACGGGGAGCTGGGGTCGACGGCGAGCACACCGACGGTGCGACCCGAGGCCCGCAGCGCGGAGACCAGCGCGCTGGTGGAGGTGGACTTGCCGACGCCGGGCGCGCCGGTCATGCCCACGACCTGCGCCCGGCCGGTGTGCGGCGCGAGCAGGGTCATCGCCTCGCGCAGGTGGGGTGAGTCCGTCTCGACGAGGCTCAGCAGGCGCGCGACGGCCCGGACCTGGCCGGCGCGGGCACGCGCGACCAGGTCCGGGACGTCGACGACCCGTCGACGGGGCTCAGGACTGCGGGACACGCACGATCAGGGCGTCACCCTGCCCGCCGCCACCGCACAGCGCGGCCGCACCGACGCCACCGCCGCGGCGCCGCAGCTCCAGCGCGAGGTGCAGCACGATGCGGGCACCCGACATGCCGACCGGGTGGCCCAGCGCGATGGCGCCGCCGTTGACGTTGACCTTCTCGGGGTCCAGGCCGAGCGCCCGGGTGGACTCGATGCCCACCGCCGCGAAGGCCTCGTTGAACTCCACCAGGTCGAGGGCGCCGGGCTCGATGCCCTCCTTGGCGCAGGCCTTGGCCGTGGCGTTGGCGGGCTGCATCTGCAGGCTGGAGTCCGGCCCGGCCACCATGCCGTGGGCGCCGATCTCGCACAGCCAGTCCAGGCCGAGCTCCTCCGCCTTGTCCTTGCTCATCACCACGACGGCGGCGGCACCGTCGGAGATCTGGGAGGCCGAGCCGGCGGTGATGGTGCCGGTCCGCGAGAACGCCGGACGCAGGCGCCCCAGGGACTCGGTGGTGGTGTCGCCGCGCACGCCCTCGTCGACCGAGACGACGACCGGGTCGCCCTTCCGCTGCGGGATGGAGACCGGCACGATCTCCTCGTCGAAGACACCGTTCTTCTGCGCCGCCGCGGCCTTCTGGTGCGACTGCGCGGCGAAGGAGTCCTGCTCCTCGCGGGTCAGGGCCACGCCCTCGGCGTTGACGGCCTCGGTGAGCCCGCCCATCGCCTGCTGGGTGAGCTGGTCGTAGAGGGCGTCGTAGGCCATGGAGTCCACGAGCGTGGTGTCGCCGTACTTGAAGCCGGAGCGGGACTTCGGCAGCAGGTGCGGGGCCAGGGTCATCGACTCCATGCCGCCGGCCACGACGACGTCCGCCTCGCCCGCGCGGACCAGCTGGTCGGCGTAGGCGATGGCGTTGATGCCGGAGAGGCAGACCTTGTTGATGGTGATGGAGGGGACGGCCGGCGGGAGGCCGCCCGCGATCCCGGCGCTGCGCGCGGGGTTCTGGCCGGCGCCGGCCTGGATGACCTGGCCCATGACGAGGTAGTCGACCTGGTCGCCGGTCACGCCGGCCTTCTCCAGGGCGCCGGCGATGGCGACGCCGCCCAGGTCGGCGGCCGAGAGCGTGGACAGGCCGCCCAGCAGGCGGCCGATCGGGGTACGGGCACCGGCGACGATGACGGATGCGGACATGGTTCCTCCTGCGCGGGACGACGGCGGGCGGGGGCCGGTGTGACCCGCGCCCCTCGCGAGGCTACCCACGGTGTCCCGTGGGCGCGCGGGCCACCACCGGCACCGGAGTGGCACACGTCACAGCATGACGTTCGGCCGTTGCCAGCCCGTCGCACCGGCAGCATGCTCGCCCCATGACCGCTGCTCCGCTCGTCCCCGCGAACCTCTTCACCGCCATCGACCACGTCGGCATGGCGGTGCCGGACCTGGACGAGGCGATCGCCTTCTACCGCGACGTCTACGGCATGACGCTCCAGCACGAGGAGACCAACGTCGAGCAGGGCGTGCGCGAGGCGATGATGGCGGTCGGCGACTCGACCTCCTGCGTGCAGCTGCTGGCGCCGCTGGACGAGTCCTCCACGATCGCGAAGTTCATCGACCGCAACGGCGTCGGCTGCCAGCAGATCGCCTACCGCGTCACCGACGTCGAGGCGGTCTCCGCGACGCTGCGCGAGCGCGGGCTGCGGCTGCTCTACGACGAGCCGCGCCGCGGCACCAGCGACTCCCGGATCAACTTCGTGCACCCCAAGGACGCCGGCGGCATCCTCGTCGAGCTGGTGGAGCCGGCCGCCGCCCACTGACCGGCGTCCCGAGGCCGGGTCAGATCCAGCCGCGGTCGCGCGCCACCCGCGCGGCCTCGACCCGGGTCGTGGTGCCGGTCTTGCCGATCGCGGCCGAGAGGTGGTTGCGCACGGTGCCGCCGGACAGGTGCAGGTCGGCGGCGATCGTGGCCACCGGCGCCCCGCCCAGGGCCAGGCGCAGGACGTCGGCCTCGCGCTCGGTCAGCGGGCTCGCCCCGTCCAGCAGGGAGGCGGTGGCCAGCGTCGGGTCCACGACGCGCAGGCCGGCGTGCACGCGGCGCACCGCCTCGGCCAGCGCGTCGGCGGGGGTGTCCTTGACGACGAACCCGTCGGCGCCGGCCTCGAGCGCGCGCCGCAGGTAGCCGGGCCGCCCGAAGGTGGTCACCACGAGCACCCGGGGCCCGGCGGAACGCCGGGGCGAGCGCGCCACCTGCCGGCACGCCTCGATGCCGTCGAGGCCGGGCATCTCGATGTCCAGCAGGCACACGTCGGGGGCGTGCGCGGCCACGGCGGCGGCCACCTCGTCCCCGCGGCCCACCTGGGCCACCACCTCGAGGTCGGGCTCGAGCGAGAGGAGCGCGGCCAGCGCGCCGCGCACCATGGCCTGGTCGTCGGCGAGCAGCAGCCGGATCGGCGCGCTCACCACAGCACCTCCAGCACGGTGCCGCCGCCCGGCCGGTCGGCGACCTCCAGCAGCCCGTCGACCGCGGCCACCCGCTCCCGCAGGCCGCGCAGCCCGTTGCCGGGGGCGCTGCCGCGCAGGCCCACGCCGTCGTCGAGCACGCGGACGCCGGCGGGCAGCAGCTCCACACGGCAGGCCGTGGCGTGGGCGTGGCGCACGACGTTGGTGACCGCCTCGCGCACGGCCCAGGCCGCGGCCGGGTGCAGCGCCGGGTCGAGCGCGCCGCCGTCGTCCGGCACCCGGGCGGCCACCCCGGCGGCCTCGAGCGCCGAGCGCGCCGCCGCCAGCTCGTCGGTGAGCACCGCGGCCCGCAGCCCGGTCACCGTGGCCCGCACCTCGGCGAGGGACTCGCGCGCCAGGTCGCGCAGCTCACCGAGCTCGCGCCGGGCGGCCGCCGGGTCGGCCTCGACCAGCCGCTCGGCCAGCTCCGCCTTGAGCACCACCACGGTGAGGCTGTGCCCCAGCACGTCGTGGACGTCGCGGGCCACCCGCTCCCGCTCGGCGGTCACCGCCAGCTGCTCGGAGACCCCGCGCAGGGCGTCGCCACGGTCGGTGAGCTCGCGACCCACCGCCGTGCCGGCACCGACGGCCACCACGATCAGCGTGACCACCAGCCAGCCCTGCGAGGGGTCCAGCAGCCAGGGGGCGAGCAGGCCCAGCGCGACGACCCCGACCCACCAGAAGCACCACGGCCGCGGCAGGACGAACACGCCGTAGGACTGCAGGAACGGCAGGAACGAGACCACGCCCAGCCCGATCACCGGCACCAGGCCCAGGACGAGCCCCGCGAGGAGCGCGAGCACGACCAGGGAGGTGCGCGAGCCGGCGCCACCGGGCAGCTGCCAGACCCCGACGACGTAGGCCGCGGCGAAGCCGAGCGTGCCGAGGACGCCGAGCGCCGTGGCCGCGCCGCCCGCCGCGACCGCCTCGGAGAGCGGGAAGGCGAGGAAGACCAGCCAGACGAGCCAGAGCAGGCGGGCCGCCGGGAACGGCCGGGCCGTCACTGGCGGCTGCGGGCGCGACGCACCAGCAGCAGCGCCACCAGGCCGAACAGGACCGTCCACACGCTCACGTTAGCGATCAGCAGCCCCAGCGAGTCGTGGAACGCCGGGCCGGCGCCCATGCTCGTCCAGCCGTCGGTGAGCGGGTACCGGGCCAGGCCGACGTAGCCGTACATCGGGCTGAAGCGGGCGATGTCCAGCAGCACGCCGGAGAGCGGGTAGAAGACGTTGCCGAGGAACCCCAGGACCACCACCACGCCGCCGGTCGCGGCCACGGCCTGGTCGGTGCCGAAGCCCAGCCCGATCGCCAGCCCCAGCAGCGAGAACAGCGAGGCCCCCACGAGGACGACGGCCAGGCTGCCGAGCCAGGCCCCCACCGTGCCCTCGGCACCGAGGGCCAGCCCGAGCCCGTAGACCAGCAGGGCCGGCAGGGACGCCAGGACCACGCCCGTCGCCGCCTTGGTGCCGACCCAGGTGAGGTCGGCCAGCGGCGTCAGCCCGAGCTGGCGACCCCAGCCCTGGGTGCGCTCCAGCGCCGCCCGTCCGCCCACGCCGACGGTGGCGGTCACCGCGCCGTAGGCGGCCATCGCGATCATCACGAACATCGCGAGGTTGCCGTGGCCGGCGGAGACGTCCGCGTACTCGGTGGAGGTGCCGAGCATGACGTAGAGGAACCCCGGCAGGCCGACGGAGAAGATCCAGGTGACCGGGTCGCGCAGGAGCCGCAGCAGCTCCAGCCGCAGCAGGGTCGGCGAGAGCGGTGCGACCCGCCCGGTGGGCGCGGGTGCCGGGACGGCGGTGGCGGCGGGTGCGGGCAGGGCGGTCATCGGGCCACCTCCGTGGCGGTGTGGGTGGCGGTGTGGTTGGTGGCGGTGTCGGCGGTCAGCAGCAGGAAGGCGTCCTCGAGGGAACCGGGGGCAACCTCGAGGTCGTGCACGCCCTCCACGTCCAGGACGAGGCGGGCAGCCGTGTCCGCGTCGTCGACGCGCAGCACCAGCCGCGGGCCGTCGGTGGTGGCGTCGAGCACGCCGACGCCGGCGCGGGCCAGCCGGGGCCGCAGGTCCGCCAGGGCGGTCCGGGCGGCGGCCGGGTCGGCCAGCGCCACCGAGACGATGCGCCCGAGCGCCCGGGAGCGCACCTCCTGGGTGGGGCCGTCGGCGACGACGCGGCCGCGGGCCATCAGCACGGTGCGGTGGGCGAACGCCTCCGCCTCCTCGAGGTAGTGCGTGGCGAACACGATCGTGCGTCCGGCGGCGGCCTCGGCGTGCATGGCGTCCCAGAAGGCGCGCCGCGCCGCCACGTCCATCGCGGCGGTGGGCTCGTCCAGGACGAGCAGCGCCGGGTTGGCCAGGAGGGCGGCGGCGAACCGCACGCGCTGCTGCTCACCGCCGGAGCAGCGGGAGACCCGTCGTCCGGCGAGATGCGCGATGCCGGCGCGGTGCAGGGCGTCGTCGGCGGCCTCCGGGCCGCGCCGACCGGCCAGCCCCGGGTGGCAGGCCGCGAGGTAGCGCAGCGTCTCCCCCACGGTCAGCGTGGGCAGCAGGCCGCCGGTCTGCAGCACCGCGCCGACGCGTCCGGCCCGCACCGCCTCGCGCGGGTCGAGGCCGAGCACGCGGGCGGTGCCCCCGCTGGGGCGGGACAGGCCGAGGACCACGTCGAGGGTGGTCGTCTTGCCGGCGCCGTTGGGCCCCAGCAGGGCGACGACCTCGCCGGGGCGGACGAGCAGGTCGAGACCGTCGACGGCCACGACCTCCTCGCCGTGGGCGCTGCGGAAGGTGCGGCGCAGGCCGCGCAGGTCGACGGCGGCGTCACGGACGGCGCCGGTGGCGCCGGTGGCCCCGGTGGTACGGGTGGCGTGGATGGTCATGTCCCCACCCTCGTCCGCGCGGAGCCCGGAAGGACCTGCGCGCCGTCACGTCCGGGCCGTGACGGATGTCAGGGGTGGACGGGACCGGACGGCCCGGGTCGGACGGCCCCGCTACCGTGAGACTCGCGTCACAGGAGCGGACGTCCGCGTCCGGCTACCGTGCACGCCACCCACCCGCGGCACAGCCCGAAGGAGAGCACCGTGCAGCACATCCTCGACGCCATCATGGCTGGTGACACAGCCGGCGAGGACTTCGCGAACCTGTCCCTGCCCGAGTCCTACCGAGCGGCCTTCGTCAAGAAGGACGAGGTCGACATGTTCGAGGGAGTGCCCTCGAAGGAGAAGGACCCCCGCAAGTCCCTGCACGTCGACGAGGTCGCGATGCCCGAGCTGGGCCCCGGCGAGGCGCTCGTGGCCGTCATGGCCTCGGCCATCAACTACAACACCGTGTGGACCTCGATCTTCGAGCCGGTCTCCACGTTCGGCTTCCTGGAGCGCTACGGACGCCAGTCCGAGCTCACCAAGCGCCACGACCTGCCCTACCACGTGGTCGGCTCCGACCTGTCCGGCGTCGTGCTGCGCACCGGCCCGGGCGTGACCCGGTGGAAGCCGGGCCAGGAGGTCGTCGCCCACTGCCTCTCGGTGGAGCTGGAGGACCCCGACGGCCACGACGACACGATGCTCGACCCCCAGCAGCGCATCTGGGGCTTCGAGACCAACTTCGGCGGACTCGCACACGTGGCCCTGGTCAAGGCGAACCAGCTGATGCCGAAGCCGGACCACCTCACCTGGGAGGAGGCCGCCTCCCCCGGGCTGGTCAACTGCACCGCCTACCGCCAGCTGGTCTCCAAGAACGGCGGCGACATGAAGCAGGGCGACAACGTCCTCATCTGGGGTGCCTCCGGCGGCCTCGGCGGCTTCGCGACGCAGTACGCGCTCAACGGCGGAGCCACCCCGGTCTGCGTGGTCTCCAACGCGGAGAAGGAGAAGATCGCCCGCTCGATGGGCGCCGAGCTCGTCATCAACCGGGCGGAGGAGGGCTACAAGTTCTGGAAGGACGAGCGCACCCAGGACCCGAAGGAGTGGAAGCGGTTCGGCGCCAAGATTCGCGAGCTGACCGGCGGGGAGGACATCGACATCGTCTTCGAGCACCCCGGCCGCGAGACCTTCGGCGCCTCCGTCTTCGTGACCCGCAAGGGCGGCACCATCACCACGTGCGCCTCCACCAGCGGCTACATGCACGAGTACGACAACCGCTACCTGTGGATGAACCTCAAGAAGATCATCTCCAGCCACTTCGCCAACTACCGCGAGTCGTGGGAGGCCAACCGCCTCGTGGCCAAGGGCAAGATCCACCCGACCCTGTCGCGCACCTACACCCTCGACGAGGTGGGGCAGGCCAGCCTCGACGTCCACCACAACGCCCACCAGGGCAAGGTCGGGGTCCTGTGCCTGGCGCCCGAGGAGGGTCTCGGCGTCCGCGACCACGACATGCGCGACGCCCACCTCCCGGCGATCAACCGGTTCCGGGGCGTCTGACCAGGCACCCACCCGCCGGTCCGGCACCGGCGGCCGGCACAGCTGCCGACACAGCGTCCGACACAGCGGGGTCCTGTCGCCACGACAGGGCCCCGCTGTGCGTCCGCCGTCGGTGACGAGATTCCGCACGACATTCCGCGGACGGGGTTCGGTTTCGTCCGTGCGTGGGCCAGGATGGGCCCCGACCGGGCCCGGTGCGGGCCGCACGAGCCGATGAAGGACGGTATCCACCACCCATGAGCGACCAGGGGCTGTCGATCTTCGAGGACGAGCCGGAGCAGGGAGGGTCCGAGGACCGGACCCAGGTCATCCCTGCCGTGGGCGAGGACTCCCCGGGCTCTTCCGGCAGCACGAGCCGCTCCTCGTCCGGCACGGGTGGCCGGACCTCCGGCGGCCAGGCCGACCCGGCCGCCTCCACCGCGCCGGTGCCGACCGCGCCCCGCCACGGCACCCGCCCGGCCCCCGGCCAGCGCCCGGCCACGGTGCCCCCGTCGTTCCCCACGGTCCGCCGCGGCGGCTACGACTCCGCCGTCGTCGACGCCCGGGTGCGCCAGCTCGTCGAGGAGCGCGACCAGATCGCCGGCGAGCTCGAGTCCACCGCCTCGCGCACCTCGGTGCTCGAGGCCGAGCTCTCCAAGGTCAAGGCCGACCTCGCCGAGCGCGACAGCCCCTCCTACGCCGGGCTCGGCGGGCGCGCGTCGGCGATGCTGCGCCTGGCCGAGGAGGAGGCAGCCGAGGTCCGCGAGACCGCCGAGCGGGAGGCCGAGGAAATCATCGCGCAGGCCCACCGCGACGGCGACGCGATCCGCGCCGACGCCTCCCGCGAGGCCGAGGACATGCGCACCGTGCAGCTCAAGGAGCTGGACGAGGCCCGGGCCCGGACCACCGCCGACACCGAGCAGGAGCGGGCCCTGGCCCGCGCCGAGGCGGCCGACGTGCGCGCCGCCGCCCAGCGCGACGCCGACCAGCTGAAGCTGGCCGCCGAGCAGGAGACCACCGAGCTGCGCTCCTCCGCGCAGCGCCACGTCGAGCAGGCGCGCGCCGCCGCCGACCGCGAGGTCACCGAGGCCCGCCGCGCCCTGGCGGTGGAGAAGGAGCGGCTGGCCCGCGAGGCCACCGACCACCACGAGTCCACGATGGCCGAGACCAAGCGGCTCGTGGTCGAGGCCGAGCAGCGCGCCTCGTCCGCCGAGGAGCGGGCGCGGCAGGCCACCGAGCAGGCCACCTCCTACCGCGAGGGCGCCCAGACCGAGGCCGACGCCCTGCTCTCCCGCGCCCGCCGCGAGGCCGAGCAGATCGTCTCCTCCGCCCGCACCCAGGCGGAGTCGATCTCCTCCACGGGCCTGGCCGAGGCCGAGCGCGAGCGCAACAAGGTCCGCGCCGAGGTGGACCGGCTGCGCAAGCGCCGCGACGGCATCACCGCCCAGCTCGCCTCGCTGGCGGAGCTGGTCGGCAAGTTCTCCGGCGACGACTCCGAGGACACCGACACCGACAGCCAGGACGACTGAGCGTGCCGCAGGACCCCGACGTCCGCGCCGACGACGGCGCGGACGCGCTGGTCGACAGCGTCTCGGAGGCCACCGAGGCCCCCGAGGAGGGGTCGGAGGCAGACGCCCCGACCCACGACCCCGAGCTCGGCACGCCCGGGCCGCCGTTCCGGCGCAGCCCGTTCCTCATCGGCTTCTTCGGCGCGCTGGGCGCGTTCGTCGCCTGGTGGCTGGGCAGCCTCGTGCTCTCGATCGGCAGCACCCTGGTGCTGCTGGTCGTGGCGATGTTCCTGGCCGCCGGGCTCAACCCCGCGGTCGAGGCCCTCGAGAAGCGGCACGTGAAGCGCGGCCTGGCCGTGCTCCTGGTGATCGTCGGCGTGCTGGTGGCCTTCACCGGCTTCGCGTTCGCGCTCGTGCCGGTGATCACCGACCAGGTGACGGCCATCGGGCAGAGCGTGCCCGGCTGGGTCGACCAGCTGGAGTCCAACGACCGCATCCGCGAGATCAACGACCAGTTCGACATCCTCACCAAGGTGCAGGACTTCGTCACCGGCGGGTCGTTCATCTCCTCGATCTTCGGCGGCGTCCTCGGGGTCGGCATCGCCATCTTCAGCGCGCTGGCCAACGTCTTCTTCGTCGTCGTCCTCACGCTGTACTTCCTGGCCAGCATGCGGGCCACCAAGCACGCGCTCTACCAGCTCGCGCCGGCCTCGCGCCGCGACCGCGTCTCCCGCCTGGGCGACAAGGTCCTCGCCAGCGTCGGCGGCTACGTCGCCGGCGCGTTCGTGGTCGCCACCTGCGCGGGCCTCAGCTCGCTGATCTTCTTCTTCGTCGTCGGACTCTCCGAGTACGCCTTCGCCCTCGCGTTCGTCGTCGCGCTGCTCGACGTCATCCCCATGGTCGGCGCCACGCTCGGCGCCGTCGTGGTCACGCTCATCGGCTTCGCCGTCGACCCGACGATCGGCCTGGCGTGCCTGGTCTTCTACCTCGTCTACCAGCAGGTGGAGAACTACTTCATCTACCCGCGCGTGATGTCGCGCTCGGTCGACGTGCCCGGCGTCGTCACCGTCATCGCGGCACTGGTCGGCGCGGCACTGCTCGGCGTGGTGGGCGCGCTGCTGGCGATCCCCACGGCCTCGGCCCTGCTGATGCTGGCCCGCGAGGTGCTGATCCCCCGCCAGGACGCCCGCTAGCACGCCCCTGCTAGCCCACAGGACCCGCGAGCGAGGAGAGCACGCTCGCCAGTGCGGGCTCCCGGAACGAGCGCACGACGGCGCGGTCCTTGGCGCAGGACAGGTCCAGCACCACGTCCTGCACCAGGAGCGGAGCGCCGGGTCGGGCGTAGGTGTCGCGGCTGCGGGCGCTCACCACGACCACCTCGCCGGCCGGCGGGGCGCCCACGCCGCGCCGGCACGTGGTCGGCCGGCGGCCGTAGATGCCCGCCACGTCGCGGGCGCGCTCCAGGACCCGGTCGGACACCCCTGCCCGGGCCAGGGCGAGGTAGGCGCCGCCCGCCTGCCCGTCCTGCCCGTCCTGCCCGTCCTGCCCGGCGCGGTAGGCGCACAGCCAGGAGCGGCGCAGCGAGCCCGGGCCCTCGACCGTCCAGGCGTAGGAGGTCCGCGGCAGCACGTCCATCGTGGTCGGACACAGTCGCTGCGGGCGCAGGCTCCCCAGCACCCGCGCGCGCACCGCCTCGTCGTCGCTGGTCACCGTGACCGTGGTGCCCAGCACGGCCACCGTCCGACGCACCCAGCCGTCCCCCAGGTCGGTGGTGCCGGGCTCCAGGTCCGCGCCGAGCCAGACCGACGGCTGCGTCGGCACCGGCGCGCCGTCGAGAGGGGTGCACAGGTCCGAGACCTGGACGGGGCGTCCGACCCAGCCGCCCTGGTCGGGTGCGTCCCCGCAGGTCGCGAGGCCGTCGTCGAGCGCGACGGGCGCGACGCCGCTCCCCCACGCCGCCGGCACCGAGACCGCGACCTCACGCCAGACCTCGGTGCGCCAGCCCCGCACCGGCGATCCGTCGGCGGCCACCTCCGAGACAGGCTCGGAGGGACTCGCCGCGGACGTGGTGGGCGCAGGCTCGGGGGCGTCTGCGGTCGTGCAGGCGGCCGCCGCCCCCAGGAGCAGCAGGCCCAGCAAGGCGGGCAGCCTGCGGGCGACAGGGAGGGCGACAGGACGGGCAGGGCGGAGGGTCATGCCCCTTCGACGCGCCGGAGGCCGCGGGAGTTGCACGCTCACGCGCCCGGGTAGAGGCGGAAGCCGCTCATCGCCTTGTGCCCGAAGGAGCCGTAGAACGCCTCGGCCCCCTGGGTGACGAGGTCCATCCGCAGGGTCGCGGTGGCCTGGAAGGTGGCGACGACGAGGAGGCGACCGATGCCCCGGCGTCGGTGGTCGGGGTGCACGGCGACGAACGAGAGGTGGCTCTGGAGCACGCCGTCGCCGACGGCCTGGGCCCAGCCGACCACCTCACCGCCGTCGTCGGCCACGTAGGCCACCGACCCGGGTGCGGTGCACACCCGGTGCACGACCTCGGCGTCGACCAGCGAGGGCCACTGCACCAGCCGCGACAGGCGGGCGATGCCGTCGGCATCGGCGCGCGTGGACTCCTCGTAGGGGCGCACGTCCACAGGCATGCACCGACCCTAGGGGGCCGGCCCCGGACGCGGGGCGCCCGCCCGGGTGGCGTGTCAGGCGGGGACGGGCTCGGGGCGCTCCGTGGCGCTGGTGACGGAGCGGTCCTCCCCCAGCTTCACGGCCACCACGCCGGCGAGCACCAGCACGCCGCCGAGCAGCTGGACGAGGCCGGGCAGCTCGGCCAGCAGCAGCCAGGCGAACACGACGGCGGTGAGCACCTCGGTCAGGGAGACGAAGGAGGCCAGCCGCGAGCCGAGCCGCCGGCCGGCGGCGATGCCCGTCGTGTAGGCGACGCCGGCGGTCACGACGCCGAGCAGGGCCAGCGGCAGCCACCACGGCACCGAGACCGAGCCGGCCACGGTGCCGTAGGCCACCGCGTCCAGCGAGCCCGCCATCGGCAGCACGCCGACGGCACCCAGGGCGCCCAGCACGAGGGTGGCGACGACGAGGCCGCCGGCGGCGAGGGTCAGCGGCGGGAGGCCGTTGCTCTCGTCCGCGTTGAGGATGAAGTACGTGGCGGCGCCGATCATGGCGCCCAGCGCCCAGGCGACGCCGAGCAGGCTGACGTCGGCCCCGGAGAACAGGTCGAGCACGAGCACGAGCCCGGCCGTGGCGAGCGCGGCGCCGAGCACCGTCACGCGGCCCGGACGCTGGCCCTGGCGCAGCCACAGCCACAGCACGACGACGGCGGGTGCCGTGTACTCGATCAGCAGCGCAGGCCCCACCTGCATGTGCTGGACCGCGGAGAAGTAGCAGAACTGCGCACCGGCGACGGCGAGCAGGCCGTAGACGACGACCACGCCGCTGTTGCGGGCCAGCAGGTGCCAGCGCCCGGCCAGGGCCCGCAGGCCGAGCGGGGTGACGACGAGGGCAGCGATCGCGATGCGCGCGAGCACGGCCGCGCCCGGCGTCCACCCGGCGTCCAGCAGGCCCCGGGCGAGGGCACCGGACAAGCCGAAGGAGCCGGAGGAGACCAGGGCGAGCACGAGACCGGAGCGGACCCGCGAGGAGGGACGGCGCAGGGCAGCGCTGTCATGAGTCATCGTCGTCATGGGACATGACGCTAGGGCTGCTTTGGTAAGTTGTCAAAGTGGTATTCGCCCATGACACCGAGATGGCCCTGCAGTCCGCGGTCTGGCTCGTCAACACCGCCGAGGAGGAGCCGGACGCGCTGAGCACCGTCGCGTCCCTGGACGCCTTCTTCGCCGCGTGGGAGTACACGGGCCGGCACGAGCGCACCGTGGCCGAGCTGGAGGAGGTGCGGGCGCTGCGCAGCCGCCTGCGCAGCCTCTTCCTCGCACCCCGGGACGAGGCGGTGGAGACCGTGAACCAGATGCTGCACGAGGCCGGGGCCACCCCGCAGCTGGTGCGGCACGACCCCTACGACTGGCACGTCCACGCCGTCGCCCCCGACGCGGCCCTCGCCGAGCGCATCGGCGTCGAGACGGCGATGGCGATGATCGACGTCATCCGCACCGACGACATGTCCCGCTTCGGCATCTGCGCCGACGAGGAGTGCGAGGCCCTCGTCCTGGACCTCTCGCGCAACCGGTCCAAGCGCTTCTGCTCGACGACGTGCGGCAACCGCAACGCCGTCGCCGCCTACCGGGCCCGCCAGGCCGCGGACGCCTGAGGCGGCTCGCGGGGACGCGGGGGGCTCAGCAGTAGGCCCGCACCCCGTCGACGCTCAGCGCCCGGTCCCGCAGCACCACCGGCACCGCGGCGCCCTGCGTGCGGCACGTGCGTCGGAAGTCGCGGCGGCGGTACTCCACCATCAGCACCTGGCGGCCGTAGTGGCGTCGGTAGCTCCCGCACTCGCGGTAGCGGCCGCACTCCTCGGCCACCGCGAGGTCGAGGCCGACCGACGTGCCGTCCCAGCCGGCGCGGTTCTTCTGCGCGGCCCGGAGCCCGGCCGCGTGCGCCCCGCGCGCCAGCAGCCGCGCGTAGGCCCGGGCGTCCCGCGGGCTCAGGAGGCCACGGCTGCGGGTGAAGGAGTCCAGGTTGTCGTACTCGACCGCCTCGTAGCCGTCGTCCGCGCAGCCCTGCGTCCAGCCGGCCATGATGCGCGCCAGCCGCGCCCGTCGCCGCGGGGTGCGGATGTCGAGCAGCCACTCGCCCCACCCCTCGTCGACCACGGGGTCGCCGTCGGCGTCGGTGAGCACCAGGCGCCAGCGCTGGCGCCAGAACCGGCGCTGGTCGGGCTGGGTCTGGAAGCCGTTGACGTAGCAGACGTCGTAGAGCCCCGCCGGGTCCTCCGTCCGGTCCCGCACCACGATGCCCACGGAGTCGTCCGGCTCGGCGGCGCCGCCGAGCTGGTAGTCCACGTCCTCGTCCGCCGGCAGCCGCGGGGCCCGCGTCGGGGAGTCCCCCGCCGTGGCCGCCGTGGCCCCGGTCGACGCGGCGGCACCCGATGGCACGGCATCGGACGCCCCGGCGGACCGGGCCTCGTGGCCCGACGGCACCGAGCAGCCCGCCAGCAGCAGGAGCGTCACGACCCCCGCCGTCCACCCCGCCGTCATCCCCGGCGTCCACCCCGCCCGCACGCTGCGTCCGCCCATGGGCGTGACGGTAGCCCCGCCAGGCCGTCGCCGACAGGCGTGACCTCCGCCGTGCCCGCTCGTTCTGCTCCTGGGACCGCCGTGCCGCAAGGTCAAGGTTCCGACCAGGCGGGTGCGACCCGCCCGCGGGTGTGGGATTCTGAGGACAGGGCCACCACCCGCCCGGCAGCACCACCCGGCACCAGCCAGCACCACCCCGCACCACCCAGCACCACCGCTGAACCCTGGGACCACGACGACCGTCCGGTCCCGCCCGCTCCCCCAGGAGGAACCGTGCGCGTCCTCGTCGTCGACGACGACCCCGACCTCGTCCTGCTCATCAGCCTGTTCCTGCGTCGCCAGGGCGGGCACGACGTGGTGACCGCCGGCGACGGCCTCGAGGCCCTGGACGTCCTGGCCGCCGACGGTGCCGTCGAGGCCGTCGTCCTCGACTGGTCGATGCCGCGGCTGGACGGGATCGGCCTGGCGACCGCGGTGCGCGGGGACGAGCGCTGGCAGCGCCTGCCGCTGCTGATGGTGACCGCGATGCCGGACCACGGCCCCGCGCTGGAGGCCGGGATCGACCACGTGATCCGCAAGCCGTTCGACTCCGCGACCCTGCTCCAGGCCCTCACCGCCGTCGTGGAGGCGCGGGTCGCCTGACCCTGCTCCCGGGCCGGCCTGCGACCTAGAAGTCGAAGCCGTCGAAGAAGTCGCCGATCCCCTCGCCGATCTCGCCGAAGCCGTCCCCGATGCCCTCGCCCAGCCCGGCGATGCCGTCCCCGATGCCCTCGCCGATGCCACCGAGCGCGTCGAAGCCGCCGAGCCCGCCGAAGAGCAGGCCGGCGAACATCCAGTCCATGGGCGTGAACGCGCCGAAGTAGCCGGCGGCGTACGGCTGGTAGGCGCGACCGGCCTGGTAGTAGGGCACCCGCTGGGAGCCCACCATCACCTTGCGGCTGTCCGGCTCGGCACCCGCGCGGACCCGCTCGGCGTCCAGCGCACAGGCGGGCACGTCGCGCTGGCTGCCGCCCGGCGGCGTCCACGGCACGTCCGTGACCGACAGCCCGTGGCGGGGGTCGAAGAAGCACGGCGGACGACGGACCGGCAGCGGCTCCCCGGCGACCCGGGCCCGCACGCAGGCCATCGCGTACCTGCCGTCCTCGAGGATCTCGGTGACGTGCCGGACGTCGTCGGGCCGCGTCATGGCCGCCACCGAGCCCTTCGCCGACTCGTAGGCGTCGAGCGCCCGCTGGTAGTCGGCGTTCGCGCCGGCGTCCAGGGGCGCACCGGCCAGGTCGGCGTCCAGCTCCTGCAGCTCCACGCCCAGGGCGGTCACGTCCTCCTCCGCGAGGCGACGCACCGGCTCCAGCTCCGCCTCGCGCTGCGCGGCGGCCTTGCGCTCGCTCGCGCGGGAGATCCCGACGGCGAGCGCGATCGCACCGCCGACGACGACCAGCAGGACCACCAGGAGCTCCATGGTGCGAGGCTACCCGGCGGGCGGAGGGCGCCCCGGCTTCGCGACAGGTGTGGAAATGTGCGGTCCACGCCGCGTCAGTCACTGCGCGCACGCGCAGGTCGTGGCAGTCTTTCGTCCATGCCACGCCCCCAGGCCCTCATCGTCGAGGACACCGAGGAGTTCGCCCGCATGGGCCGCAAGGTCCTCGAGCAGGAGGGCTTCGAGGTCACCCACGCGGTCTCCGCGGAGGCCGGCCTCGCCCTGGTGCCCGGCTCGTCCTTCGAGCTCTACCTGGTCGACGTGACGCTGCCCGGCATGGACGGCTTCGAGTTCTGCCGCCGGCTGCGCGAGAGCAGCGACGCCTACGTGATCATGGTGACCGGCCGCGACGCCGACGCCGAGAAGGTCGTCGGCTTCCGGATGGGCGCGGACGACTACGTCACCAAGCCCTACTCCCCGCTGGAGCTCTCCGCGCGCATCCTGGCGATGCGGCGCCGGCCGCGCGCGGCGCCGCAGAGCGACGGCCAGGCGCGCAGCTTCGGCCGGCTCGAGCTGGACGCCGACGGCCGCGAGGTCCGCGTGGACGGGCAGCTCGTCGAGCTCACCCGCATCGAGTTCGACCTGCTGGCGGTGCTCAGCTCCGCGCCCAAGCGCGTGTTCACCCGCGCCCAGCTGCTGGAGACCGTCTGGGGCTACTCCGACGGCGACGACCACGTCGTGAACGTCCACATGGGCAACATGCGCCGCAAGCTGCGCGCGCACGGCGACGACGTCGACCTGATCCGCACCGTGCGCGGCGTCGGCTACAAGTTCGACCCCGCCGCTCTCTGAGGAACCCTCCGGGCGGCCGTGGGGGCCTGGGGCACCGCCCGGGTCAGTCCTGACGTGCCGCCCCGCGCGGCAGGCGCAGCCGCGCCTCCGTGCCGCCACCGGGCGCGCTGTCGAGCACGATCGAGCCCTGCCAGGAGGCGGCCATCGCCATGGCAGCCGCCAGGCTGAGCCCGGCGCCCTGGTGCTCGAGGCTGCTGGAGGTGCGGGAGCGGAAGAACGGCTCGCCCACGTGGTGCTGCTCGTCCTCGGGGATGCCGACGCCCGTGTCGGCGACGACGATCTCGACCTGCTCGCCCTCGACCTCGGCCACCGAGACCGAGACCATGCCGCCGTCGGGGGTGAACGTGACGGCGTTGTCGACGAGGCGGTCGAGGATCTCGCGCAGGTCGTCGCTCGCGATCCGTGCGCTGGTGCCGGGCGCGGTGTGCTGGCGCACGCCGAGCTCGCGGGAGGCCGGCACGGCCCGCGCCAGGACGTCGGTGACGACCTCGTCGACGTCGGCGCGGGCCAGGTCGGCCAGCAGCGGGTCGGGCGTGCCCCGCGCCATGAGCGAGGCGTTCTGCGCGATGTCGAGCAGCCGGGCCACGGAGGTCTCGACGCGGGCCAGGAGCCGCTGCTCCGGGCCGGAGAGGTGGTCCTCGGCTGCCTCGGCCAGCAGCTCGACCCCGCCGCGGATGACGCTCAGCGGCGTCCGCAGCTCGTGGTTGACCGTGGTGAGCAGCTCGCGGCGCATCTCGTCGAACTGGGCGCGGGCGCGCTGCGCCGGGGAGCGCTGACCGGCGACCATCCGCTCCAGCGCCGCCGCGAGCGTGTCGGCGGAGAAGACGAGCAGGCGGTGGTCGCGCGGGGTCCAGGCCCGCGGGCCGCGGCTCCACACCACGAGCAGGTGCCGCTCGCCGGCCACGACGACCTCGGCCAGGCCCACGGCCGCCCCGCGGGCGCTGCCGCCGCCGAGCGGGCCCCACGCCCCGTCCTTCGGGCTGAGGTTGCTCAGGCGCACGCCCTGGCCACGGTCGAGCTGGGCGGCCAGCGACTCGGCGAAGCGGCCCGGGGCCTGCAGCCAGCAGTCCTCGACGCCCATGAGCTGGCCGATCAGGTCGGTGGCGGCGGAGACCACGTCCTCGCGGGCGACGCCGGGCACGGACGGCAGGCCGTCATCGCCCAGGAGGTCGGCGACGAGCACCTCGGGGTCGGAGCCGTCGACGGCGGGCCGGCGCGGTGCGCCGGCCAGGGAGTCGGCCAGGGAGTCGGCCAGGGTGGAGTCGGTCATCGCAGGCGAGCTCTCAGCGAGCGCCTTCTCGGCGGCCCGACGCCGTCGCACCGCGTCGAGGTCGGTGACGATCGCCAGGCGCGCGTAGACCGCCGGACGCCCGGCGGCCAGCGGCGCGGTGGGCAGCGGGTCGACCCGCGCGGCGCCGGGGACGGGGTGCTCCTGCGTGGTGGTCATGACCCCAGGCTGACCCGGCTGCCGCAAGGAACGGACAAGTACCGGCACAGTTCGCGGCCAGATCCGTGCGGCTGCCCCGGTGCGCCCGGCTAGGGTCGGCCGACGTCACCGGCCGGCCCTCGTCGGGCGCGGCGCGGTCATCGCCCCAGCCAGGCGTGCCACTCCGCCTCGGCCGCGCGGGCGACGGGCAGCACCGAGGCGGCGTCCGCCTCGCCGTGCTCGACGCGTCCGGCGGCCTCGGCCAGCACGAGGGAGCCCATCTGGTTCGAGGTCGAGCGCAGGCTGTGCGCCACCCGGCGCAGGGCCTCGGCGTCGCCGTCGCGCTCGGCGGCCACGAGCTGGGAGAGCCGGTCGTCGAGGGAGTCCAGCAGCATCTCCAGGATCTCCTCGGCCTCCTCACGGGCCCCGAGCTGCGCCCCCAGGTCGTCCAGGACGGCGGTGTCCACGAGCGGGCCGGCGGGGTCGGAGGAGGAGGGGGTGGTCATCGGGGCTCCAGGTCTGTCTCGTGCGAGCGGTGCGTCAACCGGACCCGGACGCGCGGGGGCGGTGTGCACAG
The DNA here is from genome assembly GCF_023554635.1 of Nocardioides bruguierae. Classification (NCBI taxonomy): domain Bacteria; kingdom Bacillati; phylum Actinomycetota; class Actinomycetes; order Propionibacteriales; family Nocardioidaceae; genus Nocardioides; species Nocardioides bruguierae. Next base: position 61,831 of record NZ_JAMJPH010000006.1, read on the forward strand.
TCAACACTCGGCAGGCGTGGACGGCACCTGAGGAGGGGCCGCTGGGGTCGTCTTGTCGCAATCTTGCTCCTGGCTTGCCACTGCCTACCGGTGACGAGGCCACCGTGGTCGTCGTGAGCCACGCCATGCCCCCAGCGGCTGCGACCCCGACCCGGCGCCCCCGGGTGCGCCTGCACGCGCGCCCGCGCGTCCACGCCCTGCGCGGCGGGCTGAACGCGCTCCTGCTCGCCGGCCTGCTGGTCGGGCTGACCGCGTGCGGCTCCGAGACCGCCACGACGGCCGCGCCCGAGGAGGACGGGGCCACCGGCGCGACGCTCGTCGCCGGGGACGAGGTGCCCGCCCCCACGGGCAAGGTCCTGCTCACCGTCACCGGCGGCACGGTCACCAACGTCGACGGGGAGCTCCAGCTCGACCGCGCGCTCCTGGACGCCCTCGGCACCGTCAGCTACGAGGTCGACGACGTGCAGGCCACCGGCGAGGTCGTCACCTTCTCCGGCCCGCTGGTCCGTGACGTCCTGGCCGTGGCCGGCGTGCCGGAGGATGCCACCACGATGCACACGGTCGCGATCAACGACTACAAGGTCGACGTGCCCGTCTCCGACGCCGCCGAGCTGCCGCTGATGCTCGCCACCACCATGGACGGCGAGCCGATGAGCGTGGCCCGCTACGGCCCGACCCGCTTCGTCTACCCCACCGACGGCTACGACCTCGACCCCGCCACCTACAACCCGCGCTGGATCTGGCAGCTGGCGTCCATCGACGTCGAGTGAGGCGCTCCGTGAGCCACCCGCTGCGGGGACGCCGCCCCGCCGCCTGGGTGGTCGCGGGGCTGGGCCTCGTCGTGCTGGCCATGACAACCCTGGTCGGCCTGGAGGTCGCCCAGCAGTCGCGGGCACTCGTCGACCGCGTCGACACCACCGAGGACCTGGTGCTGGCGAACGTCCGCACCCTCGGCCAGACCCAGCGGGAGGTGCTGCGCCTGCAGGTGCTCGTCGTGACGGGCGCCGACGGCCCGACCCTGCGCCGGCAGGCGGCCTTCGTCACCCAGCGGACCCAGGAGAGCGCCCTGGACTCCCACCGGGCCACGCTCGGTGCCGCAGATCTCATCGCGGTCGCCCGCCAGGACGCGCAGGCGTGGCGCAGCGACCTGCTCCCCGACGTCCGGGCGCTCGCGGCCGTGCCCCCCGCCCGGCGGGACCCTGCCGCGACCAGGCAACTCCTGGCAGACTTGGAGGTCCTCGAGGAGTCGTACTTCGACCTCGTCTCCCTCGGGGAGATCTACCGTCGTGAGCAGGCGGCCCAGGCCAACGCGGACAACGAGGAGCTCGTGAACTCCACCCAGGACCTCTTCATGTGGCTGACGGGCACGTTCGCCACCGCTGCCGTGCTGCTCGCGGCCGGCGGCGCGTTGATGTTCCGCCTGCACCAGCAGCGCAGCGCCGCCCACGAGCGGCTCAGCCAGCTCAACGAGGACCTGATGTGGTACGCCCGCATCGTGCAGGCGACGGACTCGATCCTGTTCACCATCGACAACGACGGCCGCTTCACCTGGGTCAACGAGGCCTTCGAGCGGACGATGGGCTACGCCTACTCCGACGTCACCGGCAAGCGCCCGCCGGACGTGCTGCACGGCCCGGCGACCGACCCCGAGACGGTCCGGGCGCTGCAGGAGAAGCTCCAGGACGGCGAGCAGTTCCGCTGCGAGCTGGCCAACTACACCGCCGACGGCCAGGAGATCTGGATGGCCGTGGACGTCTCCCCCGTGCTCGACGAGGAGGGCGCGGTCACCGGCTTCTGCGCCATCCAGTCCGACATCTCCGAGCGGCACGAGGCCGAGCTCCTTCTCAAGCAGGCACGCCTGGACGCCGAGGCCTCGGCCCGGGCCAAGGCCGCCTTCCTCGCGACCATGTCGCACGAGATCCGCACCCCCCTCAACGCGGTGCTCGGGCTCACCGACCTGCTGCTGCTCACCGAGCTCAACGTCGAGCAGCGCGACTACGTCGAGACGGCGCAGCAGTCGGGCCAGCACCTGCTCGCCCTCGTCAACGACATCCTCGACATCTCGGCGCTCGAGGCCGGGCGCATGGAGTACCACGACGACCCGTTCTCGCTGGCCGAGGTGCTGGACGAGACCACGACGATGTTCGTGGCCCAGGCCGAGCGCAAGGGCCTCGACCTGCGGCTCGACCCGGACCCCGGCATCCCGCCGCTGCTGCGCGGCGACGCCGTGCGCGTGCGCCAGATCCTCGTCAACGTCGTCGGCAACGCCCTGAAGTTCACCGAGACCGGCTCGGTGCGGGTCAGCCCCCGCGTCACCGGCCGCGCGGACGGTCGCTGCCAGCTCGAGGTCGTCGTGGCCGACACCGGCATCGGCGTGCCGAAGTGGCGCATCCCCCAGCTGTTCCGCTCCTTCGCCCGCGGCGACGTCTCCTCGACCCGCACCTACGGCGGCAGCGGCCTGGGCCTGGCGATCTCCCGGACCCTGGCCGAGGCCATGGGCGGCACGATCGAGCTCGACTCCGAGCTGGGCCACGGCACCACCGTGCGGATCACCCTCGACCTCGCCGTGGTGGAGGAGGAGCAGACGGCGGCCGTCCGCTCCCCCGACACGCTGCCGCACCACGGTGGCCTGCGCGTGCTGGTGGCCGAGGACGACCTGGTCAACCAGAAGGTCGTGAAGCGGATGCTCCAGCGGCTCGGCGTCAGCCCCGTGATCGTCGCCAACGGCCAGGAGGCCGTCGACGCCGTCGCCGAGGAGGTCTACGACATCATCCTCATGGACGTGCAGATGCCGGTGATGGACGGCGTGCGCGCCGTGCGCCTGGTGCGCGACCTGGACCCGACGCCCCGGCCGTGGGTGGTGGCGCTGACCGCCAACGCCCTCTCCGGCGACCGGGAGCGGTTCATGGCCGCCGGCATGGACGACTACGTCTCCAAGCCGATGACGATCGACTCGCTGGCCGCGGCGCTGGAGCGCGCCTCGCTGCAGCTGCCGAACGCCCTGCCCGGCCCCGAGGCGTCCGGGCCCCGGCGCGGCTGAGGGCAGTACCGACCGGCGCTCGACGCTGGACGCGCGCCGGGACCCGCGGGACGGTGGACCCATGACCACCACGCCCCGCCCCGTCCGTGCCGTCCAGGTGACCCTGGACGCGGCCTCGCCCCGGCGCCTGGGCCTGTTCTGGGCCGAGGTCCTGGGCTACGCCGCCGACCCGGTGCCGGGCTCCGGCGAGGCCCCGGACCCGGCCCGGGTCGAGGAGACGGCGGACGCCTGGCTGGTCTTCCTGCGCGCCCAGGGCGTGCCCGAGGCGGCCCACGACAGCGCGTTCGCGCTCGTGGACCCTCAGGGCTCGGGGCCGCGGCTGTTCCTCCAGCAGGTGCCGGAGGAGAGGTCGGGCAAGAACCGGATGCACCTCGACGTCCGGGCCGCCCCCGGCCTGCGGGGCGAGGAGCGGATGGCGGCCCTCGAGTCCGAGTGCGCGCGGCTGGTCGGGCTCGGTGCCACCCGGCTGGAGCGGCACGAGCCCGGCCCGCGCTCGCACGGGTTCGTCGTGATGGCCGACCCCGAGGGCAACGAGTTCTGCCTCGACTGAGCGGGCCTCAGCGTCGTGAGTGGTCCCGGAAGCCCCGGCCGGTCTTGCGTCCCAGGTAGCCGGCCGTGACCAGGTGCTCCAGGAGCGGCGCGGGCGCGAACCCGGGCTCGCGGAACTCCAGGTACAGCTCCTTCTGGATCGCCAGGGACACGTCGTTGCCAACCACGTCGAGCAGCTCGAACGGGCCCATCGGCAGCGCGCAGCCCGCCTTCATCGCCACGTCGATGTCGTCGGCGTCGGCGTAGTGCGCCTCGAGCATCTTCACCGCGTCGTTGAGGTAGGGGAACAGCAGCGCGTTGACGATGAACCCGGCCCGGTCGCCGCAGGAGACGGCCACCTTGCCCAGCTGCGCGCACAGCGCCCGCGTGGTCTCGGTGACCTCCGCCGAGGTCGCCACGGTGGAGACCACCTCGACCAGCTTCATGATCGGTGCCGGGTTGAAGAAGTGCATGCCCACGACGTCCTGCGGCCGGGTCGTGGCCCGGGCGCACGCGATGATCGGCAGCGAGGACGTGGTGGTCGCCAGCACGGCGCCGGGCTTGCAGATGCGGTCGAGGTCGGCGAAGAGCGCGGTCTTGACCGCGAGGTCCTCGGCGATGGCCTCGACGACGAGGTCGGCGTCGGCCAGGGCCTCCCGGCTGGTGGCCGCGGTGAGCAGGGCCAGCGTCGCGGCCTTCTTCTCCTCGGTCGCGCGGCCCTTGGCGATCAGCCGGTCGAAGTTCTTGGTGATCTGGGCGACCACGCCTGCGTTCTTCTCCTCCGAGCGGCCGACGTAGGTCACGGGGTAGCCGGCCTTGGCGAACACCTCGACGATGCCGGCAGCCATGGTGCCGGTGCCGACGACGCCGACGGTGCGGACGTCGTGGCGCATCTGCGGGGCGTCGTCCGCGCTGGGGGTGGCGGCGTCGGCGACCACGACCGGGCTGTCGGGGGCCTCGTAGGTGTAGAAGCCGCGGCCGCTCTTGCGACCCAGCAGGCCCGCAGTGACCATCTGCTTGAGGATCGGCGCGGGGGCGTGCAGCCGGTCCCGGCCCTGCTTGTACATCGTGTCCAGGATCTCGTAGGCGGTGTCGAGGCCGATGAGGTCCAGCAGCGCCAGCGGCCCCATCGGGTAGCCGCAGCCGAAGCGCATCGCCGCGTCGACGTCCTCGCGGGAGGCGTAGCGGTTCTCGAACATCGACACCGCGTGGTTGAGGTAGCCGAAGAGCAGCGCGTTGGCGATGAAGCCCGCCTTGTCGCCGCACACGACCGGGCTCTTGCCGATCCGGTCCAGCACCGCGGCGACGTCGTCGAGCACCGCGGGCAGCGTGACGACGGTGCGGACGACCTCCACCAGCTTCTGCACGGGGGCGGGGTTGAAGAAGTGCATGCCCACGACCCGCCCGGGGTGCCGGGTGGCGCTGGAGAGCTCGGTCACCGAGAGGGAGGAGGTGTTGGTGGCCAGGACCGCCTCGGGCGCCACCACGTCGTCGAGCTCGGCGAGGATCGCCTTCTTGGTGGCCATGGACTCCACGGCGGCCTCGACCACGAGGTCGGCGTGCGCGAGGTCCTTGAGGCTGGTGGAGAACGAGATCCGGCCGAGCAGCCCCGCGCGCTCCTCCTCGGTCAGCTTGCCGCGCTCGACCGCCCGGGCGGTGGACGTCTCCAGGTGCGTGCGGCCCCGCGCGACCCCGTCCTCGTCGAGCTCGACGCCGGTCACCGAGAAGCCGTGCCGGGCGAACACCTCGGCGATGCCGGCGCCCATGGTGCCGAGGCCGACGACGCCGACCTGGTCGACGGTGCGGGTGGTGGTCTCGGTGGTGGCCCCGGGGGTGCTCGCGACGCTGCTCATGGCCCGGATGATGACAGCGCGACCCCGCCTCGCGCGTGACCTGAGTCACCTCGTGAGACCCTGGATTCGTCCGACTACCGGATCAGGGCGTCCCACCAGCGGACATGCGGGACGGGCGGCCTCCACGGCGCCCAGAAAATTCCCGGCGGTCCACACCACCGGGGACCAGGGCGGACGTCAGCTCCCGGCCGTGGGGCGCGCCATGACCACACGGCGCCCCGCCCCGTCCGGCCGGTGGCCGACGTCCTCCAGGTGCAGCGAGCGCTCGTGCTCGGTGATCCGGCGCAGCCAGGCCGGGAGCCGCTCCTCGGGGACCTCGGCGAACCCGAGCCGGGCGTAGAACGGGCCGTTCCACGGCACCTCGGCGTAGGTGGACAGGGTGAGCTCGTTGAACCCGTCGCGGCGCGACTCGGTGAGCGCGGCGCGCACCAGGGCCGAGCCGATGCCCTGCCTGCCCCAGGCCGGCAGCAGCACGGAGAGCTGCTCCAGGTGCGCGCGCGGGTAGCCGTCGTCGCCCTCGAGGTGCAGCACGTGCGCGAACCCCACGATGCTGCGCCCGCGGGGCGGACTGCCGGCGTCGGCGACCAGCAGGGTGCCGGGCGCCGCGTCCCGGTCGAAGCCGGACGGGGAGGCACCGACGAGCGCCGGCGGGCAGTCCTCGCCCCACAGCGCCAGGAACGGCTCCGCCCCGCTGTCCTCGACGTGCGCCAGACGGCGCAGGTCGGAGGGACGAGCGGGGCGGATCCGCGGGCTCGGGCTCGGGGTCATGCCCCTAGCCTGTCAGGACCCCACGCGCTCCTCCTTGGGGACCTCCGCGATCTCACCGGAGCGCAGCCCGGCGAGGAACGAGGTCACCTCGCGCTTGACCACCGGCAGCAGCAGGTAGCAGGCGAGGAGGTTGACCACGGCGCAGACGAAGAGCATCGCGTCGGCGAAGTTGAGGACCTGGCCCAGGTCGACCACGGCACCGAGCACGGTGAAGATCAGGAACAGGCCCTTGAAGATGTTCTCCTTGGTCTTGCTGCGGCCCACGAGCGTGGTCCACGCCTTCAGCGTGTAGTAGCTCCAGGTGATGAGGGTGGAGAACGCGAACAGCGCCACGGCGAGGGTCAGGATGTTGTCGAAGCCGGGCAGGAACGAGTCGAACGAGCGCGAGGTCAGCACCACGCCGGCGTCGCTGCTGACGCTGCCGCCGGCCTGGGCGTCGGCCTGGAGCTCGGAGTAGGACGGGACGTCGGCGATGACGATCGTCAGGGCGGTCATGGTGCAGATGACGACGGTGTCGATGAACGGCTCCAGCAGGGCGACGAAGCCCTCGGAGACGGGGTGCTTGGTCTTCACCGCGGAGTGCACGATCGGCGCGGAGCCCACGCCCGCCTCGTTGGAGAACGCGGCGCGCTGGAAGCCGATGATCAGCACGCCGATGGCACCGCCGGTGACACCGTCGGGGCTGAAGGCGGAGGAGATGATGGTGCCGACGGCGCCGGGCACGGCGCCGAGGTTGCCGACGATGACGGCCAGGCAGGCGAGCACGTAGATGCCGGCCATGAACGGCACCAGCTTGGAGGTGACCTTGGCGATCGAGGTGACACCACCGAGGATCACCAGGCCGACGCCGAGGGCCAGCAGCACGCCGAACCCGAGCGAGGCGCCGGCCGAGCCGAGCCAGCCGTCGTCACCGCCGGTGATCTCCTTGGCCTGCGCGTAGGTCTGGTTGGCCTGGAACGCGTTGCCGCCGAGCGCACCGAACAGGATCAGGGCGACGGCGAAGATGCCGACGCCGATCTTCGAGGCCAGCGACCCGAAGCGGTTGAAGGCCATCGGCAGGTACTTGAACGGACCGCCGGTGACGGTGCCGTCCTCGTGCACCTCGCGGTACTTCACGCCGAGGGTGCACTCGACGAACTTGGTGCACATGCCGAGGAGGCCGGCCAGGATCATCCAGAAGGTGGCACCGGGGCCACCGACCGTGACCGCGACCGCCACACCGGCGATGTTGCCGAGCCCGACGGTGCCGGAGACGGCCGAGGCGAGGGCCTGGAAGTGGGTCACCTCCCCGGGGTCGGACTCCCGGGAGTAGCGACCCCGGACCAGCGCCCAGGAGATGGGCATCGACCGGAACTGGATGCCCTTGAAGTAGACGGTGAAGACGGCGGCCGCGACCACCAGCCAGAAGACGATGAGCGGGAAGGAGTAGTCCCCGAGCGGGACCTCCCAGAACACGACGTCGGTCGCGAACGTGGCGATCGGCTCGAAGACGGTGTTGATGCCGTCCTCGAGGGAGGCGATGGCCCCGCCTTCCGCAGCGAGGGGCGTGAGTGCCGAGAGGGTCATGCGCAGCCAGACTTCCGGAGGCCTCACCCGTCCCGGTTCACCCCTCCGGGCAGGTGCCACCACCCGACCCGTACATTTGCGCGGCGTGAGACTCGTCGTCGCGCGCTGCCAGGTCGACTACGCCGGCCGGCTGACCGCCCACCTCCCGCTCGCCACCCGCGTCCTGATGATCAAGGCCGACGGCTCCGTGCTGGTGCACTCCGACGGCGGCTCCTACAAGCCGCTGAACTGGATGAGCCCGCCGTGCACCGTCGACGAGGGCACCACCGACGAGGGCACGCCCGAGTGGGTCGTCACGAGCCCGAAGACCGACGACACCCTGCGCATCCTGCTCGCCGAGGTGCTGCACGACTCCAGCCACGACCTCGGCGTCGACCCCGGGCTCCAGAAGGACGGCGTCGAGAAGCACCTCCAGGAGCTGCTGGCCGACCACCCGGCCACCCTCGCCCCCGGGCTCACGCTCGTGCGCCGCGAGTTCCCCACCGCCATCGGCCCCGTCGACCTGCTCTGCCGGGACGCCGACGGGCGCACCGTCGCGGTCGAGATCAAGCGCCGCGGCGAGATCGACGGCGTCGAGCAGCTCTCCCGCTACCTCGAGCTGCTCAACCGCGACCCGCTGCTCACCGCGAAGGGCCCCGTGCAGGGGATGTTCGCCGCGCAGCTGATCAAGCCGCAGGCCCGCGTGCTCGCCGAGGACCGCGGCATCACCTGCGCGCTGGTCGACTACGACGCGCTCCGGGGTCTCGACGACCCGGAGAGCCGGCTCTTCTGAGCAGCGAGGGCGCGCGATGATCGTCCACCACGTCGCCACCGTCGCCGACTGGGAGGCCGCCCAGGCGTCCGGCGAGTACACGACCTCCACCCGCGGCCGCACCCTCGCCGAGGAGGGCTTCCTGCACGCGGCCCGGCCCGAGCAGGTCGCGGGCGTGCTCGCGCGGTTCTACGCCGGCGTCACCGAGCCGCTGGTGCTGCTCGTGGTCGACACCGACCTCCTGGCCGCACCGCTGGTGGAGGAGCCGGCCGTGCCCGGCGGCACCGAGACGTTCCCGCACCTGTACGGGCCGATCACGCCCGGCGCGGTCGTCGAGGTCCGTCCGGTGAGCGCACCGCCCGCCTGAGCCTGCCTGCCTGAGCCGGGCCGGCCGACCGACCGACCGGCAGCGGACCCTAGCGGGCCTCGTCGAGCGGGAGCCGCACCGTGACGCAGGTGCCCGCCCCGACCTCGCTGTCGATCTCCAGCCGCCCGCCGTGGGTGCTCACCACGGCGCGGGCGATGCTGAGCCCGAGGCCCGCGCCCTGCGCGGCCGAGCGGACGGCGTTCTCGCCCCGGTAGAGCCGGTCGCACACCCGGGGCAGGTCGTGGGCAGCGATCCCCTCGCCGGTGTCCGCGACGAGCAGCACCGCCTCGTCCTGCTCCACCCGGGCCACGACCCGCACCGTGCCTCCGGGCGGGGTGAACTTCACGGCGTTGGTGACGAGGTTGTCGAGCACCTGCTCCAGCCGCTGCGCGTCACCACGGACGACGGCCTCGTCCTCGATCTCCACCAGCAGCCGCAGCCCGTGCTGCCGCACGGCGATCCGCAGGCCCTCGGCGCAGCGGCGCACCAGGTCGGCCACCGGCACGTGCCGCATCGACGCGCTGGAGACCCCCGCCTGGAGCGAGGTGAGGTCGAGCAGGTCGTTGACCAGCCGCAGCTCGCGCTGCGCGTTGCGGGCGATCACCTCGAGCATGGAGGCCGCACGGGCGCCGAGCCGGTCGGACTCCACGTCGCGCAGCAGCTCGACGTAGCCGATGATCGAGGTCAGCGGGGTGCGCAGCTCGTGGGAGACCGTGGCCACCAGGTCGTCGCGCAGACGGTCGGCCCGGTCGTGCAGGACCCGCTCCTCGGTGACGTCCCGCAGGCCCACGAGGACGACGCCCGGCGCCAGGCCGGAGGGCGGCTCGCTGAGGACCACGCGCACGTGCCGCTCCTCGCCGCCGGGACGGCGCAGCACGGCCTCGCGCGCCTCACCGTCGGGCCGCACGGTCGGGACCGGGTCCGAGGGGAGGCCGAGCGGCGGGTCCAGGAGCGGCGAGAGCGCGGTGCCCACGACGTCCTCGGCCGCGCAGCCGAGTATCCCGAGGGCCAGGTCGTTGAGCTCGGCCACCCGGCCCTCGCGGTCCAGCACGCAGAGCGCGTCGGGGCTGGCCTGCGCCAGCAGCCGCCAGAAGGAGGCGGGGTCGGACGGGGCCGGCAGCCGGTCGTCGGCCTCCGGCTCCGGGACGCGGTGGAGCGGGCCGGGAGGGCGCGCGCCGTCCCCGTGCGCACCCGCAGGCGCCCACGTGCCGGGCACGGGGTCTTCCTCGTGGCCGGCGGATCCCGAGAAACCACCAGACATAGGGGCACATTATTGCCTCATCCCGGCGCTCGGTTCACCGGGTTGGAATACCCCGTCCGGTATCTTTTCGTGCACCAGCCCCCAGCAGGGGCCTCAGCCGGCCAGCGCCTCGTCCACCAGCGCCCTGACCTCGTCGGCGCAGCCCCACGACAACGTGACGCCGGCACCGCCGTGGCCGTAGCAGTGGACGGTGCGTCCCACCCGCTCGAGCCGCACCTGCGGGCGACGCGGCCGCAGGCCGACGCGCTGGGCCAGCACGCGGGCGCCGGCCAGTCGCGGCTCGACCGCGAGGGCCCGCCGCCAGATGTCCTCGGCGGTGCCCGCCCGGACCGTGCGGTCCCAGTCGCCGGGCTCCTCGGTGCCACCGACCACCACGTCGTGCACGCGCGGCACCACGTAGGTGGGGCCCTCGCCGTCCAGGGTCCAGGAGTCGACATCGGGTGCGTGCACCCGGAAGACCTGCCCGCGGACCGGCCCCACGCTGTCGTCGCCGGCGAGGAGCCGGGCACCGATCCCGGAGGCGTCCACGACGGCACCGCCCTCGGGCGCGGTGGGCAGCACCGTGAGGGCGTGCCGGGTGAGGGTGCCGCCGAGGGCGAGGAAGCGACGGCGCAACCAGGCCAGGTAGACGCTCATGTCGGCGACCGGCACGGTCAGCGTCCAGGCCTCGGCGTACCCGCGGGGCACGTCGTCGGTGCGACCGACGTCCGGGACGGCCGCGCGCCACCACGGCTCCTCGCCGCCGACCCGGCGCAGCTCGCGACCGGCGAGGAGCCGCACGCCGGCGTCCTCGACGTCCGCGAGGGCCGTGAGCTCGGCGAACGTCGTGGCCGCCCAGGCCCCCACCCGCTCACGCGGCTCGGCGAGGTAGGGGTACCAGATGGCCGCGGCCACGGCGGAGGTCGTCTCCGCGGGCAGGTCCCGGGCCAGGACGTCGACGCGGTGCCCGGCCTCGAGGAGCCGCACCCCCGCGCTCAGCCCGATGACGCCGGCACCCACGACGAGCACGCGCCCCACGTCCGCCCCCCTCCGTGCCGCGACGCGGCTCAGGCGCCGGCGGCCGGCGGGGCGGTCGGGTCCTCGCCCTCGCTCCCGCCCTCGCGGGTCACCCACTCCTCGATCTCGTCCACGTCGTCGGCGTTGCGCATGCAGACGGCGAGCAGGTCGGACATGGAGGAGACCTCCTCGACCTGCTCCTTGACGAACCAGGCCATGAACTGGTCGCTGGCGAAGTCCATCTCCTCGCGGGCGATCCGCATGAGGCCGTTGATCTGCTCGGTGACCCGCTTCTCCTGCTCCAGCGCGAGCGCGACGGGCGCCACCACGTCGTCGAAGGTGGTGATCGGGGCCTCGGTGCCGGGGATGCGCACCTCGGCGTCGGTGTCGAGCAGGTACTGCACCATCATCATGGCGTGCTCGCGCTCCTCGAGCGCCTGGGCGTAGAAGAACGCCGCCATGCGGGGCATCGTCTGGGAGTCGTAGTGCACCGCGCACGCCAGGTACTGGTGGTGGGCGGCGAGCTCGTGCGCGATCTGGGTGTTCAGGGCGTCTGCGAAACGTGCGGCGACCACGGCCGACTCCTTCGGTGCGGGTGTCGCGGGGAGGGCGGCTCCTCACCCGCGGGGGTGGGACGAGCCTAGGCGAGGAGCCTCAGGCCGCGCGCGTGAGGTCCTTCTTGGAGAAGGTGCCCCCGTCCAGGCGCACGAGCTTGCGGCGCTTGACGGTGTAGCCGTCCGGCAGCGTGCCCTCCTTGAGCATGCGCAGCGGGCAGCGGCCGCACTTGGACTTCGACTCGCAGCACTTGAGCTTCGGCACGCAGGCCTTGCCGCTCTTCTTGCCCTTCTTCTTGCTCACGCGACGACGGTAGCAAGAAGAAGGAAGGTATGCCTCACCTCACCTGTGGATCTCATACGTTCCTCACACACCAGGGCCTCCGCACGGCGGTCAGGGACGCGGGTCCAGGCCCTGTGCTGAGCGGACGACGTCGACGATGCCGCCCATGATCTCGGTCAGGCCGAAGTCCTTGGGCGTGTACACGGCCGCCACGCCCCGCTCGAGCAGCGCCCGGGCGTCGGAGTCGGGGATGATCCCGCCGACCACGACCGGCACGTCGTCGGCACCGGCCGCGTGCAGCCCGTCGAGCACGGCCGGCACGAGCTCCATGTGCGAGCCGGAGAGGATCGAGAGGCCGACGCAGTGCACGTCCTCGGCCACGGCGGCGGCGACGATCTGCTCGGGCGTGAGCCGGATGCCCTGGTAGATCACCTCGAACCCGGCGTCGCGAGCCCGCACGGCGACCTGCTCGGCGCCGTTGGAGTGGCCGTCGAGGCCCGGCTTGCCGACCAGCAGCCGCAGCCGTGCGCCCGGTCCGCCGACCTCCTCGCCGGTGGCCTGCACCCGCTCTCGGACCGCGGTCAGCTCGGTGCCCGCGGCCGCAGCACCCACCGCTCCGGCCACGCCGGTGGGGGCACGGAACTCGCCGAACACCTCGCGCAGCGTCTGGGCCCACTCCCCCGTCGTCGCGCCGGCACGGGCGGCCGCCAGGGTCGCGGTCATCAGGTTCTCGTCGGTCTTCGCGGCCGCCGCCAGTGCGGCGAGGGCCTCGGTCACGCCCGCCTCGTCCCGCTGCTCCTTCCAGGCGCGCACGGACTCCAGCGCCGCGGCCTCGGCGGCCGGGTCGGCGGTCTGGATCGCGGCGTCCAGGTCGGCCGTGAGCGGGGACGGCTCGGTGCTGGTGAAGCGGTTGACGCCCACGACCACCTCGTCGCCCGACTCGATCCGGGCACGGCGCGCGGCGTGCGCCGAGACCAGCTCGGACTTCATGTAGCCGGACTCCACGGCGGCGATCGCGCCGCCCATGGCCTGCACCCGGTCCATCTCGGCCCGGGCCCCCTCGACGAGCGCCGCGACCTTCGCCTCGACGACGTGGCTGCCGGCGAAGAGGTCCTCGTGCTCGAGCAGGTCGGACTCGTAGGCGAGCACCTGCTGCAGGCGCAGCGACCACTGCTGGTCCCACGGGCGCGGCAGCCCGAGCGCCTCGTTCCAGGCCGGCAGCTGCACGGCGCGGGCGCGGGCGTCCTTGCTGAGGGTGACGCCCAGCATCTCCAGGACGATCCGCTGGACGTTGTTCTCCGGCTGCGCCTCGGTCAGCCCGAGGGAGTTGACCTGGACGCCGTAGCGGAAGCGCCGCATCTTCGCGTCCTCGACGCCGTAGCGCTCGCGGGTGATCTCGTCCCACAGCTGGACGAAGGCGCGCATCTTGCACATCTCCTCGACGAAGCGGACGCCCGCGTTGACGAAGAAGGAGATGCGTCCGACCACCCGGCCGAAGTCCTCGGGCGCCACCTGCCCGGAGTCGCGGACGCGGTCGAGCACCGCGATCGCGGTGCACAGCGCGTAGGCCAGCTCCTGGGTGGGCGTCGCGCCCGCCTCCTGCAGGTGGTAGCTGCAGATGTTGATCGGGTTCCACTTCGGCACGGCGTTGACCGTGTAGGCGATGACGTCCGCGGTCAGTCGCAGCGACGCCTCCGGCCCGAACACGTAGGTGCCCCGGGAGAGGTACTCCTTGATGATGTCGTTCTGCGTGGTGCCCGCCAGCCGGGCGGCCACCTCGGCGGGGTCGGCCTGCCCGTCCGGGACGCCGGCCTGCTCCTCGGCCACGACCTGGTACAGCGCCAGCAGCCACATGGCAGTGGCGTTGATCGTCATCGACGTGTTCATGTCCGCCAGCGGGATGCCGTCGAAGAGCCGGCGCATCTCCCCCAGGTGCGGCACCGGGACGCCGACCTTGCCGACCTCACCGCGCGCGAGCGGGGAGTCCGGGTCGTACCCCGTCTGGGTCGGGAGGTCGAACGCCACCGACAGGCCGGTCTGGCCCTTGGAGAGGTTCGTGCGGAACAGCGCGTTCGAGGCCGCCGCGGTGGAGTGGCCCGCGTAGGTGCGCATCACCCAGGGGCGGTCGCGCTCGGGACGGTCGCTCGCCGGGCGACCCTGCTCCGGCGACTGCTGCTGCTCGCTCATGCAGGGGAGCGTAGGCCGACCCGTACGCGCCGGTAACCCGGTTCCGTGTGGCACGTCACACGCGTCCGGGGCCTTGACGATCGGACGCGGGCGCTCGGATGCCGGACGCCCAGCACCGTGGAGCTGCGGGGCCGGGCGGGGGTCCGGCTCAGGCGGAGACCGGCTGCCTCTCGACCTCCACGACCCGGTTCAGCCGCGAGACGGCCAGCAGGCGACGCACGGAGGGGCGGCACCCCCGCAGCGCCAGGCGGCGGCCCTCGAGGTGGGCGCGACGGCTCGCGGCGGCGATCATCCGCAGGCTCGTCAGGTCCACGACCTCCACGTCGGCCAGGTCGACGGTCGCCCGCGGGTGCTCCTCCAGGTGCGCGTACAGCGCCTCGCGCACGACCCCGGTCGTCTGCGCGACGCAGTCGCCGTGCAGGCGCAGGGTGCTCCCGTCCGCCTCGATCTCCATGAGCCAGCCTCTCCGGTGCGCGGACCCCCGAGGGCCCGTCACGTGGTTCTTTACCTACTGTGACGCGCGAGCAGGGCCAGGGGTTGCACCCGGGGCCGGACTTTTCTCCGTGTCCCTCTCCCCCGCCTCTCCCGGGCCTGTCGCGAGGCTGTGGCCGACGGGGCCGAGGCGCGCTCGCGGAGCGCCCCGCGGGGCGTGCGCGGGGCCACCGACCTGCCACTACGCTGCGAGGCATGGTCAACCTCACCCGCATCTACACCCGTACCGGCGACGGCGGCCGCACCCGCCTCGGCGACATGAGCGAGACCACCAAGAACGACAGCCGCCTGCACGCCTACGCCGACGTCGACGAGACGAACGCGACCGTCGGGCTCGCGGTGGCCTGCGGTGGCCTCGAGGACGACGTGGTGGCCGTGCTCACGCACGTGCAGAACGACCTCTTCGACGTCGGCGCCGACCTGTGCACGCCGGTGGTGCCCGACCCGGAGTTCCCGCCGCTGCGCGTGGAGCAGGCCTACGTCGACCGGCTCGAGGGCTGGTGCGACACCTACAACGCCGACCTGCCGACCCTGCGCTCGTTCATCCTCTCCGGCGGCACCCCCGGCGCCGCGCACCTGCACGTGGCCCGCACCGTGGCCCGGCGTGCCGAGCGCGCGGCCTGGGCCGCGGTCGAGGAGCACGGCGCGTCCATGAACCTCCTCGCCGTCACCTACCTCAACCGCCTCTCGGACCTGCTGTTCATCCTCGCCCGGCACGCCAACCGCGCACAGGGCGACGTGCTGTGGGTGCCCGGGGGCGAGCGGGGCACCGACCAGACCACCACCGACCAGAGCACCACCGACGAGGAGGCCCGGCCGTGACCCCCGAGGAGTTCTGGGCCCACGTCGACTCCCTCGGCGGCGTCGCGGACGACGGCACCGTGGAGGACCTGGTCGAGCGGTTGAGCACGGCCGAGGCCGAGGCGTTCGCCGAGCGGGTGGAGGTGCTCGTCGAGGAGCTGCTGCGCGCCTGCGACGTGCCCGGCACCCACACCGGCGACACCGCCGAGTGGCTGGCCGCCGCGGTGATCGCCGCCGGCCGCGAGACCTACGAGGCGACCCTGGCCGCCGGCGAGCCGCTCGACCCCGAGCGCTGGGCGTGGGACGAGGCGGAGGCACTGCTCGTGGTCGCCCCCGTCGAGGGCGAGGACGAGGCGTTCGGCCTGCCCGCCACGCCGCCCGTGACCTTCCAGTGGCTGCACCTGACCTCCCCCGACGACGTCGAGACCGCCTACGACGAGAACGTCGCCGAGGTGACCGGCGCCCTGGGCATCGGGCCGGACCCGGCGTTCGGACCCGTGCCCGCCTCCGACCCGGCCTTCGACCGGGCGCTGGCGCGCCACCAGGACTGGCCCACGGCCGCACCGCAGCTGCACCTGGCGGTGATGGAGGGCTTCGACGAGCCCACCCCCACCCTGTGGCCGAACGTCGAGGAGCCCGAGCACGTCGTGCTGGTCGTGCCGCCGCCGATGCTGCTGGAGGCCATCAACCGCGTCGAGGTCTACGACTGGCTGCTCACCGGTCTCGAGGGTCTGGCCCGCGAGCTGGCCGGGGGCGCCCCCGCCGACGCCTGAGGCCCCCTCCGGCCCGGCCCGGCGGTCTCAGCCGGGCGGTCCCAGCCCGGCGGTCTCAGCCGGGCAGCACCCGGCGCAGCCACCGCGGCTGCCACCAGTTCGCCTCCCGCAGCAGCACCATCGTGGCCGGCACCAGCAGCAGCCGCACGACGGTCGCGTCGACCAGCACGGCGACGGCGAGCCCGACCGCGAGCATCGTGACCACCACGTCCCCGGTGAACGCGAACGCCCCGAACACGCTGACCATGATCGCGGCCGCCGCCGTGATGACGCGGGCGGTGGCCGAGAGCCCGGTGGCCACCGCGTCGGTGGTGCCGCGCCCGGCCAGGTGCTCCTCCCGCACCCGGCTGAGCAGGAAGACCTCGTAGTCCATCGAGAGCCCGAAGACGATCGCGAACATCATCATCGGCACGAAGGACTCCACCGGCACCGCCTCGTCCAGGCCGAAGAGCTGCGAGCCCCACTGCCACTGGAAGACGGCCACCACGACGCCGTAGGAGGCGCCGATGGAGATCAGGTTCATCACCGCGGCCTTGAGCGCGACGACGGGGCTGCGGAAGGTGACCGTCAGCAGCACGAACGCCGCACCCACCACGAACGCCACGATGAGCGGCAGCCGGTCGGTGAGCCGGTCCCCCATCTCCACCTGGCCGACGGTCTGGCCCGTCATCATCAGCGGGGCGCCGGTGGCCTCCTCGACGGCGTCGCCGGTCTCGCCGAGGAGACGGTGCACGGTGTCGGTGGTGCCGGCGTCCTGCGGCTCGGTGTCGGGCACCACGGTGGCGGTCGCGACCTCGCCGTCGGCGGAGGCGACGAAGGCGGTCACGGACGCGACCCCGCCGGTGTCCCCCACGAGGGTCGCCGCCTCGGTCATCGCCTCGGCCCTGGCGGCCTCGGGGACCTCGCGCAGGTCGAGCACGGCGGTGACGGAGGCGGGCGCGCCCGGGCCGAACCCCTCGACGGTGCGGTCGTAGGCCGTGCGGGTCGTGGTGCCGACGGGGTCGGCCCCCTCGTCCACGTGCCCGAGCCGGATGGAGGCCAGCGGCACGGCCAGCACCCCGAGCAGGAGCACGCCCAGCACGGTGACCGCCACCGGGCGCCGGGCCACGGCACGGGCGAACGAGGCCCAGCGGTCCCGGCCACCCTCCTGGCCACCCTCCCGGGCGTCCTCCTGGCTGGTCGGCCCCTCCGCCACGGGCCGCCGCACGCGCAGCCGGTCGATCCGCCGCCCGAGCAGCACGGTCGCGGCCGGCACCACGGTGACGGCCGCCAGCGCGGCCGTGGCCAGCGTGACGACGGCGGCCAGGCCCAGCCGTCCGACGAAGTCGACGCCGCTCACGTAGAGGCCCAGCAGGGCCACGGCGACGGTGCCGGCGGCCACCAGCACCGAGTGCCCGGCGCTGCGCTGGGCGTCGCGGACGGCGGCGGCCGGCTCGGCGCCCTCGAGCAGCCGCTGCCGGGCGCGGGTGAGCAGGAACAGCGCGTAGTCGATGCCGCAGCCGAGCCCGATCATGAGCGCGAGCGTCGGCGCGGAGGTGCCCAGGGTCAGCCCCGCGGCCAGGAGCAGCAGCAGCGCGGACCCGGCCAGCGCGCCCAGCACCGCCGAGGCCAGGGGCAGCAGCGCGCCGAGCACCGAGCCGAACGCCAGCAGCAGGACCAGCAGCGCCACGCCCAGCCCGATCATCTCGGGCAGCCGGTGGCCGCCGGGGTGCTGCGCGGACTCGACCACGTCGCCCAGCACACCCGCCCACGAGACCTCGACGGTGCTCGGCAGGTCGTCGGTCGCCGCCAGGAGCGCGTCCACCTCGGCGTCGTCGAGGGAGCGGGGGTTCTCGGGGAGCCGCAGGGTGACCAGGGCGGTGGTGCCGTCGTCGCTGACCGTGCCCGGGGCCAGCGGCTCGCTGACCGAGGACACCCCGTCCACCGCCGTCAGGTCCACGGAGAACGCGTCCAGCGCGGCGGCGTCGACGGAGGTCAGGCCGTCGGGGTCGTGCAGGACGACGGTGGCGCTGTACCCGCCGGCCTGGCCCGACCCCTGGCCCGACCCCTGGCCCGCTGCCGGGTGCTCGGCGAGCAGGTCGGCGGCCGCGACGGCCTGGCTGTCGGGCACGTCGATGTCGTCGGTGTAGGTGCCGCCCCAGGTGGCGGCCGCCGCCAGCAGGGCCACCACCAGGACGAGCCAGGCGGCGAGCACGGAGCGGGGCCGGTGGACCGGCAGGTCGGCGGCACGGCCCACGAGCCGGGCGGCCCGCACACGGGCACGGCCCCACGGGGGCGGGCCGGGGTCCGGGTGCTGCTGCGGGGCGGTCGGGGCTTCTCGGTCGTCAGTGGTGGACACGAGACCCATCGCACCGGCTCCGCCTCCGGGGCGACCCGGGCCCCGACCGCGGAGGTCCTGCCGGTCACCTGACGATCCGCTGACGACGGCTCCGGTCCCCGGGGCGCCCGGCAGGGACAGCTCCGCCACCAGGCCGGTCACCTCCTCCCGGGGCAGCAGCCTCAGCACGCCGCCGTGCCGTGCCGCGGTCTCCGCCACGATCGCCAGGCCGAGCCCGCTGCCACCGCCGTCGGTGGCGTCCGTGGCAGCGTCACCGTTGGGCTCGGGGGTGGCGCGACCGGCCCGACCCGGGTCCCCGCGCCAGAACCGGTCGGTGGCGTGCGCGCGCTGCTCGTCACCCAGTCCGGGGCCGTCGTCCAGCACCCGCACGGCGACGTGGCCCGTCTCGTCGTGCGCCAGCACCACCTCGACCCGACCGCCGCCTCCGCCCAGGCCGTGCCGCACCGCGTTCACCACGAGGTTGTCGACCGCCCGCCGCAGGGCGGGCCGATCGCCCAGCACCGGTGCGGGTCCGGCGGCGACGGGTGGGACGAGCCGCGGACGGCCCGCTGCGTCGGTGCCCGCGAGCACCGCCAGGGAGGTGCACGACTCCGCGACGACCGCGGCCAGGTCCACCGGCTCGCTCGCGTGCGGGGCCCCGGCGTCCATCCGCGCCAGGACGAGCATCTCCTCCACCAGCACCCGCAGCCGGTCGGCCTCCCGACCCACGGAGTCCAGCGCCTCGTCGGTGTCCGCGGGCGTGGGCAGGGCGCCGGCGCGGTGCAGGTCGCCCCAGGCCGCGAGAGCCGTCACGGGCGTGCGCAGCTCGTGCGAGGCGTCGGCGAGGAACTGCCGGACAGCGGCCTCCGAGCGTGCCCGGGCCGCGAACGCCTCGTTCAGCGCGGTGGCCACCTCGTGGGTCTCGGTGCCGGGCGCGCCGGGCGGCACCACGGCGTCCTCACCGGCCTCGATCGCCCGGGCCGCTCGCGTCATCCGGCGCAGCGGGAGCAGCCCGACCCGCACCAGCCCTGCGGCCGCCAGCGCGCCCAGGAGGAGCACCAGGACGCCGGCGACCAGCTCGACCAGCAGCAGGGCCCGCAGCGCCGCCACGTCGTCGGCCAACGGGAGCCCCACCACCACGGCGTCGACCCTGACCCGGTCGGAGTCGCGTCCGGTGCCGCTGCGCACGAGCAGCCTGCTGTCCGGCGCCAGCGAGATCCGCAGCAGTCGGACGGCGTCCTCCCCCTCCCCCGCGGTGACCAGCGTCTGCTCGGGTGCGGTGCGGGCGAGGTCGACGGCGTCGTCCATGGCCGAGGACGGCAGGCCCGTGGGCGCCTGCTCCCCCACCACCGCGCCGTCCTCGTCCAGCGCGACGACGAGGAGACCACCTGGCACGATCCCCGTGAGCGTGCCCGGGTCGACGGTGACGGGGCGTCCGGGGTCCAGCAGCGCGACCCGGGCAGCGGTGCGCTCGAGCGCCTCGTCGGTGCGGCCGGCGAGGTGGTGGCGCAGCCCGAGCCAGGCGGTCACGTCGACGGCGACGAGGCCGGCGAGCAGCACCGCCACGGTCACCAGGACCAGCCGGCCCCGCAGGCTCGTCGCCGGAGGCGTCACGCCCGCGGCTCCCGCAGCACGTAGCCGAAGCCGCGGACCGTGTGCAGGAGCGGCTCGCGCCCGGCGTCCACCTTGCGCCGCAGCTGGCTGACGAACTTCTCCACCACGCCGCCGTCGCCGCCGAAGTCGTAGCGCCACACGTGGTCGAGGATCTGCTGCTTGCTGAGCACCCGCCCGGCATTGAGGGCCAGCAGGTGCAGCACGCGGAACTCGGTCGGCGAGAGGGTGAGTGGCTGCCCGTCGCGCAGCACCTCGTGGGAGTCCTCACGCACCTCCAGGTCGCCCACGCGCAGGCCGGGCTGCGTCGGCTCGGCCGGCTGCGGTGCCCGGGTGCGGCGCAGCACCGCCTGCACGCGCGCCACGAGCTCGGCCACGGAGAACGGCTTGGTCAGGTAGTCGTCGCCGCCGAGGGCGAAGCCGGTGAGTCGGTCGTCGACGCCGTCGCGGGCGGTGAGGAAGACGACGGCCACGCCCGGGTGGTGCTCGCGCACGTGCGCGCAGAGGTCCAGCCCCGACCCGTCGGGCAGCATCACGTCGAGCACGACGAGGTCGGGCAGCCGCTCGGCGAGGGCGTCGCGTGCCGCGGCGACGGTGCCGACGGTGCGCACCCCGTGCCCGGCGAAGGAGAGCGTGCGCCCCAGCACCGTGCGCAGCGACGCCTCGTCCTCCACGACCAGCAGGTCGGCGGGCGGGTCCGTACGCGTCTCGGTGGCGGGCGACAGGGAGGGCACCCGCCCAGTGTGGGGCCCGTACCTGACGGTTGGCTGACGATCGGCACCCGGAGCGGTGCCGACGCCCGCCCCGACGGGCGGAGGACCGTCAGCCGCGGGCGGGGTCGTCCCTCAGCCGTCGGCGCCAGGCTCGGTGCCCATGTCGAGCACCAGGCCTCCCGCCCCCGCCACGCCACCCTCCTCTCCCCCACCCGACAGCAGACGCCGCCGGACCCGGCTGCTCGTCGTCGGGCTGCTGACCGGCGTCCTGGTGCTGCTGGTGGGCCTGCTGCTGGGCTCCCACGCCGTGGAGCGACGGCTCGAGGACCGGCTGGCCGGCGCGCTCGCCTGCACCGGGAGCGACGAGGCGGACGCGACAGTGGACCTCGACGTGTCCACCTGGCGGCTGCCGCTCGCCCTGGCCGGCGGCTCGCTGGGGGACGTCGGGGTGCACCTGGAGCGCGACGACGCGACCCTCGACCTCCGGCTGCGCGACGCACGACGCGGTGAGGACGGTGCCCTGACCCACGACGGCGGCAGCCTGACCCTCGTGGTGCCGCTGGCGCAGGCCCGCGAGATCGCCGCGGGCCTCGCCGGGCGGGACGGCACCGGCGCGACCACCCGCGGGCCGGGCGACAGCCTGACCGTCGAGAGCGTGCGGCTGCGCGGCGGCGCGGTGGTGCTCCAGGCCGCGCTGCCGGCCGGCACCCTCGGTGGCGACGGTGCGGCCGCGGGCGCCGCCCCGGACGGGCCGCTGACGGCGCTCCCGGGATGCGGCTGAGGGTGCGGCTGAAGCTGCGTTTGAAACTGGGGGCCGACGCCGCGGACCTCAGACCGTGCGGTCCGGCGGCACCGGGCGCTCGCGGGCAGCACCCACGGCCAGCGCCGAGGGCACCACCATGGCGGCGAGGAACAGCAGCATGTGCAGGGTGCCGACGTGGTCGGCCAGCCAGCCCAGCAGCGGCGGGCCCGCGAGGAACGCGCCGTAGCCGATGGTGGAGACCACGGAGACCCGGGCGGCGGCCCGCACCGGGTCGTCCGCCGCGGCCGACATGCCGACGGGGAAGCCGAGGGCGGCGCCGGCGCCCCAGAAGAGGATGCCGACGACGACGACCGCGAGGTGGGGGCCGAAGACGGTGAGGAGCACGCCCACGAAGGTGCACGCGGCACTCGCGAGCAGGACGCGGACGCGACCCAGCCGGTCGAGCAGGGCCGTGCCTACCAGGCGTCCGGTCGTCATGGCCACGACGAAGACGGTGAAGCCGCCGACGCCCGCCCAGTGCGGCAGGTCGTAGCCGTCGATCAGGGCCAGTGACAGCCAGTCGTTGGCGGTGCCCTCGGTGAGGGCGAAGGCGAGCACCATCAGGCCCAGCGCGAGGGTGCGGCCCTCGCCCCAGGCCGAGCGCGAGTCACGCACTACCGCGGTCTCGTCGTCCTCGTCCTGCGGCTCCAGGAAGCGTGCCGCCGTCAGGTGCGCGGCCACCAGGACCACGGCCACCACGACGCCCACGTGGACCAGCACGTCGACGTGCAGCGCGAGCAGCACCGTGGCGACGCCGAGGCCCAGGAACGAGCCCAGGCTCCAGCCGGCGTGGAAGCGGGGCATGATCGTGTAGCCCAGCCGCCGCTCGACCTCGGCGCCCTCGACGTTCATCGCCACGTCCCACGAGCCGTTGCCCATCCCCAGCAGGAAGAGCCCGACGACCGTCACGGCGGGCGTGCCCAGCACGGCACCCAGCACGGCGACCAGGAGACCCACGGTGTCGAGCAGGGCGCCGACCCGGACCGTGTTGCCCGCACCGATGCGACCGATCACCCAGCCCGTGGCGGGCAGTGCCAGCAGGGAGCCGCACGACGCTGCGAGGAGCAGCAGGCCCAGCGCGCCGTTGCTCAGGTCGAGCCGCTCGCGGACGTCCGGCAGCCGCGAGGCGAACGTCGCGAAGACGATCCCGTTCAGCGCGAAGCTGCCGGCCACGCTGTTGCGGGCCAGGACGAGGCGGGGCGGCAGGGACGCCGGACGGGGGCTCCGGCGGGGTGCGGTGGTGCTCACGAGCCCACTGTGACACCCCGGAGGTTTACCGGTCTACCCAGCTGCCTCGGAAGGCGCCGAGCCGGCGGTCCGGGCCGACCTCAGGAGCGGGCGCCGCCGGGCATCTCGGCCCCGGGAGGACGCGCCTCCAGCCAGGCCTGGAACCCGGTGACCGTCTCCGGGGCCATGGCGAGCTCGACCGCACCCCGGGGGCCGGTGCAGGTGATCACCACGTGGCCCGGGTACAGCGCCATCTGCTCGTCGCCGTCGGGCTGGCGGCGGCCGTGGTACTCCAGCTCGGCCCGCGCCCAGGCGCTCTTCGGCAGCGGGGAGAGGGAGAAGACGCGGAACCACTCGAGACGCTCGTCGGCGTACCGGCCGACGCCCAGCGCCCAGCCGCGACCGGGGCGGCTGGCGTCGACCCGGTGGGCGAGCTCGAACGTGCCGCCGTGGCGGCCGAGGAGGCGACGTCGCAGGACGAGACCCACGACGTAGAGGAGCAGGAGGGCGAGGAGCACCAGGGCCGCGTCCAGCAGCCACTCCCAGATCGCCATCCGCACCTCCTCCGCGCCACGCCGCGCCCGTGACCAGAGCCTAGCGGCCCTGGTCGAGACCTGTCGCAGGCAGGGTGGGCGCACGAACGCCCCGTGCCCTCAGGGGCACGGGGCGTCCGGGACGCACGACGTCAGCCGCGCGATGCCTCGTAGGCACGCATGCGCGCCTCGGCCCGGCGCAGGCGCATCTCGCGCTCGTCGCCGGTGGGGAGGTGCTCGACGGACTCGAGCTCCGCGTGCACCTCGTCGATCTTGATCTCCTCGGCGAGCAGCGCCCGCTCGGTGAGGATCGAGACCCGGTCGTCGGCCACGGACACGAAGCCACCGTCGACCGCGGCGTGCACGATGCCCTCGGGCGTCGTGATCTCCACCGCGGCGTCGGTCAGCAGCGACAGCAGGGGCGTGTGCCCCTGCAGGATGCCGACGTCACCCTCGACCGTCCGCGCGATCACCATGGAGGCCTCGCCCGACCACACGATGCGGTCGGCCGCGACCATCTCGACCTGCAGGCCGGTTCCCACGGAGACAGCCATCAGAGGCTCTTCTGGATCTCAGCCCACTTCTGCTCGACGTCGTCCAGACCGCCGCACATGAAGAAGGCCTGCTCGGCCACGTGGTCGTACTCGCCGTCCGCGATCTTGTTGAACGCCTCGATGGTGTCCTTGACCGGCACGGTCGAGCCCTCGATGCCCGTGAACTGCTTCGCCACGTAGGTGTTCTGCGAGAGGAAGCGCTGGATGCGACGGGCTCGGGAGACGATGACCTTGTCCTCCTCGGAGAGCTCGTCGACACCGAGGATCGCGATGATGTCCTGGAGCTCCTTGTTGCGCTGCAGGATCTGCTTCACGCGGATCGCGCAGTCGTAGTGCTCCCGACCGATGTACTGCGGGTCGAGGATGCGGGAGGTCGAGGTCAGCGGGTCCACGGCCGGGTAGATGCCCAGCGACGCGATCTCACGGGAGAGCTCGGTGGTGGCGTCCAGGTGGGCGAACGTGGTCGCCGGGGCCGGGTCGGTGTAGTCGTCCGCCGGCACGTAGATCGCCTGCATCGAGGTGATCGAGTGACCGCGGGTCGAGGTGATCCGCTCCTGGAGGACGCCCATCTCGTCGGCGAGGTTCGGCTGGTAGCCCACGGCGGACGGCATGCGGCCGAGCAGCGTGGACACCTCGGAACCGGCCTGGGTGAACCGGAAGATGTTGTCGATGAACAGCAGCACGTCCTGGTTCTGGACGTCGCGGAAGTACTCCGCCATCGTCAGCGCCGACAGGGCGACGCGCAGACGCGTGCCCGGCGGCTCGTCCATCTGGCCGAAGACGAGCGCGGTCTGACCGAGGACGCCCGCCTCCTCCATCTCCACCATGAGGTCGTTGCCCTCACGGGTGCGCTCGCCGACACCGGCGAACACCGACACACCACCGTGGTCGCGGGCCACACGCGCGATCATCTCCTGGATGAGCACGGTCTTGCCCACGCCGGCGCCGCCGAACAGGCCGATCTTGCCGCCCTGGACGTACGGGGTCAGCAGGTCGATGACCTTGATGCCGGTCTCGAACATCTGGGTCTTGGACTCGAGCTGGTCGAAGGCCGGGGCCTTGCGGTGGATGCCCCAGCGCTCGTTGACCTCGAAGGTCTCGCCCTCGGCGAGGTTCAGGACGTCACCGGTGGCGTTGAAGACCTTGCCCAGCGTCGCGTCGCCGACGGGCACCATGATCGGGTTGCCGGTGTCGGTCACCTGGCCGCCGCGCACGAGGCCGTCGGTCGGCTTCAGCGAGATGGCGCGGACCATGCCGTCACCGATGTGCTGGGCCACCTCCAGCGGCAGGGTGGAGGTCTCGCCGCCCAGGGTCACCTGGACCTCGAGCTTGTTGTAGATCTCAGGCATCGCGTCGACGGGGAACTCCACGTCGACGACGGGGCCGATGACCCGGGCGATCCGACCGACGCTCGCGCCGCCCGCCTGGCTGGTCTCTTCAAGAGTTGCAGTCATGTCTCTCACTCACTCCGTGGTCAGTCGGACCCAGCGTTGGCGTCGGCGAGGGCGTTGACGCCACCGACGATCTCGCTGATCTCCTGGGTAATGCCGGCCTGGCGGGCCTGGTTGGCGATGCGGGTGTACTTCTTGATGAGCTCCTCCGCGTTGTCGGTCGCGGACTTCATCGCCTTCTGACGGGCGGCCAGCTCGGAGGCTGCGGCCTGCAGCAGGCAGAAGTAGATCCGGCTCACGACGTACTGCGGCAGCAGCGCGTCGAGGACCTCCTCGGCGGACGGCTCGAACTCGTACAGCGGCAGCAGGTCGGTGTTCTCCGGCTGCTCCACGCCCTCCACGACCTCGAGCGGCAGCAGGCGCGTCGCGTGGGGCTCCTGCGTCAGCATCGAGATGAACCGCGTGAACACCACGTGGACCTCGTCCACGCCGGCGATCTCGCTGTCCGTGGCCTCGGCTCCGCCGGCGCCGTTGAGGAAGGCCTCGATCAGCGTCGCGCCCATCTCGGCCGCGGCGTCGTAGGTCGGGCTGTCGGAGAAGCCCGTCCACGACTGGGCCACCGGCCGACCGCGGAAGCGGTAGTAGGCCTCGGCCTTGCGCCCCGAGAGGTACAGGTCGACCTCCTTGCCCTCCTCGGTGAGGCGACCGACCAGACGCTCGGCCTCCTTCAGCACGCTCGAGGAGTAGGCGCCCGCCAGGCCACGGTCGCTGGTGATCACCAGGACCGCGGCACGCTGGGGGTTCTCGGGCTCGGTCGTCAGCACGTGGTCGACGTCGGAGTACGTCGCCACGGCCGACACGGCACGCGTCAGCTCTCGCGCGTAGGGCGCAGCGGCCTGTGCCCGCTGCTGCGCCTTGATGATGCGCGAGGCAGCGATGAGCTCCATGGCTCGGGTGATCTTCTTCATCGACTGGGTCGACTTGATGCGTGCCCGGTACTCACGCAGCGAGACTGCCATGTGCGCTCACCTCCTTGCTCGTCGTCGGGATCGTCACGGGTCAGCCCCGCTTCTGCTTGACGATCTGCTCCTGGCCGAGCTCGTCGTCACCGAGGGCCTGGGTCTCCTCGCGGCCCGGCTTCACCGAGGAGCCGTCGGAGGTCTCGAACTGGTCGAGGAACGAGTCGTAGGCGGCGCTCAGGCCCTCCTCGACCTCGAACTTCAGGCTCTCGCGGATGGAGGACAGGATGCCCTCGTGCGAGCGGCGCAGGTAGTCGATGAACTCCTGCTCGAAGCGGATCACGTCGTCGACGGGGACGATGTCGAGGCGGCCGCTGGTGCCCAGCCACAGCGACACCGTCATGTCCTCCACCGGGTACGGGGAGTAGGCCGGCTGCTTGAGCAGCGCCATCAGGCGCTGACCGCGGTCCAGCTGCTGGCGCGACGCGGCATCGAGGTCCGAGGCGAACATGGCGAAGGCCTCCATGGCGCGGTACTGCGCCAGGTCGACCTTGAGGGAGCCGGTGACGCCCTTCATGGCCTTGGTCATCGCCGCACCGCCGACGCGGGACACGGAGACACCGACGTCGATGGCCGGGCGCTGGTTCGCGGCGAACAGGTCCGACTGCAGGAAGATCTGGCCGTCGGTGATGGAGATGACGTTGGTCGGGATGAAGGCCGAGACGTCGTTCGCCTTGGTCTCGATGATCGGCAGACCGGTCATCGAGCCGGCACCCATCTCGTCCGAGAGCTTGGCACAGCGCTCGAGCAGGCGGGAGTGCAGGTAGAAGACGTCACCCGGGTAGGCCTCGCGGCCCGGCGGACGACGCAGGAGCAGCGACACGGCGCGGTAGGCCTCGGCCTGCTTGGTCAGGTCGTCGAAGACGATCAGGACGTGCTTGCCGTCGTACATCCAGTGCTGGCCGATGGCCGAACCGGTGTAGGGGGCGAGGTACTTGAAGCCGGCGGAGTCGGACGCCGGGGCGGCCACGATGGTCGTGTACTCCAGGGCGCCGGCCTCCTCGAGGGCACCGCGCACGGAGGCGATGGTCGAGCCCTTCTGGCCGACGGCGACGTAGATGCAGCGGACCTGCTTGCTGGGGTCGCCGGACTCCCAGTTCTGCTTCTGGTTGATGATCGTGTCGATCGCGATCGTGGTCTTGCCGGTCGCGCGGTCGCCGATGATGAGCTGGCGCTGGCCGCGGCCGATCGGCGTCATGGCGTCGATCGCCTTGATGCCGGTGGCCAGGGGCTCGTGCACCGACTTGCGCTCGACCACCGTCGGGGCCTGCAGCTCGAGGGCGCGGCGGCCGACGGACTCGATGTCGCCGAGGCCGTCGATGGGGTTGCCCAGCGGGTCCACGACGCGGCCCATGAAGCCGTCGCCGACCGGCACCGAGAGGATCTCGCCGGTGCGGCGCACCGTCTGACCCTCCTCGATCTTGTCGAAGTCACCCAGCACGACGACACCGATCTCGCGGGTGTCGAGGTTCAGGGCGATGCCCAGCGTGCCGTCCTCGAACTCGAGGAGCTCGTTGGCCATCGCGGACGGGAGGCCGGAGACACGCGCGATGCCGTCCGCGGCCTGGGCGACCGTGCCGACCTCTTCGCGGCTGGCCGCGTCGGGCTGGTAGTCGGCCACGTACTTCTGCAGCGCGTCGCGGATCTCGTCCGGACGGATCGAGAGCTCCGTCATCGTCGTTCCTTCTCTCTGTGTCGTGCGGGAGTCAGGTGGGTGGGGGCCGGTCAGCCGGCGAGCGAGCGGCGGGCGTCAGCGAGCCGGCCGGAGACCGTCCCGTCGATGACGTCGTCGCCGATCTCGACGCGCATGCCGCCCAGGAGGGCGGGGTCGACGACCAGGTTGAGGTGGACCGGCCGCCCGTACTGACGGGTCAGGGCCTGGGCGAGACGCTCACGGTCGGTGTCGGACAGGGGCTGCGCCACGCGGACCGTGGCGACGTCCTGGCCGTGCACGTGCGCGGCGACCTTCTGGTACTCGGCGAGCGCGACGCCGACGGTCCGGTAGGTGCCGGACAGCGCCTGGGTGGCGAGCGCCTGGGTGGCGGGAAGAGCCTTGCCCTCGAGCAGCGAGGACACCAGGGCGCCCTTGTCACCCACCGACCGCGCGGGGTCGGACAGGGCGTCACGCAGGGCGGGGTTCTTCTTCACCGTCTGGGCGAAGACGAACAGCTCGTCGGCCAGACGACCGGCGTCGCCGCCGGTCGCGCGGACACGAGCGACCACCGAGAGGTGCTCGAGCGCGTCCGCGAGGTCACGGGTGACGGTCCAGCGACGGCTCACGGCCGAACGGGACAGCGCGAGGCTGATCTCGTCGACCTTGCCCCCGAGGACCTCGCCCACGAGGCCCGAGCGGGCCTCGACGGGGACGGAGACATCGGTGGTGAACCGGCGCAGCGCCGCCTCCCCGCGCAGCGTCTGGGCGACGCTGAACAGGTTGTCCGCCACCGTCGCTGCCGCCTCCGGCGAGCCGGAGAGCGCGCTCTCCAGCTCGCCGGTGAGGACGGCGACGGCATCGGCGGAGGCTCCGCGGAAGTCCGAGGTCATGTCAGTTGACCCCCGACGTCCCGGCCTCGAGGTCGACGAGGAAGCGCTCGACCACGCGGCTCTGGCGAGCCTCGTCCTCGAGGCTCTCGCCGACGATGCGACCGGCGAGGCCGGTCGCGATGGCGCCGACCTCGGCACGCAGGGCCGTGACGGCCTGCTGACGCTCCGCCTCG
The DNA here is from genome assembly GCF_023554635.1 of Nocardioides bruguierae. Lineage (NCBI taxonomy): Bacteria > Bacillati > Actinomycetota > Actinomycetes > Propionibacteriales > Nocardioidaceae > Nocardioides > Nocardioides bruguierae. Next base: position 90,935 of record NZ_JAMJPH010000006.1, read on the forward strand.
ATCTGCGTCTTGCCGTTCTCGACGATGCGCGTCGCCTCGGTCTGGGCCTGGTCGCGCATCTCGGCGATGATCGCCGCGCCCTGCTCCCGAGCCTCCTCGCGGATGCGGGCAGCCTCGTGACGAGCGTCGGCCAGCTGGGCCTCCAGCTCGGCGAGCCGGGCGTCGGCCTCGGCCTGCTTCGACTCGGCCGCGGCGATGCCGCCCTCGATCGCCGCCGTGCGCTCGGCGTAGGCCTGCTCAAAGGCAGGGACCACGAACTTGCGCACCGCGAAGAAGAGGATGCCGAAGACGATCAGGGAGAGAACGATCTCGGCCGTGTGGGGAACGAGGGGATTGAGCTCCCCCTCGGCCGCCTCAACGACGAGAGCCGTCGTCAACGTGTGCATGGCAGGTCCTTCCGGCTGCTACTACGTCAGAAGTGGGCGCAGAGCCCGGTCAGAGGACGAAGGCGAGGGCGATACCGATGATCGCGAGCGCCTCGGCCAGCGCGAAGCCCAGGATGGCGATCGACTGCAGGCGGCCCTGGGCCTCCGGCTGACGGGCCACGCCGGCGATGTAGGCGGCGAAGATGAGACCGATGCCGACGCCGGGGCCGATGGCGGCCAGGCCGTAGCCGATCATGTTCATGGAGCCAGTGAGTTCCACGGGGTTTCCTTTCGGGTTTCTCTGCTGAGTCAGAGCTGAGGTGGTCGGGGACCGCAGGTCCGGCGGTGCCGGCTACCTGAGAATGGTGGTCAGTGCTCGTCCGCGAGGGCGCCCTGGATGTACATGGCGTTGAGGAGGACGAAGACGTAGGCCTGGAGGAACTGGACCAGCAGCTCCAGGAAGGCGATGGCGATGAACATGACCCACGAGAGGATGCCGACCGCGGCGTAGGCGCCGCCGAGCTCCACGATCAGGTACTCGCCACCGAGCGCGAACAGGATCAGCAGCAGGTGGCCGGCGAGCATGTTCGCGAACAGACGCAGGGCCAGCGTGACCGGTCGCACGATGATGTTGGAGAGGAACTCCAGCGGGATGAGCAGCGCCAGGATCGGGCCGGTGACGCCCGACGGGACCGACTGGAGCTTCAGGTAGCCCAGGAAGCCGTGCTTCTTGATGCCCACCGCGTTGTAGATGATCCAGCTCATCGCCGCGAGGCCGTAGACCATGCCGGAGCGGGAGAACGTGGGGAACTGGAAGAACGGGATCGTCGCGAAGACGTTGTTCACCAGGATGAAGAAGAACAGCGCGAAGAGGTACGGCGTGAACTTCATGAAGTCGTGGGTGCCGAGGATGTCGCGGCTCATCGAGTTGCGGACGAAGTTGTAGCCCTGCTCGCCGGCGAACTGGAGGCGACCCGGCACGACCTGGCGGTGGCGTGCGGCGACGTAGAAGAAGACGAAGACGATGACCGCAGCCAGCACCAGCTGCAGCATCGGCTTGGTCACGCCGAAGGCGATGGCCGGGAGCTCGAAGTCTGCCGGGCCCGGAGGGGTGAAGCCCTCGGCTTTGATGATCAGGCTGCTCAACGTGACTCCTGTGTGATCACTGCGTCTGGTCGTCGGTGGAACGAAGGCCGCCGGCCCGTGGTTCCCCCGTCAAGTTCGTGTCCGGGTCCGTGCTGCCCGGGTGCTGCTCGGCGGGCTCCTCCTCCGGTGTGCGGAAGCGAGCCCAGGTCTGGTAGGTCCCCAGTGCGGCGCCGACGATGACCCCCACGGCCACCAGCCAGCCGGTCCCCCACCAACGGTCGAGGCCCCAGCCGATGCCGCCGTAGACGAACACCCCGGCCACCAGGTAGCCGAAGGCCGACCACGGGTCCCCACCGGAGCCGCTCCCCACCGAGGGGTCGGGCCGCCGTGCGGGAGTGTCGTGCCGGGCCATCGCGCCACGGACGATAGCAGGCTGTGGTGCTCATCGCGCACCCGCATCCGCATCCGTCCGACTGGTGTCGTTCGGGCTGTTCACGGGGGCGTCGTACACGGGGACACGCTGCTTGACGGCGGCAACGAGATGCGCCGGGGTCCAGGCGAGGACGACGGCCACCAGGGTGCCCGACAGCCAGGGTCGGACCTCCTCGGAGCCCAGGACGTCCCCTGCCGTCAGCGACCCGAGCGCGACCACCAGCAGCACCAGCTGGAGCCCGTAGGTGAGGAGCGCGACGAGCAGGGACGCGGCCGGCAGGACGCGGGCGACCAGGGCCACGGCTCCGGCGCCCAGGACGAGGACGACGACGCCGACGACGCCTCCGGCCACGGCCCCCAGCGCGGCGTCGCCGCCGGAGGTGACGGCGGCCAGCAACGCGGCCACGCCGACGACGGCCAGAGCCACGGCGGGGGCGAGCACCAGCGGCCGCAGCAGTGCCTGCGACGGGCCTCGTGCTGCCTGGCTCATGTGCCTCCCTCCGCTGTGCGTCCGCACCCGACAGTCACCCGCTCGGGGACGCCGGGACGGTGCCGGACACCGTGCTCCGCGGACCTGCGACCAGGTGGTCCGCGGGGCGCCGAGCGCTCGTGAAAGTTATCACAAACTCGGGTGGCGCCCGTCACCGGGGCCGGCCGTCCCATCCTGCGTCCTCTCCCCCGAGGCGTCCAGGACGCGTTCGACCTCGGTGGCGGCCTGGCTCGGCAGCACCCTCCGCGGGCCGACGGCGGGGAGCAGGAAGGTGAGGGCGACCGTCACGAGCAGGCCCACCACCAGGGCCGCGACCACCATCGGCCCCGAGTAGAGGCTGGCGAAGACGGTGCCGAACGCGACCAGCGCCGCCCACAGCCACATGATGAAGACCGCGCGCCGCTGGGAGTGGCCGATCTCGAGCAGCCGGTGGTGCAGGTGCTGCTTGTCCGGCGAGAACGGCGAGCGCCCGGCCCAGGTCCGTCTGACCACGGCCAGCACGAGGTCCAGCAGGGGCACCAGCAGGATCGAGATGGGCAGCACGATCGGCAGCAGCGTCGGGGCCAGGCTGGCGGGCGAGCCCGACCCGTCCACGCTCAGCTCGCTGGCGGAGAACTGCCCGCTCAGGGTGACCGCGCTGGCCGAGAGCACCAGCCCGATGAGCATCGACCCCGAGTCACCCATGAACAGGCGGGCGGGGTTGAAGTTGTGCGGCAGGAAGCCGAGGCACACGCCGGCCAGGGCGATGCTCAGCAGGGCGGCCGTGGAGGCGCGCGAGGTGTTGTTGATGCTGGTCAGCTGGTAGCAGAAGGCGAAGAACGCCAGCGCCCCGATCCCGACCACGCCGGTGGCCAGGCCGTCGAGGCCGTCCACGAAGTTCACCGCGTTGATGGTCGCCACCACCAGGAACCCGGTGAAGAGGGCGCCCTGGCTCAGGTCCAGCGTGAACTGCGTGCCGTCCAGCAGCGTCACGAAGTAGAACTGCACCCCGAAGCCGATGAGGATGCCGACCGCGATCAGCTGGCCGCCCAGCTTGGTCAGGGCGTCCAGCTCGAAGATGTCGTCCAGGACGCCGACGAAGCAGATCAGCGCGCCGGCGACCAGCACCACCGCCGCGTCCCGGAAGACGAAGGGTGGCGACTGCTGGGAGAGGAACGGCAGCTGCCGGGCGACCAGGTAGGCGGCGCCGAGGCCGCCCAGCATGGCCAGCCCGCCCATGTAGGGGGTGGGCTCGTCGTGCACGTCGCGGTCGCGCACCCGGGCCACGGCCCCGGTGCGCAGCGCGATCTCGCGCGCGACGACGGTCAGCAGGTAGGTGACCGAGGCCGCGACGAGGAGGACGAGGAGGTACTCCCGCACCGGGCCTCAGTCCTCGTCGAGGGTCAGCGTGGCGCCGAGCGGCTCCAGCACCGCGTTGAGCTGCTCCAGGCTGAGCGCCCCGAGCCGCAGCACGCGGCCCTGGCCACCGGTCGCGTCGACGATGGTCGAGGCCTCACCGCCCGGCGAGGCCCCGTCGTCCACGATCACGTCGACGGCCTCGCCCAGCATCTCCTCGGCCGCGTCCGCGTCGAGGGCGGCCGGGCGCCCCGACAGGTTCGCCGAGGACACCGCCAGGGGGCCGGTGCGCTCGAGGACCTCGCGCATCAGGTCGTGGTCGGGCATCCGCACCGCGACGGTGCCCCGGGTCTCCCCGAGGTCCCACCGCAGCGACTGCTGCTGGTGGCACACGATGGTGAGCGGGCCGGGCCAGAACTCCTCGACCAGCGCCCGGGCGTAGCTCGGGACCTTGGTGGCCAGGGCGTCCAGGGTCGTGCGGGCGGAGACGAGGACCGGCGGCGGCATGTCGCGACCGCGGCCCTTCGCGGCCAGCAGGTCGGCGACCGCGTCGGCGTCGAAGGCGTCCGCGGCGATGCCGTAGACGGTGTCGGTGGGCAGGACGGCCAGGCCGCCCCGCTGGAGGGCCCGGCTCGCGGCCGCGACGGCGGTCTCGCGCTCCTCCTCGGACCCGGTGGGAAAACGCTCCATGGTGCTCATCGTGCCAGTCGCGCCGTGCAGTACCGCGCCCGCCCGGCCAGGTCGGCGTGGTCGCGCACGTCCTCCCAGCCCCCGACCTGCACGAGCACCTCGGGCGCGGACTCGCCCTGGGCGTCGGCGTGCTCGAACCCGAGCACGCCGCCGGGGCGCAGCAGGCGCTGTGCGCGGCGGGCGATGACCCGGATCGCGTCGAGCCCGTCGTCACCGCTGAACAGGGCGAGGTGGGGGTCGTGGTCGCGGGCCTCGGGGGCCACGGACTCCCAGGCCTCCAGCGGCACGTAGGGCGGGTTGGAGACCACCACGTCGACGTGCCCGAGTAGGTCCTCGAAGGCGTCGGCCAGGTCGCCCTGGCGCAGGTCGACGCCGCTGCCGGCGAGGTTGCGCGAGGCCCAGTCGAAGGCGTCCTCGGAGAGCTCCACCGCGTGCACGCGAGCGCCGGGCACCTCGTGGGCGACGCTGCCGGCGATGGCCCCGGAGCCGGTGCACAGGTCGACGACGACGGGCTCGGCGGTGCCGGCCGCCTGGAGGGCCAGCGCGGCCTCGACGGCCCAGCCCGCCAGCAGCTCGGTCTCCGGCCGCGGCACGAAGACGCCCGGGCCGACGGCGAGCTCGAGGTGCCGGAACGCAGCGGTGCCCACGAGGTGCTGGAGCGGCTCCCGGGAGGCACGTCGCGCGACCAGGGCGGCCAGCCGGCCGGCGTCCTGCTCCCCCACGTCGTCGACCAGCGGCAGGCGCGAACGCGGCACGTCGAGCACGTGCGCCAGCAGGGCGGCGGCGTCGTGCTCCGGGCTGGCCACCCCGGCGTCCGTCAGCACGGCCGACGCCTCGCGCAGCAGGGCCCGCACGGCGGCCACGCTCACTCCTCCAGGGCCGTGAGGCGGGCGGCCATGTCGGCGTCGACGCAGGAGTCCAGGACGGGGCCGAGGTCGCCGTCGAGCACCTGGTCGAGGTTGTAGGCCTTGTAGCCGGTGCGGTGGTCGGAGATGCGGTTCTCCGGGTAGTTGTAGGTGCGGATCCGCTCCGAGCGGTCCACGGTGCGCACCTGGCTGCGGCGGGCCTCGCCTGCGGCGGCGTCCGCCTCCTCCTGGGCCGCGGCCAGCAGGCGCGAGCGCAGGATGCGCAGGGCCTGCTCCTTGTTCTGCAGCTGGGACTTCTCGTTCTGGCAGGAGACGACGATGCCGGTGGGCAGGTGGGTGATCCGCACGGCCGAGTCGGTGGTGTTGACGCTCTGCCCGCCGGGTCCGGAGGAGCGGAAGACGTCGATGCGCAGGTCGTTGTCGTCCACGACGACGTCGACCTGCTCCGCCTCCGGCAGCACCAGGACGCCGGCGGCGCTGGTGTGCACACGACCCTGGGACTCGGTCACGGGGACCCGCTGGACGCGGTGCACCCCGCCCTCGAACTTCAGCCGCGCGAACGGGGTGCGGCCGGGCTCGGTGCTCCCCTTGGCCTTGACCGCCACGGTGACCGACTTGTAGCCGCCCAGGTCGGACTCGGCGGCGTCGAGCACCTCCACGCCCCAGCCCGCGGTCTCGGCGTAGCGCGAGTACATCCGCAGCAGGTCGCCGGCGAACAGCGCGGACTCCTCACCGCCCTCGCCGGACTTGATCTCGAGGATGGCGTCCTTGTCGTCGGCGGGGTCGCGCGGCACGAGGAGACGGCGCAGCCGCTCCTCCGCGTCCTCGCGCGCGATCGCCAGACGGTCGGCCTCCTCGGCGAAGGACGGGTCGTCGGCCGACAGCTCACGGGCGGCCTCGAGGTCGTCGGCCAGCGAGCCCCAGGTGCGCCAGGTGGTGATGATCGCGGACAGCTCGGCGTAGCGGCGGTTCAGCTGCTTGGCCAGGCGCGCGTCCGCGTGCGTCTCGGGCAGCGCCAGCCGCCCCTCCAGCTCGGTGTGCTCCTCGAGCATGTGCTCCACGGCCTCGAACACGCGTGGTCCCCTCCCCCGGCCCTGCGCCGGCGCTGCGGTGTCACCTCTTCGAACACGACGAGCGCCGGCCCCGTCCGCAAGGGACGGAGACCGGCGCTCGGTCGGAGGTGCTACTTCTTCTTGCCGTAGCGAGCCTCGAAGCGGGCCACGCGCCCACCGGTGTCGAGGATCTTCTGCTTGCCCGTGTAGAACGGGTGGCACTGCGAGCACACGTCCGAGCGGATCTGGCCGCTGGTCACGGTGCTGCGGGTGGTGAACGTGGAGCCGCAGGTGCAGATGACCTCGGTCTCGACGTACTCCGGGTGGATGTCAGCCTTCATGGGAAGTCCCTTCTCGATGGGTCGTCCCGGGTCGTCACTGGCCGATGCGCGAGCGTCGACGGACGTGAACCGGGACCGTACGGACCATTGTGCCCAACGGCCGCGGGCGGCGGCGAATTCCCGCGCTCCCGGTTGCCGCGCGCCGTCCCGTCCGCTGCGCCGGGGACGCCTCAGCCGGGGTGCCGTCCGGAGGCGACGAACGGCGGGGGCGTGTCGACCGTCGGCTCGCCGGGCTGCTCCAGCCGTGGCGCGCGCGGCGTGCTCGGCAGCCGCTCACCGCCGCCGGTCGAGACCTCGCCGGGCTTGAGGTCGAGGCGCTCCGGCAGACGCAGCTCGGGGACGTCCTCGGCCGCGTCGTCCTCGCGGTCGTCGGCCGCCTCGATCGCCTCGGCGGGCTCGGCTGCCTCGGGCGTCGGGGCGGCTCCCGCCTCCTCGGGGTCGGCGAGCGCGTCCTGGCCGTCGTCGGTGGGCTCGCCGGGCTCGGGCAGGACCCCCGCCCGCAGCAGCGGCACCCGCAGGACGACGGTGGTGCCCTGGCCCTCGACGCTGCTCAGCCGCAGGTCGCCGCCGTGGCGGTCGACGACGGTCTGGACGATCCGCAGGCCCAGGCCGGTGCCGGCGATCTCGTTCTGCACCGCGTTGCGGGCGCGGAAGAACCGCGTGCCCAGCCGCTCCACCTCGTCCTCGGGGATGCCGATGCCGTGGTCGGTCACCGTCACCGCGGCCACCTGGTCGTCGGGCAGGGCGACCACGGAGACCTCGACGTTGGAGTCGGGGCGGGAGAACTTCACCGCGTTGGAGACGATGTTGAGCAGGGCGCGCCCCATGAGGGCCCGGTCCACCAGCGTCGGGACGGTGCCCGCGGGCTCGTCCATGACGACGCGGATGTCACGGCCGGCGGCGGTGATCCGCACGTCGGTGACCGCGTCGCGCACGATGGTGGCCAGGTCGCTGGCCTCGCGCTCGGTGCGGACCGTCTCGGCCCGGGAGAGCGTCAGCAGGTCGTCGATGAGGGCCTTGAGCCGGCCCACGTTGCGGCGCGTGGCGTCGAGGATGCGCTCGTGCCGCGGCTGCATGCGGCCCTCGAACTCCTCGGCGACGAGCTCCAGGTAGCCGGCGATGGTGGTCAGCGGGGTCCGCAGCTCGTGGGAGACGTTGGAGACGAAGTCGTCGCGGGCGCTGTCGAGGGTGTGCAGCGAGCTCTGGATGTGGGACTCCACGGCCCGGGCCCGGGCCTGCGCCTCGGCCAGCTCGTTGACGGCCAGCGCGATCGAGCGCACCTCCCGTGGGCCGGCCGGGCGGGCCCGGACGGTCGGGTCGGCGGCCATCCGCTGGACGCAGGCCTCCAGCTCCAGCAGCGGGGTGGACAGGCGGGTCAGCAACGAGCGGCGGGCCGTGACGAGCACCCACACGGCGAGCACCGCGAGCACGAGCAGGCTGCCGACCGCGCCCCACTGGCGCCAGGTCGCGGCGGCCTCGGCCTCGGCCAGGCCCGCGGCGAGCGCGCTGGTGGTCGACTGGTGCGCCTGCTCGACGTCGGCGAGGCGGTCCTGGCCCACGGCGTAGAGCGCCGGGCGGTAGCGCGCGCCCGGCAGCGCCAGCCGCGGCTCGACGTAGTCGTCCAGCCAGGTCTCGGCCGCCCCGGCCTCGGCCTCGACGAGGGCGAGCAGCTCGGCGTCGTCCCCGACCCCGGCCCGCACCCGGAGCAGGTGTCCGGCCAGCCGCTCCCGCAGGTCGGCCACCTCGGCCGGCTTGGCCGGGTCCCCCGTGCGCGCCCAGTCACCGACCGCGGCGTCGATGGCGGTCACGTCCTGGAGCACGCCCGCGTGGGCGGCGACCGCGGGCTGGAAGGAGCCGGTGAGACCGCTGAGCGCCTGCGCGGAGAGCACGACGCTGACCACCCCGACCACGACCAGGGCCACGACCAGGCCCATCAGCCGGTGCAGCGCCGGGTTCACGGTCGACGCGACACTGCGACTCGTCCCCTCGGCCATGCTGAGACTCCCTCCCCTGCCGCTCGCCTGAGCCCCCGGCGGCACGGTTGTGTGCCGACGAGAATACCGCCCGGGGCTCCCCCGAGGGCGGCTTCGTCACAGGTCCCGCGGAGCGGTGCTCAGCGGGATCGCTCGAGCAGGGCCTCCACCCGCGAGGCCAGCTCGCGGGGGCTGAAGGGCTTGGTGATGTAGTCGTCGGCGCCCGAGTCGAAGCCGCTCTCGACGTCGGACTCCTGGGCCCGCGCGGTCAGCAGGATGACCGGCAGGTCGGCCAGCGCCGGGTCCGCCCGCATCTCGCGGATCGCGTCGAGGCCGGAGGCGACCGGCATCATCACGTCGAGCACGGCCAGGTCGGGGCGGTCGGCGCGGGCGGCGGCCACGGCCTGGGCGCCGTCCGAGACGGCGACGATGTCGTGCCCCAGCGAGGAGAGCTTGAACTCGACGAGCTCGCGGATGTCGACGTCGTCGTCCGCCACCAGGATGCGTGCCACGGGAGAAGCGTGCCACAGCGGACCCCGTCGCGGCGCCGGACGTCGGTACCGGTCCGGGCACCCGCCCCTCCCCGGGACGGAGAGACGCGGGCACCCGGCCGGACCGGGCGTCGCGGGTGCGTCAGCCGAGCGGGTCCTTGGCCGCCACGACGTCGGCGTTGGACGCGGTGGTGCGCAGCTTCTCCACGAGGCGGGTCGTGCCCTCGAGCAGGCCCGCGTCACGGACCGCGTCCTGCACCGCCACGGTCGTGGCGACCTCGGCGGCCGCCGCGAGGTCCGCGGAGCGTCGCGTGCCCGAGGCGGTGACGTCGACGGCCGGGAAGACCCGCCGCTCGGCCAGCTCGCGGCGCAGCCGGATCTCGGCGTTCGCGGTGCCCTCGAGCTCCTCCAGGATGACCTCGTCGGTCGCCGAGCCCGTGTCGGCCAGCGCCGTCGCGAGGATCGTCAGCGACCCGCCGTCCTCGATGTTGCGGGCGGCACCGAAGAACTTCTTCGTAGGGTGCAACGCCGAGGAGTCCACGCCGCCGGCGAGCACGCGACCGCCACCGGTGGCCGACAGGTTGTAGGCACGGGCGAGCCGGGTGAGGCCGTCGACGAGGAGCACCACGTCCATCCCGAGCTCGACCAGGCGCTTGGCACGCTCCACGGCGAGCTCGGCGACGACCGTGTGGTCGGCCGGCTGACGGTCGAAGGTGGAGGGGATGACCTCGCCGCGCACGGAGCGGGTGAAGTCGGTGACCTCCTCGGGCCGCTCGTCGACCAGCACGACCATCACGTGGGTCTCGGGGTTGTTGCGGGTGATCGCGTCGGCGACCGCCTGGAGCACCATCGTCTTGCCCGCCTGGGGCGGGGACACGAGCAGGGCGCGCTGGCCCTTGCCCAGCGGGGCCACGAGGTCGACAACCCGGCCGACCAGCTCGTCGGCGGTCGTCTCCAGGCGCAGCCGCTCGGTGGGGAACAGCGGGGTCAGGTCGGAGAACTCCGGACGGTCGCGGGCTTCCTCGGGGTCCAGCCCGTTGACCGTGTCGATGCGCACGAGCGGGTTGAACTTCTCCTTGCGCTCGCCCTCGCGGGGCGTGCGGACCTGACCGGTCACGGCGTCGCCGCGGCGCAGGCCGTGCTTGCGGACCATGGAGAGCGAGACGTAGACGTCGTCCGGGCCGGGCAGGTAGCCGGTGGTGCGCACGAAGGCGTAGTTCTCCAGGACGTCGAGGATGCCGGCGGCCGGCACGAGCACGTCGTCCTCGAGGATCGTGGTGTCGACCTCGCCACGGGTCCGGCCGCGCTCGCGCTCGCGGGCGCGGCGACGACGGTTGCGGCGGCCGCCGCCCTCCTCGTCGTCGTCCTCGTCCTGCTGCAGGTTCTGGTTGCCGGGGTTGTTCTGGCCCTGCTGGTTGTTCTGCTGGCCCCCCTGCTGGTTGCTCTGCTGGCCGCCCTGCTGCTTGTCGCCGGACTTCTGCTGGTTGCCCTGCTGGCCGCCCTGCTTCTGCTGGGGCTGCTTGTCGCCCTTCTGCTGGCCCTTCTGGCCCTTCTGCTGGTTGCCCTGCTGGCCCCCCTGCTGGCCCCCCTGCTGGTTGCCCCCGGACTTCTCGTCCTGCTGGTTGCCCTGCTTCTCGGCGCCGTCGGGCTGCTGGCCGTCGCCCTGGCCACGGGAACGGCGGGAGCGACGCGACGGGCGCTCACCGCCCTCGGTCTCGGCAGACTGCTCGGCGGGCCGGTCCGCCGACGGCTCGTCCGCCTTCTCGTCCGGCTTCTGGGCGGTCTTCCGGGCGCGCTTCTGGGCCGTCTCCTGCGCCGGCTGCCGCGCGGGGGCGGCGGCCTTCTCCGCGGCGGCACCGTCCTGCAGGTTCTTGATCGCCTCGACGAGCTGCGGCTTGCGCATCTGCTCGGCGTCGGCGATGCCGAGCGCGCCGGCCATGGCCTTGAGGTCGGCCACCAGCATGCCGTTCAGGCTGGTCGGCTTCTTGCGGGCCTTGGCCGCGGTGGCGGCCTCGGGGCTCTCGGTCACGTACGTTCCTTTCCCACGACGGGGTACCGCCGGACGACGCCGGACGGCTGATCGGTGAGGTTGATCTCCAGAGTCCATCTGCTGGATCGGACTCCCGCGCCGGAGGACCGTTGCCGGGAGTGGACCCGGGCCGGGCGGTGCGGGGACGTCGCAGGTGGGCGACGTGAGGCGGCCACCGAGCGACGCGAGCAGGCTAGCAGCACGACCGTGGCCCATGGGCGGGCACGTCCCAGGTCGCGCAGGCAGGTCACCGGGCAGGCGCCCGACCGGCGTCAGACCAGCGCCGCGCCCGCTGTCTCCACCGGCAGGTAGGAGACCCACCAGCCCTCGGGGCAGCGGGCCAGCACGTCGGCGGTCAGCCCGCCGTCGGGACCGTCGGTGAACGCCAGCACCGTCGGCCCGGCGCCGGAGACGACCGCCGCGACGCCCGAGGCGCGCAGCGCGTCGACGAGGGCCAGGGACTCGGGCATCGCCGGGCGGCGGTAGTCCTGGTGCAGGTAGTCCCGGGTGGCCCGCAGGAGGTGCTCGGGCCGGCCGCCGAGCGCGGCTACCAGCAGGGCGGTGCGACCCGCGTCCGCGGCGGCGTCGGCGTGGGGCACGGTGGCGGGGAGCAGGCCGCGGGCGGCCTCGGTGGAGACCGGGGTGGGCGGCACCAGCACCACGGCGCCGACGCGCGGGTCGACCGGCGCGCCCACGGCGTAGAAGGTGCCGTCCTCGTCCTGCCCGGAGACCACGAAGCCGCCGAGGAAGGCGGGGGCGACGTTGTCGGGGTGGCCCTCGATCCGCGCCGCCAGGTCGAGCACCGCGTCGTCGTCGACCAGCAGGGCACCGCCGGCCACGAGGCCGCGGGCGAGCACCAGGCCGGCGACGATCGCCGCGGAGGAGGAGCCCAGTCCGCGGGCGTGCGGGATGACGTTCTCGCAGGACAGGCGCAGCCCCGGGGGCTGGGCGCCGACGAGGTCGAAGAGGGCCCGCATCGAGCGGACCACGAGGTGCGACTCGTCGCGCGGCACGTCCTGCGCGCCCGAGCCCGACACCTCGACGACGAGCCCCTCGTCGAGCACCTCGGCCTCGAGGTGGTCGTGCAGGCCCAGGGCCAGCCCGAGGGAGTCGAAGCCCGGGCCGAGGTTGGCGGAGGTGGCAGGGACGCGGACGCGGACCGGCCCGGAGGCGAAGGAGACCACGCGGGGCTCAGGCCAGGCCGGAGGTGGTCAGGCCCGCGGCCTCGGCCGCGGCGTCCACGTCCGCGTCGACCACGGTGTCCACGACGCTGCGACCGCCCGCGGAGAAGCCCTCCAGCGCGGTCGCGGTGTCCTTGAGCCCGTGGCCGGTCACGGTGACGACGACCGTGCTGCCGCGGTACTCCACGCCCGCGGCGACCTCCTGGAGCAGGCCGGCGACGCTGGCCGCGGAGCCGGGCTCCACGAAGACGCCGTCGCGCTGGGCGAGGTCCTGCTGGGCGGCGAGGATCTGCTCGTCGGTGACCGAGGCGATGCTGCCGCGCGACTGGTCACGGGCCGCGATGGCCAGGTCCCAGGACGCCGGGTTGCCGATGCGGATCGCGGTGGCCTTCGTCTCCGGGTTCGGGACGGGCTCGCCGATCACCAGCGGGGCCGCGCCGGCCGCCTGGAACCCGTGCATGACGGGCAGCCGGGTGGTCTGGCCGAGGTCGCGGTACTGCCGGTAGCCCAGCCAGTAGGCCGAGATGTTGCCGGCGTTGCCGACGGGCAGGACGTGGTGGTCGGGGGCGTCACCGAGGAAGTCGGCGATCTCGAAGGCGGCGGTCTTCTGCCCCTCCAGACGCACCGGGTTCACCGAGTTCACCAGCGCGACCGGGTACTTCTCGGACAGGCCGCGGGCCATCATCAGGCAGTCGTCGAAGTTGCCGCGCACCATGATCACCTGGGCGCCGTGGACGATGGCCTGGGCCATCTTGCCGGCGGCGATCTTGCCCTCGGGCACGAGCACCAGCGGCTTCATCCCCGCCTTGGCGGCGTAGGCGGCCATCGAGGCGGAGGTGTTGCCGGTGGAGGCGCAGACGCAGGCCTGGGCGCCCTGGAACTTGGCCACCGACATGGCCGCGGTCATGCCGCGGTCCTTGAAGGAGCCGGTCGGGTTCGAGCCCTCGACCTTGACGAACACCTCGGCACCGGTGAGCCCGGAGAGCCACTCGGAGTGCACGAGCGGCGTGCCGCCCTCGCGCAGCGTGACCGCCGGCGTCCCCTCGGGGATCTCCAGCAGGTCGCGGTACTCCTCGATGACGCCGCGCCACTGTCGGGTGCGGGGCCCGGCGGGCGCCTGGGTGCTCACTCGTGTCCTCCTTCGACGCGCATCACCGAGGTGACCTCGCGGACGATGTCCATGCCCTGCAGGTGGGTGACCGTCGCGGCCAGCTGGGCGTCGCTGGCCTCGTGGGAGACGACCACGAGGGTCGCGTCGTCGCCGCGGCCCTCCTGGCGGACGGTCTGGATCGAGACGCCGTGCTCGGCGAAGGCCTGCGCGACGGCGGCCAGCACGCCGGCCTTGTCGTCGACCGCGGCCGCCACGTGGTAGCGGGTGCGGGTCTCCCCCATCGGCAGCACGGGCCGCTGGGTGTAGGCGGACTCCCCCGCGCCGCGCGCGCCGGCGAGCCGGTTCCGCGCGATCGTCACCAGGTCGCCCAGCACCGCGGACGCCGTGGGGGCGCCGCCGGCACCGGGGCCGTAGAACATCAGCTGGCCGGCGGCCTCGGACTCGACGAAGACCGCGTTGTAGGCCTCGCGCACGGACGCCAGGGGGTGGCTCGCCGGGATCATGGCGGGGTGGACGCGGGCGGAGACCGCCTCCTCGCCGTCGGGGCCCTCGCGCAGCTCGCAGATGGCCAGCAGCTTCACCACGCAGCCCATGTCGGCGGCGGAGGCCACGTCGGCCGCGCTGACCTCGGTGATGCCCTCGCGGTGCACGTCGGAGGCGGTGACCCTGGTGTGGAAGGCCAGCGACGCCAGGATGGCGGCCTTCGCGGCCGCGTCGAAGCCCTCGACGTCGGCGGTGGGGTCCGCCTCGGCGTAGCCCAGGTCCTGGGCCTCGGTGAGCGACTCGGAGAAGCCCGCCCCCGTGGTGTCCATCTTGTCGAGGATGAAGTTCGTGGTGCCGTTGACGATGCCGAGCACGCGGGTCACCCGGTCACCGGCCAGCGACTCGCGCAGCGGGCGCAGGATCGGGATGGCGCCGGCCACCGCGGCCTCGTAGTAGAGGTCGCGGCCGGCCTTGGCGGCGGCCTCGAACAGCGTCGGGCCGTCCTCGGCCAGCAGCGCCTTGTTGGCGGTCACGACCGAGGCCCCGCTCTCGAGCGCGGCCAGGATCAGCCCGCGGGCGGGCTCGATGCCGCCGATGACCTCGACCACCAGGTCGACGTCCTCGCGGATCACCAGGGCGTGCGCGTCGGTGGTGAGCAGGTGCTCGGGCACCTCCACCTCGCGGGTCGCCTCGAGGCGGCGCACCGCCACGCCCACCAGCTCCACGGGCGCGCCCACGCGCGCCGTCAGGTCGCCGGCCTGCTCACGCAGCAGCCGCACCACCTGGGAACCCACGGAGCCGCAGCCCAGCACCGCCACCTTCAGCGGCTTGACGCCGTCCATCTCTACAGATCACCCACGTCGGTCGACAGCAGATCCTCAACAGTCTCGCGCCGCAGGAGCGTACGCGCGACCCCGTCCCGCACCGCGACCACCGGGGGCCGCAGCGCGTGGTTGTAGTTCGAGGCCAGTGAACGGCAGTACGCGCCGGTCGCCGGCACGGCCAGCAGGTCGCCGCCGGCCACGTCACCGGGCAGGAACTCGTCCTTGACCACGATGTCGCCCGCCTCGCAGTGCTTGCCCACGACCCGGGAGAGCACGGGCTCGGCGTCCGAGCGGCGCCCGGCCAGGGTGCAGGAGTAGTCGGCGTCGTAGAGGGCGGTGCGCACGTTGTCGCTCATCCCGCCGTCCACGGAGACGTAGGTGCGCACGGCGCCGCCGTCGAGCGCGACCGGCTTGACCGTGCCGACCTCGTACACGGTGCACATCGAGGGGCCGACGATCGCGCGGCCCGGCTCGATCGAGAGGTGCGGGCGCTCGATGCCGAGCGCGGCGCACTCGCCGTCGACGATCGCGGTCAGCTCGGACGCCAGCGTGGCCGGCGTCGAGGGGTCGTCCTGCGTCGTGTAGGCGATGCCGAAGCCGCCGCCGAGGTCCATCTCGGGCAGCGTCACGCCCAGCTCGGTGGCGATCTGCGCGTGCAGGCGCAGCACCCGGCGGGCGGCGACCTCGAAGCCGGCGGAGGCGAAGATCTGGCTGCCGATGTGGCTGTGCAGGCCGCGCAGCTCGATGCCCGGGGCCGCCAGCACGCGGCGCGCGGCCTCCAGGGCGGCACCGGAGGAGATCGAGAGGCCGAACTTCTGGTCCTCGTGCGCGGTGGCGATGTACTCGTGGGTGTGCGCCTCGACGCCGGCGGTGACCCGGATGAGCACCTGGGCGCTCGTGCCGGT
Organism: Nocardioides bruguierae; assembly: GCF_023554635.1. NCBI lineage: Bacteria > Bacillati > Actinomycetota > Actinomycetes > Propionibacteriales > Nocardioidaceae > Nocardioides > Nocardioides bruguierae. Next base: position 106,589 of record NZ_JAMJPH010000006.1, read on the forward strand.
CTCGGCCGTCAACGCGGCCAGGCGCTCGATCTCGTCGAAGGAGTCGACGATGATGCGCCCCACCCCGACGCGCAGGGCCGTGGCCAGCTCGGCGGTGGACTTGTTGTTGCCGTGGAAGCCGACGCGCTCCATCGGGAAGCCGGCCCGCTCGGCCACGGCCAGCTCGCCGCCGGAGCAGACGTCGAGGTTGAGCCCCTCCTCGTCGATCCAGCGCGCGACCGCGGTGCACAGGAACGCCTTGCCGGCGTAGTAGACGCCGTAGCCGGCGAACGCGTCGCGGAAGGCGCCGGCACGGGCGCGGAAGTCCGCCTCGTCCAGGACGTAGGCGGGGGTGCCGTGCTCGGCGGCCAGCGCCGGGAGCGGGACGCCGCCGACGCTCAGCACGCCCGCCTCGTCCTTGCTCGCGGTGGCCGACCACAGCTGCGGGACGAGCGCGTCGACGTCGGTGGGCTGCCGCAGCCAGGACGGCCCGCGCAGGGCGCCGGCGGCGTGCGCCCAGCCGGCCTCGTGGGTGTGGCTCATGGTCGCGTCCTCACATCCGCTCGGGCGCGGAGACGCCGAGCAGGTCCAGGCCGTTGGCGATGACGGTCTGCGCCGCCCGGGTCAGGACGAGGCGGGCCAGGTTGACCGGGGCGACGGGCTCGTCGCCCTGCGGCAGCATCCGGCACTCCTTGGTGTCGTACCACTTGTTGAACACCGCCGTGGTGTCCTCCAGGTAGCGCGCCACGCGGTGCGGGTGCCGCAGGTCGGCGGCGCTGGCGACGACGCGCGGGAACTCGGCGAGCGCACGGAGCAGCTCGCCCTCGCGCTCGTGGTCGAGCAGCGCGGGGTCGAACCCGGCGACGGCGTCCTCCAGGCTCATGCCGAGGGCGGTCGCGTTCTCGATCATCCGGCAGGTGCGGGCGTGCCCGTACTGCACGTAGTAGACCGGGTTGTCGTTGGTGGCCCGCGCCCACAGCTCGAGGTCGAGGTCGATGTTGACGTCGCTGGAGTAGCGGGTCAGCGCGTAGCGGCCGGCGTCCACGCCGATGGCCTCGACGAGGTCGTCGATCGTGACGACGGTGCCGGCACGCTTGGACATCCGCATCGGCTGGCCGTCGCGCAGGAGGTTGACCATCTGGCCGATGAGGATCTCCAGGTTGGTGCCCGGGGTGTCGCCGAACGCGGCGCACATCGCCATCATCCGGCCGACGTAGCCGTGGTGGTCGGCGCCGAGCATGATCAGGCAGCGGTCGAAGCCGCGCTCGCGCTTGTCCAGGTAGTAGGCCAGGTCGCCGGAGAGGTACGCGCCGTTGCCGTCGGACTTGATGACCACGCGGTCCTTGTCGTCACCGAACTTCTCGGTGGCCAGCCAGGTGGCGCCGTCCTTCTCGTAGACGTTGCCCAGCTCGCGCAACCGGGCCACGGCCCGCTCCACGGCCCCGGACTTGTGCAGCTCGTCCTCGTGGAAGAAGACGTCGAAGTCCACCCCGAAGGCGGTCATCGAGCGCTTGATCTCGGTGAACATCATGTCCACGCCGACCGCCCGGAAGACCTCCTGCGGGTCCTCGGCGGACAGGGCGTCCGGACGCTCGGCCAGCACCGCGGCGGCGATGTCGTGGATGTACTGGCCGCCGTAGCCGTCCTCCGGCGCGGGCTCGCCCTTGGCCGAGGCCAGCACGGAGGAGGAGAACCGGTCGATCTGGCTGCCGTGGTCGTTGAAGTAGTACTCGCGGGTGACCGCGGCGCCCGACATCGTGAACACCCGGCCCAGGGCGTCGCCGACGGCGGCCCAGCGCACGCCACCGATGTGGATGGGGCCGGTGGGGTTGGCGGAGACGAACTCCAGGTTCACCTTCTCGCCGGCGAACGCGTCGTTGCTGCCGTAGGCCCGGCCCGCGGCCACGACGCGGGCCGCGACCTCCCCCTGCGCGCCGGCGGCCACGGTGATGTTGAGGAAGCCCGGCCCCGCGATCTCGACCTCGGCGACGCCGTCGATGGCCTCGAGGCCCGACTTCAGCTTCTCGGCGAGAGCGCGCGGGTTCATCCCCGCCTTCTTGCCCAGCTGCATCGCGACGTTCGTGGCGTAGTCGCCGTGACCCTTCTGCCGGGGTCGCTCCACCGTCACGGAGGTCGGGACGCCGCCCTCGACGGTGAGGTCACCAGTCGAGGTCAGGGTCGTCAGCACGTCGACGATCGCGGTGGAGAGCTGCTCGGGAGTCACCAGGTCACCCTATCGGCGGGCGGTGCCCCGGCCGAACCGCAATACCCGCGGCGGACACCCGGCCCGCCGAGGAGGCCGATTGAGCCCCCGGGGCGGCGGCGCGCTATGTTGTCGCCGTCGCGACACCGGTCCGCCGGTCGTCGAGGACGTGCCTCCGTAGCTCAGGGGATAGAGCACCGGTTTCCGGTACCGGGTGTCGCAGGTTCGATTCCTGCCGGAGGCGCAGACGAGCGAAGGCCCGGCCCACAGTGGGCCGGGCCTTCGTCGTTCCCGCTCCGCTCGCTCGGGCTCTCCCTCGCTCAGCAGCCCCCGCTCAGCAGCCCCCGCTCAGCAGCCCCGGGGCAGGGTGGCGTCGCGTCGGGCGGCGTTCGCGAGCCGACGCGCCTGGGCGTAGCTGGGGCGGATGACGCTGGCGCCGTTGATGGTGGCGAACGAGCCCCCGAGCACGCAGGTGGAGATCCGCCCGGGGCGCACCTGCGCCACGGCCTGGGCGAGCCGGAACAGCTCGGCGGGCGCCGCGTTCGCGCGGGTGTTGCGCAGCACGCTGAGCACGCCCCGCTCGAGGAAGCCCGGCTGGCCGGCACGCTGGCGCACCTTGGCCGCGATGCCGCGCAGCACCCGCTGCTGGTTGGCAGAGCGGTCGAAGTCCCCGCCCGGCAGCGACTTGCGGATGCGCGAGAACACGTGTGCGTCGTAGCCGCCGAGGTGGATGCGTCCGGCCTTGAACCCCTTCGGCTTGAGGAACTCGTCGGCGAAGGGACGCGGGTTGCTCACGGTGATGCCGCCGATGTCGCGCACCATGTTCTCGAAGAACGTGAACCGCGTGACCATCACGTAGTCGGGCTGCAGCCCGAGGAAGCTGCCCACCGTGCGGCCGAGCAGCTGCGGGCCGCCGTAGTAGAGGGCGGCGTTGACGCGGTTGCTGCCGTGGCCGGGGATCGGGACCCAGGAGTCCCGCGGGATGCCGATGCTCGCCGCCGCGCCGGTGCGGGTGTCGATACCGACCATCTGCAGGGCGTCGCCGCGCGAGCGGGTCATGTCCTGCCCCGGCCGCGCGTCCGAGCCGACCGCGAGGATCCACACCACCCGGTCGCTGGTGTCGAGGCCGCGGGCGTGCGGCAGGGCCACCACCGTGACCTCGTCCTCGGGGGTGGCGCTGTCGGGCACCAGCACGGCCACGAGGGCCAGGACGACGGCGAGCAGGCCGAGCCTGCGGACCGTGCTCACCACGTACCGGCTCATCGGCTCGCCCCCGTCCGCGTCTTCTTCTGGTTGTTCTGCTTGCTGCTCTTCTGCTCGCCCGCCCGGGGTGCGGCCGCCGCGCCGCGCGCCTGCGTGACGTCGTAGGCCACGACCTGCCAGCCCTCGCGGGCGTCGTGGGTCATGGCGAGGCGCGCCTGCACGAGGAAGCGGTCGCGGACCCGACCGTCGGTGGCGTAGACGAGGCCGACCCGGGCCGTGGCGGCGCGCGGCACGCGCTTGACCGAGAGCACGTCGACCAGCACCCGACGTCGCACGGCCACGAGGTCGTCGACCCGGGCGCTCACGGCGGCCGCGGTGGTGAGACGACGGTCGGTCGCGGCCTGCCGCGCGGTGGAGCGGGTGAAGGAGGAGAACGCGCCCTGGAAGGCCTGCCTCGAGCCCGGCCGCGGGTAGCGGCGCTCCACGAAGGCCCCGTCGATCCACGCGTCGGCGGCCCGACCCACGGACGCGGCCACCTGGCGTCGGCGGTCGAAGGGCAGCGCGCCGACGACGGTGCCGACCTGGACCGTCGTCCGCACCGGACGGGCAGTCAGCGTCTCCCCCTCCTGGACCGAGGCCGAGGGAGGCGACGTCGGGGCGTCCGGCCGCTCCGCCTCGTCCTGCCCGGTGCAGGCGGCCAGCCCGCCCAGCCCCAGGGCGAGCGCCAGGGCCAGGGCGAGGAGCCTGGCCGGGACGAGCGCCGCCCTCGGCGTGGCGCCGGCCCCCGTGCGTCGCTCATGCGCGACCTCGTCGTCGGGCCCCCGGCCCCGGCGCACCGTCACTGCTCACCCTCCTGGGGACGTCGTCGCCGCGGTCGTGCCCGAGTGCCGTCCGCGATCGGCGCACCACGGTACGTGGAGGTGGGACAGGGATCACATCGACCGGGCCGGACGGCCCGTCCCGCCGTGGCCACGGCCTCTGGAACGATCAAGTCCATCCCTGCCGGACCGATCGGGACCACGACTCGGGACCAGGGGTCGTCCTCGCGCCACCGGGCGAGCAACAATGGTGCGCAACCGTGACGCGTGCGACCCCGGCAGGTGGCTCCCGCATGCTGCGACCCGGCGTGGGTGCAGCCTGCGGAACCGGTCTAACCTGGAGTCCTCCGTCACACCCCGCCACCACCAGCGCGCGAAACCCGGAAGAGGCGAACCCAGCCGTGCCGCAGTCCCCAGGCAGCTCCACCTCCGCCACGACGACCGAGGTCTCCGACGACTTCGGCGCCAACGAGTGGCTCGTGGAGGAGATGTACGAGCAGTTCCGCAAGGACCCTGCCAGCGTCGACCCCACGTGGGCCGCGTACTTCAAGAGCCACCAGCCCGGCGCCGGCAACGGCACCAGCAACGGCACGAGCAACGGCACGAGCAACGGCACCGCCAAGCCCGCCGCCCCGAGCACCGGCAGCAGCAACGGCACCGCGAAGGCCCCCGCCAAGGCCCCGGCCCCGGCTGCCAAGCCCGCCGAGAAGCCCGCCGAGAAGCCCGCCGAGGCGAAGTCGACCGGCAAGCCCGCCCCCGTCGCCAAGCCGCGCCCGTCCGGCAAGGCCGCCGAGCCCAGCCGGGGCACGTCCACGCCCATGCCCAAGGAGTCGGCGCCCGCCGCCAAGAACGCGACCAGCGACGAGCCCACCTACACGGTGCTGCGCGGCGCTCCGGCCCGCACGGCGCAGAACATGGACGCCTCGCTGACGGTGCCCACGGCCACGTCGGTGCGCTCCGTCCCGGTGAAGCTGCTGTGGGACAACCGCACCGTCATCAACAACCACCTCGCTCGTGCGCGCGGCGGCAAGGTGTCCTTCACCCACCTCATCGGCTACGCCCTGGTGCAGGCGCTGAAGTCGATGCCGGAGATGAACAACTCCTACGCCGAGGTCGACGGCAAGCCGAACCTGGTGACGCCGGCCCACGTGAACCTGGGCCTGGCCATCGACATCAAGAAGGGCAGCACCCGTCAGCTGCTCGTGCCCAGCATCAAGGGCTGCGAGTCCATGGACTTCGCGGGCTTCTGGACGGCCTACGAGGACGTCGTGGTCAAGGCCCGCGACGGCAAGCTCACCGTCGCCGACTTCCAGGGCACCACGATCAGCCTCACCAACGTGGGCGGTCTGGGAACGAACCACTCGGTGCCGCGCCTCATGGGTGGCCAGGCGGCCATCATCGGCGTCGGCGCGATGGACTACCCGCCGGAGTGGCAGGGCGCCTCGGCCGACGCGATCGCGCGAAACGCGATCAGCAAGGTCATGACGATCACCTCGACCTACGACCACCGCGTCATCCAGGGCGCCCAGTCCGGCGAGTTCCTCAAGCGCGTGCACCAGCTGCTGCTGGGCGGTGACGGCTTCTACGACGAGATCTTCCGCTCGCTGCGCATCCCCTACCAGCCGATCCGCTGGGCCAACGACATCGCGACGTCGCACGACGACGAGATCTCCAAGCAGGCGCGCATCCTCGAGCTGATCCACGCCTACCGCGTGCGCGGCCACCTGATGGCCGACACCGACCCGCTGGAGTACCGCCAGCGCACCCACCCCGACCTCGAGGTCGAGAACCACGGCCTCACCATGTGGGACCTGGACCGCGAGTTCGCCACCGGCGCGTTCGGCCCGACCGGCCGCCCGTTCATGAAGCTGCGCGACATCCTCGGGATCCTGCGTGACTCCTACTGCCGCACGACCGGCATCGAGTACATGCACATCATGGACCCGGAGCAGCGTCGCTGGCTCCAGGAGCGCGTGGAGGTGCCGCACACCAAGCCGCCGCGCGAGGAGCAGCTGCGCATCCTGCTCAAGCTGAACCAGGCCGAGGCGTTCGAGACGTTCCTGCAGACCAAGTTCGTCGGGCAGAAGCGGTTCAGCCTGGAGGGCGGCGAGACCGCCGTCCCCGTCCTCGACGAGATCTGCGAGGCCGCCGCGGAGGTGGGCCTCGACGAGGTCACCATCGGCATGGCTCACCGCGGCCGCCTCAACGTCCTCGCGAACATCGTCGGCAAGAAGTACAGCCAGATCTTCCGCGAGTTCGAGGGCAACGTGGACCCGCGCACGGTCCAGGGCTCCGGCGACGTGAAGTACCACCTCGGCGCCGAGGGCGAGTTCACCGCCGGCGGTGGCGAGAAGATCGCCGTGTCCGTGGCCGCGAACCCCTCCCACCTGGAGACCGTGGACCCGGTGCTCACCGGCATCGCCCGCGCCAAGCAGGACGTGCTGGACCGGGGCGAGGACTTCCCGGTCCTCCCGCTGCTCGTCCACGGCGACGCGGCCTTCGCGGGCCAGGGCGTCGTGGCGGAGACGCTCAACCTCTCCCAGCTGCGCGGCTACCGCACCGGCGGCACGATCCACCTGATCATCAACAACCAGGTCGGCTTCACCACCTCCCCCGGCTCCTCCCGCTCGTCGCTGTACTGCACCGACGTCGCGCGGATGGTCCAGGCGCCGATCCTGCACGTGAACGGCGACGACCCCGAGGCCTGCATCCACGCGGCCCGGCTCGCCTTCGAGTACCGCCAGGCGTTCCACAAGGACGTCGTCATCGACCTCGTCTGCTACCGCCGCCGCGGCCACAACGAGGGCGACGACCCGAGCTACACCCAGCCGCTGATGTACGACCTCATCGAGCAGAAGCGCTCGGTGCGCAAGCTGTACACCGAGTCCCTCATCGGCCGTGGCGACATCACCATCGACGAGGCCGAGCAGGTGCTGCGCGACTACCAGCAGCAGCTGGAGCGCGTCTTCACCGAGGTCCGCGAGGCGTCCTCCGAGCCGCCGACCGAGTGGACGACGGTGCCGGACTACCCGGACAAGCCGGCCGGCGACACGGTGACCGCCATCGACGACGAGCTGATGGCGCGCATCGCCGAGGCGTACACGACCCCGCCGGAGGGCTTCACGGTCCACCCGAAGGTCATGCCGCAGCTCCAGCGCCGGGCGAAGGGCATCCTCGAGGGCCCGATCGACTGGGGCACCGGCGAGATCCTCGCCTTCGGCGCCCTGCTGAGCGAGGGCCGCCCGGTGCGCCTGGCCGGTCAGGACTCCCGACGCGGCACGTTCGTCTCCCGCTTCGCCACGATCATCGACCGCAAGAACGCCGACGAGTGGACGCCGCTGGCCCACCTCACCGAGGACCAGGCCCGCTTCTACGTCTACGACTCGCTGCTCTCCGAGTACGCCGCGCTCGGCTTCGAGTACGGCTACTCGGTGGCGCGGCCGGAGGCCCTCGTCCTCTGGGAGGCCCAGTTCGGCGACTTCGTCAACGGCGCCCAGTCGGTCATCGACGAGTACATCTCCGCGGGCGAGACCAAGTGGGGCCAGCGCTCCGGCGTCGTCCTGCTGCTCCCCCACGGCTACGAGGGGCAGGGCCCGGACCACTCCTCGGCCCGCATCGAGCGGTTCCTGACGATGGCGGCCGACGAGGCGATCGTGGTGGCCCAGCCGTCCACGCCGGCGTCCTACTTCCACCTGCTGCGCAAGCACGCCCTCGGCGAGGTGCACCGCCCGCTGGTGGTGTTCACGCCGAAGTCGATGCTCAAGCGCAAGGAGGCCGCCTCGCAGCCGGCCGACTTCACGCAGGGCACGTTCCGACCCTTCATCGGTGACGACTCCGCCGACCCGAACCAGGTCGACACGCTGCTGCTGTGCTCGGGTCGTGTCACCTGGGACCTCATGGTGGAGCGGGCCAAGCGCGAGGACGGCCACCGGTTCGCCATCGGTCGCGTGGAGCAGCTCTACCCGCGTCCGCTCGGCGACATCCAGGCCGAGATCGCCCGGTACCCGCACCTCAAGGAGGTCCGCTGGGTGCAGGACGAGCCGATGAACAACGGCCCCTGGCCGCACTACGCGCTGAACGTGTGGCCCGAGGTGGACGCCAAGGTCGTGCCGGTCACCCGACCCGAGTCGTCCTCGCCGTCGGTTGGCACGATCAAGCGCCACCAGGCGGAGCAGAAGGAGCTGCTGGGCCGGGCCTTCGCCTGATCCACGCCGCAGCATGACCGTCCCCCGGGCCGGGTCGACCTCGTGTCGGCCCGGCCCGGGGCTGTGAGCAGACCCTGCAGGAGAACGCATGTACTTCACCGATCGAGGCATCGAGGAGCTCGAGAACCGCCGCGGCGACGAGGAGGTGACGTTGGCGTGGCTGGCCGAGCAGCTGCGCGCCTTCACCGACGTCCACCCCGAGCACGAGTCCGCCGTCGAGCGGCTGGCCACGTGGCTCGCCCGCCTGGACGACCCCGAGGACTGACCAGGGGCCCGCGGGACGCGGTGCCGGACGCGTGCACACCCCGACACCGAGCACCGCTTGAGTGGACGCGTGTCACCGGACCGCACCGGTGTTACCCGATTCGGCGTATGTGAACCTTTTCCCAGGTCACCGCTAGGGCCGATATACCCTGGGGGTATTCCCCTCAGTGCTCTACTGTCGCCACATGGGACAGGTGAGAGCGGAACGCAAGGAGCAGACGCGCAGAGCGCTGCTGTCCGCCGCACTGGACCTCTCGGGAGACAGCAGCCTCGGGTCGGTCTCGTTGCGGCAGGTGGCCAAGCACGTGGGCATCGTCCCCACGGGCTTCTACCGGCACTTCTCCTCGGTGGAGGAGCTGGGACTCGCGCTGGTGGACGAGTCCTTCACGTCGTTGCGCGCGCTGCTGCGTGACGTCCGTGCCGTCGAGACCGGCGCCTCGCTGGCCGACGACGCCAGTGCCTCCGACGTCGTGGACGCCTCGGTGGACATCATCGTCACCCACGTCGAGGCCCACCAGCCGCACTTCGCGTTCATCGCGCGGGAGCGCGCCGCCGGCCCGCCGGCCGTGCGCGACGCGATCCGCCACGAGCTGGACCTCTGCGCCCGCGAGCTCGCCACCGACCTGGCGCGGGTCGGCGGCGCGGACACCTGGTCCGGGGAGGACCTCCGCATCCTCGCGGACCTGTTCGTCACCACGATGACGGCCACGGCCGAGTCGCTGCTGCGCGCCGAGGGTCGCCCGGCCGCCCGCACCGCGGTCGTGCAGACCGCGCGCACGCAGCTGCGGATGATCCTGGTCGGCGCCTTCCACTGGCGCTCCGACCGCTCCTGACCTCGCCCGCTCCGCGGGCCGTGTGCGCCGGGCGGCCCCAGGCCGGCCGGCGCACGCGTGCTCTCAGCCCCGTGCTCAGCCCCCGGCGCACCCCCCGGCGCACCCGCGCGGGCGGGCCGGCCGGGCCCGCACCTGGGCGTCGCCCGGCAGGTCGAGGACGTGCAGGACGGCGTCGGCGACCGTCTGCGGCCTGATCCACCGCGCGGGCTCGTACTCCTTGCCCTCGTGCGCGTGCACCGCCTCCTGCATGGGCGTGTCCGTACGACCGGGGTAGACCGACGAGACGCGGACGCCGTGCCCGGCCTCCTCCGCCCGGAGGCTGTCGGCCAGCGCCTTCAGGCCGTGCTTGGACGCGGCGTACCCGGCCCACGACGCCGAGGCGCTCAGGCCCTGGCCGGAGCTCACGAAGACGACCGTGCCGCGGCTCGCGCGCAGCGCGGGCAGGCACAGCCGCGTCAGCACCGCCGGGGCGAGCAGGTTGACCGCCAGCTGGTGCTCCCACTCCCCCAGCGGCGCCTCGGCCACCGGCCCGAGCGCCACGACGCCCGCCGAGTGCACGAGCGAGTCGAGCCGGTCGGGCAGGTCGCCCGCGAGGCCCTCCAGGGAGGCCGGGTCGGCGAGGTCGGCGACCAGCGTGGTGCTGCCGGGCCAGCGCTGCTCGAGCTCGGCGGCGCGCTCGGCCGAGCGGGCGAGGAGCGCGAGCGCGTCCCCGCGGGCGTGCAGCCGGTCGACGAGCGCGGCGCCGATGCCGGAGCCGGCGCCGGTGACCAGGTGGGTGCGGCCGCTCACCGGGTGAGCACGATCTTGCCGAAGACGTCGCCGTCGACCATCGCGGAGAACGCGGTGGGGGCGTCGTCCATGGGCACGGTCCGGTCGATGAGCGGCCGGGTGCCGGTGGCGTCCAGGAGCTGCACGAGGGAGGCCAGCTCGCCCGAGGTGCCCATGGTCGAGCCGATCACCGAGAGCTGGAGGAAGAAGATCCGGGTGAGCTCGGCGTCGTCCAGCTTCGGCCCGGAGGTGGTGCCCGAGACGACGATGCAGCCACCGGGACGCAGCGAGCGGACCGAGTGCGACCAGGTGGCGCGTCCGACGGTCTCCATCACCCCGTCCACCTTCACCGGGAGCCGCGCGCCGGACTCGAAGACCTCGTGCGCGCCGATCTCCAGCGCGCGTGCCCGCTTGGCCTCGTCACGGCTGGTCACCAGCACGGTGAGGCCCGCCGCGCGGGCGAGGATGATGCAGGCAGTGGCCACGCCCCCGCCGGCGCCCTGCACGAGCACGGTGTCCCCCGGCTTCAGGCCGCCGCGGACGAAGAGCATCCGGTACGCGGTGAGCCAGGCCGTGGGCAGGCAGGCGGCCTCCGCGAAGGAGAGAGAAGCCGGCTTGGGCACCACGTTGCGCCGGGGCACGGCGACCTTCTCCGCGAACGTGCCCTGGTAGCGCTCGGAGAGCAGCGAGCGGCGCGGGTCGAGGGTCTCGTCCCCGCTCCAGCGCGGGTCGTTGACGACGGCGTGGACGACGACCTCGTTGCCGTCCTCGTCGGTGCCCGCGGCGTCGCAGCCGAGGATCATCGGCAGCGCCTCGGCCTTGAGGCCGACCCCGCGCAGCGACCAGACGTCGTGGTGGTTCAGCGACGCGGCCCGCACGGTGACGGTCGTCCAGCCGTCGGGGACCTCGGGCTCGGGGCGCTCCCCCACGCGCAGCGCGGAGAGCGGGTCGTCGGGGCTGGCGGTGTCGGTGTAGACGGCGAACATGCTCGTGACGCTACTCGGAGGCAGGACTCGTGGGCAGGGCCCGGGCGCAGGAGGCGGCGCCTCAGCGCCGCGCCACCCCGTCGCGGCGGGCGGCCTCTGCCACGGCGCGGGAGACCGCCCCCGGCACGCGCGGGTCGAACGGGTGCGGGATCACGTGGTCCTCGCGCAGGTCGTCACCGACGAGGTCGGCCAGGGCCGTCGCGGCGGCCACCTTCATCGGCTCGGTGATGGAGCGAGCCTGCACGTCGATGGCGCCGCGGAAGATCCCCGGGAAGGCCAGCACGTTGTTGATCTGGTTCGGGAAGTCCGAGCGCCCGGTCGCCACGACCCGGGCGTGCCGGTGGGCGACCTCCGGGTGCACCTCCGGGGTCGGGTTGGCCAGCGCGAAGACGATCGCGTCGTCGGCCATCCGCGCCACGTCCTCCTCGGGCACCGTGCCGCCGGAGACCCCGATGTAGACGTCCGCGCCCGCCAGGACGTCGGACAGGCTGCCGGTGCGGCCGGTCAGGTCGGCGGTGGCGGCGGCCAGCGCACGCTTGACCGGTGTGAGGTCGCCGCGCGAGGAGTGCAGGACGCCCTTGCGGTCGGTCACCGCGAGGTCCGTGATGCCCGCCTGGAGCAGGATCTTGGCGACGGCCACGCCGGCCGCGCCGGCGCCGGAGATCACGACGCGGACCTGACCCGGCTCCCGGCCGGTCAGGCGCAACGCGTTGGTCAGCGCCGCCAGGGCGACCACGGCGGTGCCGTGCTGGTCGTCGTGGAAGACGGGGATGTCGAGCATCTCCTTGAGCCGGTCCTCGATCTCGAAGCACCGGGGCGCGGAGATGTCCTCGAGGTTGACCCCGCCGAAGCTCGGCGCCAGCCGCGCGACAGTCGCGATGATCTCCTCGGTGTCGGTGGTGTCGAGGCAGATCGGGATCGCGTCGACGCCACCGAACTGCTTGAACAGCACCGCCTTGCCCTCCATCACGGGCATGGCGGCCGCGGGGCCGATGTCGCCGAGGCCGAGCACCGCGGTGCCGTCGGAGACGACGGCCACCGTGTTCGGCACCCAGGTGTAGGTGCGGGCCAGCTCCGGGTCCTCCGCGATCGCCTCGCAGACGCGGGCAACACCCGGGGTGTAGGCCAGCGAGAGGTCGTCGGCGTCGCGCAGCGGGGCCGTGGCCGCGATGTGCATCTTGCCGCCGACGTGCAGGTCGAAGGCCGGGTCGCCGGCCCGCGGGTGCTCGTCCGGACCGGGCAGCGTCGGGCCCACCGCACCCGGGGCGGCCTCGGCCTCGGGCGTGCGGGGGTCGGTCTCGACGAAGGCGTCGGTCATGGCGGGCTCTCTCCTGGGCGCGGGTGCTCGTCCGGGCCGGGACCGGCCGGAGTGCGGGCGTGCGTGACGGTGGGCGGCGACAGGTCGGTGTCGCGGGGTGTCCGGATCGGACGGCGGCGGGTGCGCCGGACCCGCAGTCTGGCACAGCGAGGCGGCACAGAAGGTGGGTCAGGTCACACCGTGGTACCGCTGGGCGGACGCGGCCGTCCGCAGAGCGTGCCAGGGGGGGTCGGGGGCGAGCGCCCCCTTCCCGGGTCTCAGGCGGGCGGTTCGAGCCGTCGGGTGGGACGCGGCCACAGCCGCGCCCGCACGACGCCGAGCACGTCGTCGTCCGGGACCGGCCCGCGATGCCTGCTGTCGACGCCCTTGTCCGGCGCGTCGCTCAGCACCCACCAGGCGGGTCGACCCGTCGCCGTCGTCCGCCGGTCGTGGGCCCGCTTGACCGCGACGGTGCCGTCGGCTAGGCGGGCCACCACGACCTGCCCTGGCGCGGGCGCCGCGTGGTAGTCGACCCACAGCCGGTCGCCGGGGCGCAGCGTCGGGGTCATCGACTCCCCGCTCACCAGGGCCATGCCCCAGCGCGGGCCGGACCTCGCCCCGCCCACGGCCCCGGACGCCTGACCGTCAGGTGTCGGGAAAAGCACGTCCCGGACCGTCTCAACCAGAGGTGGGAGGCGTCGTCGGCGTTCGGGCACGAGAGTAGTGTCCCAACCGACCGTTCCCCATCCTCGAGAGGACGCCATGCTGCGCTTCCCGCTGGCTCGTACCGCCACCGTCTCCGCCCACTGCGACCTGCCCTGCGGCGTCTACGACCCCGCCCAGGCCCGCATCGAGGCCGAGTCCGTCAAGGCCGTCATCGCCAAGGCCAACGACTCCTCCGACCCCGACTTCCGCACCCGCGCCGTGCTCATCAAGGAGCAGCGCTCCGAGCTCGTCAAGCACCACCTCTGGGTGCTGTGGACCGACTACTTCAAGCCCCCGCACTTCGAGAAGTACCCCCAGCTCCACACCCTCTTCAACGAGGCCACCAAGCTGGCCGGCGCCACCGGCACCAAGGGCACCATGGACGCCGAGGCCGCCGACTCCCTCCTCGCCAAGATCGACGAGATCGCCGAGATCTTCTGGGAGACCAAGAAGGCCTGAGGCCACTGCCCTCACCCGGGGCCTCACCCGGGGCCTCACCCGGGGCCTCACCGGGGCACCGCCCGCACGGGCGGACATCGAACGACGCCGTCGCCGGCACCCGGCGACGGCGTCGTCGCGTCCGGACGAGAAGGCTCGCGGGCTGGTACGGACCGCCGCGGCCGAGTCGGTGAGCACTGTTTCACCGGGCGCGCCCCGGGGTACCGGAGCCGGTGCGAGGTCATGACCTAGGGTCTGGCGCGAGCACGGCCCGTCCCCCTGACCGGGCCACGACCAGCGAAGGCGGTACCCATGTCCCTGCCCGGCCAGCCCGCGGGCCCCGGCACCCCGGCCGACGTCGAGATCCGGGTCCCTGCCGACGGCGCCTACGTCGCCGTGCTGCGGACCCTCACCGCCGGCCTCGCGGCCCGCCTCGACTTCACCATCGAGGACATCGAGGACCTGCGCATCGCGGTCGGCGAGGCCTGCGCCATGGTGCTGCCCGAGGCCGACGAGGCCACCGACCTGGTGGGCAGCTTCGCGCTCGCCCCCGGCCGCCTGACCGTCCAGGTGGGCGTGCCCGCCACGCACCCCTCGCCGCCCGACTACGACTCCTTCGCCTGGCAGGTCCTCACCACGCTGGCCGACGCGACCGTCGCCACGCACGACGGCCGCTTCGTCGTGACCCTCGTGGCGACGTCGACGCCGCTCGGCGGGAGCTGAGGACCGTGGTGGCCACGTCCGGGCACGACAGCCTCAGCGGGGACGCCCCCGTGCCGGAGCTGTCCCTGCCGGAGGTCCCCGACGCTCCCGACCGGGACCGCCGGGCCGGCATCGAGGAGACCCGCCGCCGCAGCGGGGAGCTGTTCGCACGCCTGCTCGACCCCGGGGCGAGCGAGGCCGAGCGGGAGACCGCGCGCGACGCGCTGGTCCAGCTGCACCTGCCGCTGGTCGACCACTGCGCGCGCCGCTTCCGCAACCGCGGCGAGCCGTTCGAGGACCTCGTCCAGGTCGGGACGATCGGGCTGATCAAGTCCGTCGACCGCTTCGACACCGACCGCGGGGTCGAGTTCTCCACCTACGCCACACCGACGATCATCGGCGAGATCAAGCGCTACTTCCGCGACAAGGGCTGGGCGATCCGCGTGCCGCGCCGGCTCCAGGAGCTGCGGATGCAGATCGGCTCCGCGACCGCCGAGCTCACCCAGGACCTCGGCCGCTCCCCCACGGCGAGCGAGCTCGCGGGGCACATCGGCTGCAGCGTCGAGGAGATCGTGGAGGGCATCGAGTCCTCGCACGCCTACTCCACGCTCTCGCTGGACGCCGGCGACGACTCCGAGGACGGCGCCGCGACCATGCTGGACGCGATCGGCGAGGAGGACGTCAACATCGCCCAGGTCGAGGTGCGGGAGTCGCTCAAGCCGCTGCTGGACCAGCTCGAGCCGCGGGAGAAGAAGATCCTGCTGCTGCGGTTCTTCCGCAACATGACCCAGTCCCAGATCGCCGAGGAGATCGGCGTCTCGCAGATGCACGTCAGCCGGCTGCTCAACCGGACGCTCACGCACCTGCGCGCCTCGCTGGCCGAGGACGCGGGCTGAGTGACGCGGCCTGAGCGACGCGGGCTGAGTCAGGCCCGGCGGGGCTCCCCGCCGGCGTCCTCGCCGTCGGCTGCGTCCTCGGCCTCCTCGGCGTCGGGGTCCTCCCCGCGCGCGAGCGCCCGCGCCCGCCCGCGCTCGTCCAGGTAGCGACGGGTGCTGGGATGGAGCAGCCCGGCCAGGCCGAGCCCGCCGGCGGCGACCAGCGCCGCCGAGACCGGCTCGACCGAACGCAGGCTCCAGGCCATCAGCAGGGTGAGCGCCTGGACGAAGACGAGCGGGTTGCGGCCCCAGCCACGGCCGACGACCAGCGACACCCCGGCCGCCACCACGACCAGGCCGAGCCCGACGAAGAAGATCGTGGTGCTCACGCCCAGCTCCAGGCGCTCGGCCGCGGTCGCACGCGCCTCCAGGACGCCCAGCACGAGGAGGGTGGCGCCCTCGGCGAGAGCGGCGAGGGCGGCGACGAGCAGCCAGCCACCCCTCCGGGTGGCCGCGGGGACGGGCGGGTCCGTGGGACGGTCGTTCACGTCGACCAGCCTAGGGCTGCCCCGTGACCCGACCCCGATCCCGGCCACTTTCGTGCCTGCCGTGTGACGTCCAGATGACGTTGCTGTGACGCAGCCGACGAACTCCGCAGGGGGAAGGGACTTGTGTCACGGGGTGTTCGTTGTCAATCTAGTCGCTGCGCTCGTCGACGCGTACACGTTGCTGTGCCCACCGCACGAGCCCCGCAGGCCCTGTCGCCCCTGGCCTGCACGATCGTCAGAAAGAGGGAACACCCTGCCATGGACTGGCGCAGTCGCTCCGCATGCCTGGACGAGGACCCCGAGCTCTTCTTCCCCATCGGCAACACCGGCCCGGCCGTCCTCCAGGTCGAGGAGGCCAAGCAGGTCTGCCGCCGGTGCGACGTCCGCGAGCAGTGCCTGCAGTGGGCGCTCGACGCCGGCCAGGACCACGGCGTCTGGGGCGGCCTGTCCGAGGACGAGCGGCGCGCGCTGAAGCGCCGCAACGCCCGGGGCCGTCGCACCGCCTGACCCGCTGACGCGGTCCGGGCGGGGCGGCCCGGAGCGCGTCCCCGGTCGACGCCGGCCCACCGAGGGTGGGCCTAGGACCGGCCGGGACGTCAGTCCAGGGGCAGGTCGACGACCACGCGCGTGCCGGCCTCCCGGCCCTCCGGTCGGGGGCCGAGCGAGAGCGTGCCCGACAGCTCGGACTCCACCAGGGTCCGCACGATCGACAGGCCCAGGTTCGTGGAGCCGTCCAGGTCGAAGCCCTCGGGCAGGCCGCGGCCGTCGTCGGTCACCGTGACCCGCAGGCGCCCCTCGCCGGGCTCGACGTCGAGGGTGATGTGCCCCTCCGTGCCCGGCCCGGGCTCGGGGTAGCCGTGCTCGACGGCGTTCTGCAGCACCTCGGTGATCACCATCGCCAGCGCGGTGGCGGTCTCCGAGGGCAGCCGCGCGAACGTGCCGCGGCGCTGCACGCGCACGCGGCCGGCGGCCGCCGAGACCTCGGTGACCATGACGCAGAGCCGGTCGGCGATCTCGTCGAACTCGACGTCCTCCTCCACGGCCTGGCTGAGGGTCTCGTGCACGATCGCGATCGAGCCGACCCGGCGCACCGCCTCCTCCAGCGCCAGCTTCGCCTCGTCGTTGTCGATGCGGCGGGCCTGGAGGCGCAGCAGCGCCGCCACGGTCTGGAGGTTGTTCTTCACCCGGTGGTGGATCTCCCGGATGGTGGCGTCCTTGGTGATCAGCTCCCGGTCGCGGCGGCGCAGGTCGGTGACGTCGCGGACGAGGACGAGCGCGCCGATCCGCTCGCCGGTCGGGCGCAGCGGGATGCTGCGGGCGATGATCGCGACACCCTCGGTGGCGAACTCCATGTCCCGGTGGACCCGGCCGCCCAGGACGGCCGAGAACGTCTCCTCGTCCGGGCGTCGTCGTGAGGGCACCAGGTCGCGCGTGACGTCCACGAGACGGCTGCCCGCGAGGTCGCCGGAGAGCCCGAGGCGGGTGAAGACCGACTGCGCGTTGGGGCTGGCGTAGACGACACGGCCGTCGGCATCGACACGGACGAAGCCGTCGCCCACGCGCGGAGTGTCGGCGTGGTCGCTGCGCTGCCCCGTCGAGGGGAAGTGCCCGGTCGCGATCATCTGCGTGAGGTCCGCGGCCGACTGGAGGTAGGACAGCTCCAGCCGGGAGGGGGTGCGCACGCCCAGCAGGTTGGTGCTGCGCGCCACCACGGCGATGACGCGGCCCTCGTGGCGCACGGGGATGGTCTCCACGCGCACGGGCACGTCGTCGCGCCACTCCGGGTCGCCCTCGCGCACGAGCCGGCCCTGGAGCCAGGCCGCGTCCAGCAGGGGGCGGCGTCCGCGGGGCACGAACGTGCCCACGACGTCGTCCACGTAGGCGGTGGGGGCCGTGGTGGGCCGCATCTGGCCGGCCGCCCAGAAGCCCTGGCCGTCGGCGTCGGGCAGCCACAGGACGAGGTCGGCGAAGGAGAGGTCGGCGATGATCTGCCAGTCGGCCATGAGCAGCTGGAGCCAGGCGACGTCGTCTCCGGTGAGGTCCGTGTGGCTGCGGACGAGCTCGCTGAGGGAGGGCACGAGCAGAGCCTAGATCCAGCCGCCGGGCACGTCCGGGTGGGCCTGCGCGTGAGCCCGCGCACGCGCCTGGTGACCGGCCGGTAGCCCCCTGGCCTGCGCCTTCGCAAGGGGTCCCCCCCCAAGGGGTGAGCGCGGGGGTGGTGTCTGTCAGGATGGCCGACATGTCGGGGTCCTACTGGGAGCAGGTGATGGCGGACGATCTGGCGGTCCCGACGGACCGTCCGCTCGCCGACCTCACGGCGGAGCTCACCCGGATGCTCGGCGACGCCGACCCGTCCCGCCGCGACGGCCTGGCCCTGCCCACGCTCGGCGCATGGGTCGCCCGGGGCGTCTACGACGACCTCCTGCCCGGTCTGGGCGACGGCATGGCCGCGGGCCTGCTGGTCGGCCTCGGCGAGGAGGGCACCGACTCGGTCTTCCGTCGCTCCTTCTCCGCCCTCGTGCTCGGCGCCTGCATCCAGCGCGACAACCGCCGCCCGCTCGTGCTGGCCGGCAAGGTGCTGGAGTGGGGCGACCGGCTCGCCACCTGGCTGCTCCGCGAGCAGGACACCCGCGGCTTCGTGCCCGGCAAGGGCTGGGCGCACGCGATGTCGCACGGCGCGGACGCGATCGCCACGCTCGCCCGCTCCCCCCACCTGTCGGCCCCCGAGCTGACCGTGCTGCTCGACGTCGTCGCCGACCGGGTGCTCGCGCCCGGGCCCGTGTGGACGCACGGCGAGCACGACCGGATGGCGCGGGCCGTCGTCGCCGTCCTGCGCCGCGAGCTCGTGCCCGTGGGCGTGCTCGAGCCCTGGGTGAACCGGCTGGCCGCCGGCGCCGACCCCGAGCGCAGCGAGGCCGACGACCCCTACACCGCCACCGGCAACGCGCAGTCGCTGCTCCGCTCGCTCTACCTGCTGCTGGCCCTCGGCCCGCGGCACCCGGCCACGCGCTCGGACCTGCTGCTGGTCCTCGTCGAGGCGCTGCGCCGCACCAACGGCGTGCTCGCGCCCGTCGGCGCGCACTGAGCGCCCGACCTCTCCGGGGTTCGCCGCACCCCTCGTCAGCGCTCCCTACCCGTGAGTAGGGTGCGAGCATGAGTGAGACCCAGGACACAACCGCGCCCTCCGGTGCGCCCGGCCCCGCCGTCGTCGACGGGCACGCCGGCACCGCCGCCCTGGCGGCCGCGCGGGCCCACGGCGTCGAGACCCTGTTCACGCTCTCGGGCGCCCACGTCTTCCCGCTCTACGACGCGGCGGTCAACGCCGAGCCGCCCATGCGGATGCTGGACGTGCGGCACGAGCAGACCGCCGCGTTCGCGGCCGAGGCCACCGGCAAGCTGACACGCACCCCCGGGTTCGCGGTGCTCACCGCCGGGCCCGGCGTCACCAACGCCGTCTCGACGCTCGCCCAGGCGCACTTCGCGGGGTCCCCGATGGTGGTGCTCGGCGGGCGCGCGCCGGCCAACCGCTGGGGCATGGGCTCGCTCCAGGAGCTGGACCACCCGCCGGTGCTCGCGGGCGTCACCAAGGACGCCCGCACGCTGCACGGCCGCGACGACGTGCTGCCCGGGGTGGACGCGGCGTTCACCACCGCCGCCTCCCCGCACCGGGGCCCGGTCTTCGTCGACGTCCCCATGGACGAGCTCTACGCCCCCGCCTCGGGGCCGGTGCCGACCCCGCAGCGCCCCCGGGGCGCCGACCCGGACCCCGACGCCGTGGCCGCGATCGCCCGACTGCTGGCTGCGGCCGAGCGGCCCGTGCTGGTGCTGGGCACCGACGTGTGGGCCGACCGCGCGGAGGTGGCCGCGCTGCGCCTGGTCGAGTCCCTGGGCCTCCCGACGATCACCAACGGCATGGCCCGCGGCGTGGTGCCCGGCGGGCACCGGCTGCTGGTCACCAAGGCGCGCAGCCGGGCGCTCGCCCGCGCCGACCTCGTGGTCGTGGTGGGCACCCCGCTCGACTTCCGGCTCGGCTACGGCACCTTCGGCGGCAAGCCGGACGCCGACGGCAGCCCCACCACCCCGGCCCGCGTGGTGCACGTGGCCGACTCCCCCGGTCAGGTGGCCGGGCACGCGGCGCTCGAGGCCTCGCTGGCCGGCGATCTCACCGCCTGCCTGGACGCCCTGCTGACGGCCGCCCAGCCGCACGTGGGCGAGGGCGCCCGCTGGGCGTCGTGGGCCGAGGAGCTCGCCGCCGGCGTGGCCGCGACGATCGCCACGGACCGGACGATCCTCGACTCCGACGCCGCACCCGTGCACCCCGGGCGCATCTACGGCGAGCTGAACCGCCGCCTGGACGACGATGCCGTGGTGATCGGCGACGGCGGCGACTTCGTCTCCTTCGCCGGCAAGCTCGTGGAGCCGAAGCGGCCCGGCTGCTGGCTCGACCCCGGCCCCTACGGCTGCCTCGGGGCCGGCCCCGGCGCGGCCATCGCCGCACGCATCGCGCGGCCGTCGTCCCAGGTGGTGCTCCTGCTCGGCGACGGCGCCGCGGGCTTCTCCCTCATGGACGTGGACACGATGGTGCGCCACGGCCTGCCGGTGGTGATGGTGATGGGCAACAACGCCGCGTGGGGCCTGGAGAAGGGGCCGATGCAGATGATCTACGGCTACGACGTGGTCGCCGACCTCTCCCCGCACACCTCCTACGACGGCGTCGTGCGCGCGCTCGGCGGCGGCGGGGAGACCGTGCGGACCCCGGGCGAGATCGGGCCCGCGCTGGACCGGGCGTTCGCCTCCGGCGTCCCGTACCTGGTCAACGTGGTCACCGACGTGGACGCCGCCTACCCGCGCACCACGTACGGGGTGTGAGTGGTGCCGGGGCGTCTGTCAGGGTGGGTGGCGTGCTGATCCGCCGCGCCTCCCCCGACGACGCCGACCTGCTGCACGAGGTCGGCGAGGTCACCGTGGCCGCCTACTCCTCGTTCCTCCTCGGCCCCTCCGACCCCTACGTGCCGCGCCTGCGCGACGCCCGGGCACGGGCGGACGAGGCGGAGCTCTGGGTCGCGGGCAGCGCCGAGCACCCGCACGGCCGCAGCGAGGCGCTGGGCTCGGTGACGCTGTGCCCGCCCGGCTCGCCGTGGCGCGAGATCGCGGCCGAGGGCGAGGGCGAGTTCCGCATGCTGGCCGTGGCGCCGGGCGCGCAGGGCCAGGGCGTCGGCGGGGCGCTCGTCGAGCACGTCCTCGAGCGGTGCCGCGAGGCCGGGGACGCGGCCGTGGTGCTGTCGTCCCTGCCGCAAATGGGCGACGCCCACCGGCTCTACGCCCGGCACGGCTTCGTCCGCGTGCCGGAGCGGGACTGGTCGCCGGTGCCGTCCGTCCACCTCGTCGTGTTCCGGAGGCCGCTGTGAGCACCGACCCCCAGTCCGGCGCCACGCTCGTCCGCACCGTGACCGAGGAGGACACCGCGCGGGCGGTGGGCTCCGGCGCGCTGCCGGTGCTCGGCACGCCCGTGGCGCTCGCCTGGGCCGAGGCCGCGACCTGCGAGGCGGCCGAGGCCGTGCTGAAGGACGGCGAGACGACGGTGGGCACCCGGGTCGAGCTCGAGCACCGGGCCGCCAGTCCCGTGGGCGCGGAGGTCGAGGTGACCGCGACGCTGGTGCACCGCGACGGCCGGCTGCTGCGGTTCGCCGTGCAGGCCCGGCACTCCTCCGGGCGGCACGCTGGCCGCCCCGGCACGGTCGTGCTCACGGGCGAGGTGACGCGCGTCGTGGTGGCCGTCGAGCGGTTCCTGTCGCGGCTCTGAGCACTCGCCGCGGGGCCGTTTTGAACATGGGTGCGTGATGGTGGGAAACTGCGGTGTTCGCTGGTCCCCGGGTGGGGCCGCACCTGCAAACCCCGGAGGTAACCATGGGCAAGACCGGACGCAAGCGCCGCGCTCGCCGGAAGAAGGGCGCGAACCACGGCAAGCGCCCCAACTCCTGAGCGCTGACGCCTCAGACGCGACGAACCCCCCGAGCCTGTCGGCTCGGGGGGTTCGTTCATCTGGCCGGTGCGGGTCGTGCGCTTGATCCCTCCGGCCGGTCGATCACGGGAACTGGCCGATAACGGTGTCGAAGGCCGCGTCGACCTTGACTCCCAGCGCAAAGACAACGACGACGATGACGGCAGCGATGCCAGCCACCAGCAGGCCGTACTCGACAGCGGTGGCGCCGCGCTCGTCGCGCTTGGCGGTCAGGTCGTTGCTGAGCATGAAGAACATCATCTGGAGCTTCTCGATCATGGCGTTTCCCCTTGTGTGAGAGTGGAGGCCCCGTCCCCGGAGCTGTCCGGGAGCCCCCCACGGGCTCCCTGCTGAGCCCTACTCTTCCGGCCGCCGGCCCTCGCGCCGTCCACCTCCGGGTCCACCCTGGGACGCCGCGAGGTGGACACCGTTCTCCACCCTCCGGTGTAGTCCCAACGGGCCATACCGGGCTCGGGCCCGCCCCGGATGGCCTGCCCGCATGGCGTGCGCCGTCGCCGCAGGTCAGCGGCTGAAATGGCCACGTACCCGCCCTCCGTGACGGAGGGCGGGCACGCGATCGAGCCGGGCGCGGAAGTGGTCCGCTGAGGTCAGGGCGCCACCTGGTCGAGCAGGAGACCGGCGCGCACGGCCTCGGCGAGCGCCTGGGTGCGGTTCTTGACCCCCAGCTTGCGGTAGATCCGGTTGAGGTGGGTCTTCACCGTGGACTCCCCCAGGTAGAGCCGGGCGGCGATCTCGGCGGTGCCGAGGCCGTCGGCCAAGCAGCGCATCACCTCGGTCTCGCGGTCGGTGAGCCGGGAGACCCCGACGGCCGCGCGACGCCGGATGGCGCCGGCCAGACCCGTGCTGACGAAGCCGTCGGGGTCCCGCAGCGCCTGCGCGGCGATGGCCACCACGTCCGGACCGCGGGTCTCCTTGCCGAGGAAGGCCGAGGCGCCGGCCTCCATCGCCGCGAGCACCTGCGCGTCGCCCAGGTGCATGGTGAGGATGACCAGCCCGACCTCCGGGCTGTCCTCGCGCAGGGCGCGCACCACGTCGAAGCCGCTGCCGTCGGGCATCTGGAGGTCGGTGACCACCACGTCGGGCTTGAGCACCCGCGCCAGGGCGAGCGCCTCGGCCACGCCGGCGGCCTCGCCGACGACCTCCCACTCCCCCGCGCGCTCGAAGGCGCGGGCCAGGCCCTGCCGGATCAGCTCGTGGTCGTCCACGAGCAGCACCCGCTGCGTCATCTCGTCCCCTCTCCCGACGCCGGCAGGCTGCCCGCGTCCTGGGCGCCCGTGCGGGCGCTCGTCGTGTCGTGGTGCTTCGTACTGCCGCCGGCCCGGTGCAGGTGCACCCGTGTGCCGGGGCGGGTGCCGCTGCCGGCCTGCTCGACGCTCAGCGTGGCCTCGAGCAGGGCGGCCCGCTCGCGCATCGTGTGCAGGCCGTAGTGCCCGTTCCGTGGCTCGGCACCGCCGACGCCGTCGTCGGTGACGACGAGGTCGAGCGCGTCGCCGTCACAGGCGAGCGACACCCGGACCTGGCCGGCAGCGGCGTGCCGCCGGGCGTTGCCGGCGGCCTCCACCGCCACGCGCAGCACCTCGTCCTCCTGGGCCGGATCGAGCCGGGGGCCGGTCTCGTCGACCTCGAGCAGCAGCGCGGGCGCACCCGGGCCGGTCAGGGTCTCCTCCAGGCGGCGGCGCAGCGCGGTGCCGAGCCCCTCGCCGGCACCGCTGCGCAGGTCGTGCACGGAGCGACGCAGCTCGAGCACGAGCGCGTCCACCTCGTCCCGCAACTGGGCGGCGATGCCCGCCGCCTGAGCGTCAGCGTCCTCCATCAGCTCGTCGGCGAGATAGCCGAGGGCCACGGCCCGCTGGGCCACCCCGTCGTGCAGCTCGCGGGCCAGGCGGCGGCGCTCGGCGCCGGTGGCGCCGGCACGGGCCCGGTCGACCAGGACGGCGGTGTCGAGCCGCAGCGCGCCGACGCCCAGACGTGCGCCGACAGCATGGAGCGCCGCGGCCGACGGCTTCTGCGCGACCGGCAGCACGACGGCACCGTAGGTGCTGCCGCCGGCGGCCAGCGGCAGGGCGACAGCACCGCGCTCGTGCACCGCGTCACCGCGCCGCACCGCCTTGGCGGCGACGGTCCCGCTTCCTGAGAGCGGCGCCCCTCGGCCGTGAACTCTCCGCACCTGCCGGCCGTCGGCGGCGACGAACACCTCACCGCGCCCGAGCCCCGGCTGATCCTGGCCCTGGACGGCCAGGGTCTCGACCGCGGTTGCGAGCACCGCCTCGGCACGCCGCTCGACGTCGAGGTCCACCCGGTCGTGCTCCACCAGTTCACGCAGCTGCTCCACCAGGTGCCGCGCGGCCAGGTGCGGCTGGATCTCCCGTGCCTCGGCCCGCTCGTCGCGACTCAGGAGGGCGGTGAGAAGGCCACCCACCAGGCCGAGCACCAGCCACGTCACCGCTCCGACCCAGGGAACGCCGCCCAGGACCAGCCCGACGACCAGAGCGACGAGCACGGTGGCGAACCACGAGGCCACCGCCGGCCGCGCGCCGTGCCGGAGACCGGCGAGACTGGCGGGCACGGCCAGGTACAGCAGGAGTGCATCCGCTCCGGTGCCGGAGGCGGCGACCAGCACGACCCCAGCCACCGCACCCGCCTCCCCGAAGGAGAGCCAAACCAAACGCTGTCCGTGTGGCGGCAGGTCGATCAACGTCACGGCACCGACCACGCAGCCGAGGGCGAGGACCCCGAGCACAGCGACCACGGTGGTCTCCGTCGACAGCACTTGTCCGGCCACCAGAGCCACGGCGAAGATCCGCGCCGCCGTCGTCGTACGCCAGGCCCGGACCTGCGGGTCAGCGGAGGCCACCAGCGCGCCGATCACGAGAACAACCTCATCATCTGCACCGCTGCCGGTCCCATGACCACGACGAACAGGCACGGCAGGATGAGCAGCACCAGCGGCACCATGATCTTCACCGGCACCTTGGCCGCCGCTTCTTCCGCCCGCTGCCGCCGCTTGGCGCGCATCTCCTGGCTCTGCACCCGCAGCACCTTGCCCAGCGGCACGCCCAGCTCGTCGGCCTGCACCATCGCGAGGCAGAAGGAGCGGAGGTCGGCCAGCGTACTGCGCTCCGCCATCGCACGGATCGCCTCGGTGCGTCCCAAGCCGAGCTGGGTCTCCTGGAGGAACCGGGCGAACTCCCCCGCGAGCGGGCCCCGCGTCTGCTGGGCGACCCGGAGCATGGCCGCGTCGAAGCCCAGCCCCGCCTCGACCGAGATGGTGAGCAGGTCGATCGCGTCCGGGAGCGCACGTTGCATGAGCGCCTCGCGCTTCTCGCCTGCGTTGTAGAGAAGAAGGTCAGGCAGCATGTAACCACCTGCCGCGAGCAGACCGGTCGCCAGGATCAGCACTGCCATTGCCTGACCAGAGGCAAAGCACCAGAACAGCGTGAGACCACCTAGGATCACCATTGCGAGCACCTTGGCGCCCAGCACACGGGGAACGTCCCAGCCGTCGGGGTTCCCGGCGATGTCGAGCCGGTGTTCGAGCCGACGAACTGTGTCCGCCCGCACCAGCCGCCGACCGATGCCGACTAGCCGACCGGCGAGCGGCGCAAGCACCCGCTCGGAGAACGGCCGCTGAACCTCCTTGCGAGCGTCGTCCGGCGCCGCGTCAAGGGCCCGTACGGCCGCGAGCGAGCGCCCGACGGCAGCCCGCTGGCTCCCGGCCAGGCCCACCACCGAGAGAGCGAGCGTGCCGGCGACGAGGATCGCCCCGCCACCCAGGAGCAGGAACCACGAGGACTCCATGTCAGACCTCCACCTTGACCATGCGCGACATGACGAACGAGCCCAGGGCCAGCAGGAGTCCGGCGCCCACGAGCATCAGGACTCCGAGGACCGAGGTGTAGAAGAAGGAGGCGTAGTCGCGATTCGCGACGAGCATGTACGCGAGCATGAGGATTGGCAGGGCGGAGAGAATATAGGCTGACAATCGGCCCTCGGCGCTCAGCGTCCGTACCTGCCGGCGCAGGTACTCCCGCTCGCGCAGCGTGCCGGCCACGGTGTCCAGCAGCTCCGCCAGGTTGCCGCCGACCTCCCGCTGGATGCGGATGGCCATCACCACCCAGGCGAAGTCGGGGCTGCCCATCCGGTCGGCCACGTTCTCCAGCGCGTCCTCGACCGGGATGCCGAGCCGGTGCTCGGCCAGCGCCCGGCGCAGCTCGCTCGCCATCGGCTCCGCACCCTCGCGGACGACGGTGTCGATCGACTGCGCCACCGAGAGGCCGGCGGAGAGCCCGCCCGAGATCATCGTCAGGGTCTCGGGCAGCTGGGCGCCGAAGGCGGCCAGCCGTCGGCCGTGGAGCACGCGCAGGGCCACGTAGGGTGCGGCCGCGCCCAGCGCGAGCAGCATCAGCAGGAACGGCAGCCCGCCGAGCAGCAGCCCGACCAGTCCCGCCAGCACCGCGATGCCCGCGTGCAGCAGCACCCACTCGGCCACCGTCATCGCCAGGCCGGCGCCGGTGAGCCGCTGCGAGAACCGCGCCTCGAAGTCCTGCTTCACCAGCGAGTTCGTCACCGCCAGGGCGGAGTCGCGCAGCGTGGTCCGCTCCTGCGTCAGCGGCGTCTCGCCCAGGTAGCGGGCCACGGTGCGCTGTGCGGCGCTGGGCCCGCGGTGCTGGAGCAGCACCAGCGCCAGGAGCGCGAACACGCCCGCGGCCAGGGCCAGCCCGCCGATCAGCAGGCCGGTGGTGCCGACCAGCGAGCGACCGACCGTGGCGGACGCGCCTGCGAGGCCGTCGTCCGCCGCCCGGAGGTCGACGAGGGCGCGGTCGCCGACGGCGAGCCCACCCGCGGTGGCGCTGACGGAGAGGTCCACGTCGGAGAGCGAGGCGAGGCCCGCCGGGCGCTCGAAGGTGACCAGCAGCTGGCGGCCGAGGGCGTCGGCCTGGGCGGCGAAGACGTCGGTGAGGGCGGCGGCACCCTGCGCGTCGACCAGCGTGCCGTCGGCCGCGTCGACCATCCGGCGCACGGGCGCGACATCGGCGGCGTCCTGGTCGAGCGCGACGGCGTCGAGCGCGACGCCGGAGTCCTCGACGGCGGCGATCGCGGCCTCGAGGTCGACCCCGCCGCCGGTGTCGCGGCCGTCGGAGAGCACGAGCACGGAGCGGGCACCGGTGGTGCCGGTCGCCGCGGCGGCTGCGGCGACGCCGTCGTAGAGGCGCGTACCGCGCCGCAGGGTGAGGTCGGCGACGGCGTCGCGGACCTGCGCCCGGTCGGTGGTCGGTTCGACGGTGGTCTCGACCTCGCCGGCGAACGACACGAGGCCGACGGCCACGTCGTCCGGCACGGCGGCCAGGAACGCCTCGACCGCCTCGCGGGCGGCGGCGATGCGGGCGCCGGCCATGCTGCGGCTGGCGTCGAGGGCGAGGACGATGGTGCGATCGACCTGGCCGGTCACCTGCGCCACGTCGGCGTCCACGAGCGTGTCGTCCACGCTGACCTCGACGTCCTCGAGCGGGGAGGTGAGGTCGGCGCCCTGGTCCAGCAGGACCGAGACGCGGCCGTCCTCCGCGGTCTGCACGTAGGCGATGTCCAGCCCGCCGTCGCCGGCTCCGGTGCCCTGGCCGTGCGCCGGGCCCACGAGGGGCCCGACGAGCAGCAGCAGGCCGGCGACGAGCCCGACGACCAGTGCCGAGGCCGCCAGCCGCCGCGCCCGGGTCGTGCCAGCGCCACTGCTTGCTCCTGTGCCAGGGGCGGTCGCGACGCTCATGCGCCCGCCCGGGTCAGGAACAGCGCCGGGTCGACCCGGACGTTCGCGTCGGCGAGGGTCTCCAGGAACCGGGGCCGCAGGCCGGTGGCGCGCAGGTGGCCGCGGGTGCGGCCCTGCTCGTCCCAGCCGGCGCTGTGGTCGAAGGAGAAGACCTCCTGGAGGGTGACCACGTCGCCCTCCATGCCGACCACCTCGGTGATGGAGGTGATCCGGCGGCTGCCGTCCTTGAGCCGGCGCTGCTGGACGACGAGGTCGATGGCGCTGGAGACCTGCTCGCGGATCGCGCGGACCGGCAGGTCCAGCCCCGCCATCATCACCATCGTCTCGACACGGGCCAGCGCGTCGCGCGGGCTGTTGGCGTGCACGGTGGACAGCGACCCGTCGTGGCCGGTGTTCATCGCCTGGAGCATGTCGAGCGCCGCCGCGTCGCGGATCTCGCCGACGACGATGCGGTCGGGGCGCATGCGCAGGGCGTTGCGGACGAGGTCGCGGATCGTGACGGCGCCGCGGCCCTCGATGTTGGCCGGACGGGCCTCCATGCGGATCACGTGCTCCTGCATGAGCCG
Organism: Nocardioides bruguierae; assembly: GCF_023554635.1. Lineage (NCBI taxonomy): Bacteria > Bacillati > Actinomycetota > Actinomycetes > Propionibacteriales > Nocardioidaceae > Nocardioides > Nocardioides bruguierae. The sequence continues at coordinate 134,762 of NZ_JAMJPH010000006.1, forward strand.
GAGCTCCGCCGCGTCCTCGATGGTGACGATCCGCTCGTCGGCGGGGATCGCGGAGGAGAGCACGTTGAGGGTGGTCGTCTTGCCGGCGCCGGTGCCGCCCGAGACCAGGATGTTGAGCCGGCCGCGCACGCAGGCGCTGAGCAGCTCGGCGGACTCGGCACTGAGCGTGCCGAACCCGACCAGGTCGTCGACGGTGTAGGGGTCGGCGGAGAACTTGCGGATGGTGAGCGTCGAGCCGTCGAGCACCAGCGGCGGGATGACCGCGTTGACGCGGCTGCCGTCGGGCAGACGGGCGTCGACCATCGGCGAGGACTCGTCGACGCGGCGGCCGACCTTGGCGACGATCTTGTCGATCGTGCGGCGCAGGTGGGCCTCGTCGGTGAAGGCCGTCGGCACCTTGGTGAGCCGGCCGTCGCGCTCGACCCAGATGTCGTCGGAGCGGTTGACCATGACCTCGGTGAGGTCCGGGTCGTCCAGCAGCGGCTGGAGCGGGCCGTAGCCGAGGATGTCGTCCGCGATCTCCTGGGTGATCCGCGTGCGCTCGGGGCCCGACATGGGTCGCTCGGCGCCGGCCACGGCGGAGGCGAGCGCCGCCCGGACCTGGGTCTCGAGCTCCGCGGGCGTCAGCCCGACGTCGTAGAGCTTCGGGCCGAGCGCCGCGACCAGCTGGGCGTGCACCTGGCGCTTGAGGTCGGCGATCGGGTCGGTGCTGCGCGCGAGCTTGCCGGCCTCCACGTCGGCCCGCAGGCTGCGGCGGCCCGGGGCGGCGGAGCCGCTGGCGGCCCCTGAGCCCGTGTGCGAGCCGGCGGTGGTGCGGCCGGTGGCCGTGGGCCCGCCGGTGAGGGCGGTGACGGTTGCCGGGGCGGGCTGGGCCGGGGCCACGCTGGGCGTCTGGGGCGGGGTCGGGGTGGCAGCCCCGTCCTGGACGCCGGTCGGCTCGGCGGTGCCGGGCGTGGTGCCGGGCGTGGTGGCGGTGTGGGCGCCGGCCGTGCTCTCGCGACGGGCGGCGGCGAGTCGGTCCGCGAGGCTCATGTCAGCTCACCTTCCTGCGCAGGCGGCGCCGCCCTCCGCGGCGCTCGCTCCGGTTGGTCGCGGGGGTCTCCCCGCTGGTCACCAGCTCGGCCTCGACGAGGTCGGCCAGCTGGGTCAGCGCCTTGCTCACCGGGTGCCCGGGGCGGACGCGGACCATGGTCTCGGTGCGGTTGAGCACGGCCACGACCTCGCGGTCGGCCGGCACGGCCACGGTGACCGGCACGCCGAGGGTCTCCTCGACCTCGGCCGTGGTCAGCCCGACCTTCGGCTCGACCCGGTTCAGCACCAGCGAGCGGCGCTCGCGGGGCAGGTCGAGCAGGTCGAGCGTGCCCGTCGCCAGCTTCAGCGACTTCAGCGACGGGATGTCGGGGGTGCCGACGAGCACCAGCTGGTCGGCGTGGTCCAGCGCGACCAGGGCGTGGTCGTCGAAGGTGCCGGAGGTGTCGGCGACGACCACGTCGAACTCGGCGGTGAGCAGCCGCAGCACGTCACCCAGGTCGTCCGGAGGCACCGGCTGGCCCGGGTGGGTCGGCGCGGCCATCACGCTGAGCCCGTCCTCGGCCTCGGTGAGCATCGAGAGCACGGCCGAGCGGTCCACGGTGCCCACGCGCTGGAGGTCGGCCAGCGTGGCCGTGGGGTTGATCCGCAGCATGATCGCGACGTCGCCGCAGGCCACGTCGAGGTCGATGACGCACACCCGGTGGCCGCGGTCGGCCAGGGAGACGGCGAGGTTGGTGGAGACCATGCTCTTGCCGACCCCGCCCTTGAGCGAGAAGACGGTGACGACCTGGCCGTGCCGCTCCACGGGGGGTGCGGGCGGAGCCACCGGCACCAGGGCCGAGCCGAGCGCGTGGGCCCGCTCGACGGCGCCGGCCAGCCCGTCGGCGTCGTCGGCGTCGACCACGGCGCGCAGGCCGGACTCCAGGGCCCGGGTCAGGGTGGCGGTGTCGACCTTCTCGCGCAGGAGCACCACGCCGAGCCAGGGACGCTGGACCCGGGCGGCCTCGGCGAGCGCGACGGCGTCCTCCAGGGACTCCGAGGCGCCGAGCACCACGACGGTCTCGTGCGGGTGCTGCGCGAGGTGGGCGGCCACCTCGTCGGTGCCGGCGAGCGCCGTGACGCCGCCGGGCACGCCGCCCATCCGGTCCACGAGCCGCTCGTCCAGCCCGGCCACGATGGCGCCGGCCAGGCCGGCTTCCTTCTCCACGACGATGGTCATCAGTTGCCCCCGAACGCGCCGGGGAGGACGTCGGAGGCGGTGACGCCCTTGCCGGCGCGGGCCACGGTCTCGTCGTCGCGCAGGGCGAAGGAGAGGTCGCCGTTGCGGCTGGCGTAGATGACCTTCTCGGCCTGGCCCTGGTCCACGGCGATGGTGAGGATGGTGCGCGGCACCTCCTCGGTGGTCTGCTCACCGTCCTCGGTGGTCGTGGTGCGCGAGGTGACCGAGGTGGTGCCCACACCGACGACCGTCACCTTCGGCAGCAGCAGGCTGGTGTAGGGCGAGAGCTTCCGGGTGCTGCCGTCCGGCAGGTAGAGCTCGGGGTCGGCGGAGGCGAAGATGACGACCTCCGAGCCGGGGGTGACGAAGCCGGCGACGCGGGCGGGGTCGGTGAGCTCCACCGAGATCGCCATCGTGCCCTCGGGGATCTCCAGCGCGGAGGCGCCGGCGGCGTCGCCGAACTGCTGGCCGAGGATCTGCTGGCCCGGGTAGACGGTGGCCAGCGCGACCTCGCCCTCGATGCTGCGGGTCGAGGCGAGCGCCCCGTCGACCAGGTCGTCGCGCAGCACCGAGCTCTTCTCGAGCTTGCCGGCGTCCTGGGCGTCGGAGACGCTCTCCCCCGCGGCGATGGTGTCGGTGGCGACGAGGACCTCGACGAGGTCCTGGCCGGCGGTGGCGCGGGCCTCGATGCCCTGCACGTAGAGCACGACCATCGTCGTGCCGAACGCCGCGATGAGGAACGCGACGCCGAGGAGGATGCTGCGACGTGCCATGACGTCTCCTTGTCCCAGGCCCGGGAGGGCCGTCTGTCGTGGCTGAGCGGTGTGGCTGAGCTGGGTGGCTGAGCTGGTGATCGGTGGGCTGCGGGCGGACGGGTGCTACTCGACGAGCGTGAGCACCCGCGTGCCGGAGCCGCGGTAGGAGATCTCGTCGCCGGTGGCGGCGGCGGTCTCGGGGAGGGCGTCCTCGGAGAAGAGGACGACGTGCAGGGCGCGGATGCCGGAGCTGTCGGCCTCGACCCCGTTGAGGGACGAGATCGAGCCGGGTGCGGCGTTGGTGGCGGACAGCGACTGGTCGGTGATGAACCCGGGGCGGAACGCGATGATCGGCCACGACTTGGCCCCGTTGGAGGGGTCGGTGTCGACGATCGGGATCCAGAAGAACCGGGGCGAGTCGAAGATGTCGGCCGACAGCGCGTGGGTGCCCGAGGCGTTGCCGCTGACCAGGTCGTTGATGCTGGCGCCGTTGATGATGAAGCAGGTCAGCAGGTCGTCGTTGAGGGTCTTGCCCTTGACCGCCCCGCTGGTGCGCGAGCCGCTGCCGTTGCGGCTGCAGTCGTGCGTGGAGTCGGCGTCGAGGCGCCCGGGGTGTCCGTCGGCGCCGAGCACCATGCCGTCGTTGGTGGCGGAGACCTTGAGCCCCGGCTCGCTGAGCAGGCAGTTGGTGCCGTCGACCGGGGAGTTCTTCGACTCCACGGTGGGGCTCGGGTCACCGCCGCACTCGCCGTTGGGCGAGGGGTGGATGGCCAGCTCAGGCTGGACGCCGAGGATCATGTTGAGGGCCAGCCGGTTGCCGGCGTTGCCGTCGGTGCGGGGCACGTCGATGGTGCCGAAGTTTCCCTCGTTGGAGTTGTCGCAGTAGAGCAGGTCGTCGCCCACCTGGAACGGCTTCGCCTCGGTCGGGTTCGACCAGTTGCCGCTGGAGCCCTTGATCCGCACCCACCAGGTGCCGACCGCGGCCAGCACGTCGCTGGGCACCGAGACGGTCACGGTCTGCTGGCCGTTGCTCGGCACCGGCGAGATGAGGGCCTCGTAGTGCTGACCGGTGGCGCTGGTGAAGCCGACGTAGCGGGCGTTGTTCATGTGCGTGCCGTCGACGGTCACGGTCATCGCGGTGGTGGTGCCGTCGTCGGCGGGCGAGGGCGCGGTGTCCGGCGTGACCGACTGGACGACGATGTTGTTGTGCGTGCCGGAGTCGGGCACGAAGGTCGAGGGCGGCGACGCGCTGGTCGGCGACCCCGAGTCGTCCCGGATGGTCTGCGAACCGTAGTCGCAGCCCTGCACGCCGAAGAACGGCAGGGTGCCGCTGGCGGCGGGCGAGCCCACCTGGGCGGCCGCGTAGGACGCGACGTCGAAGCTGTCGGAGTCGCTGATCACCTGGCCCAGGCCCAGCTCGACCTCGGAGGCGGGCGCCCACAGGTGCACGGTCCAGTCGCTGCACGAGATGAACCCGTCACCGTCGCCGGCGCTGCCGCCGAGGTCGATCGGGTACTGCCCGGGCACCGCGTTGTCGGCGTGGGTGAGGTACTCCTCGGCCGTGTCGATCACCTCGGCGTTGCAGCCGTCCTCCTGGGTCAGCTCGGCGGCCGCGGCCATGGCGGCCACGTCGACGTCGGTCTGGAGCAGCGACTTCTTCGCGTACGCCTGGCCCAGGTCGACGGCGAAGGCGCCGATCCCGATGAGGACGACGGCGAGGATCGCGACCAGCACGGCCACCGCGCCGCGGTCCTCCCGCGAGCGGCGCGCCGCCCGTCGGGTGGACACGTGCGTCCTCACGTCAGCACCCACCAGCCGGCACGTGCTCCACCCGGGTGGTGACGCTCTTGTCGATCGCCGGGTCCAGGAACGGGAAGAACCCGAGGTCCAGGGCGTCGAAGGTGATGGTCACCGTCAGGTCGGAACCGACCTCGACGGGCGACGGCGGCGTGACGGTGACGCCGGCGGGCGCCCCGTCGGTCGGCGTGCCGGCCAGCGCGTTGGTGGCGGCCGTCTGCACGGCCGCCGTGTCGCACGGGTCCACGGCGCCGGCCCGGGCCGCGGAGCGTGCCGCGTTGCCGGCCGACTGCCAGGCCCAGAAGTACAGGCTGAACTGGATGATCCCGAAGACCAGGGTCACCAGGACCATCGCCACCAGGGCGAACTCGACCGCGGCGGCGCCGCGCTCCTCGTGCCGTCCGCGGCGCAGCTGCTGCCGCGCCCGGACCTGTCCCTCGCGCCCCCCGTGCCGGGTGTGCTCACGCTCGGTGCTCATCCGCCCTCCCCCATGGCTGGTCGGTCTCTCGCTGTGGTCCCGCTGTCCGACGGGGCCACGTCAAGGAGGGTGGATCGAGACGTCCGGGGGAACAGGACGACCCGAACGTCTTACTCAATGTGGGGGAACAGCCGTGAACCGCGGCCTAGACCTGGCGGGGGTAAATCCTCGAAAGCACGTAACGGCACGGGCCCGCCGTGGCACGCGCGGGTGCACGGACGCGCACCCGGTCAGGCGACGGACGTCGACATGGGTCGGCGCCAGGCCGCACTGTCTCCGGAAGCACCAGGACCCGTGGCCGCGCTCCGGGAGGGCAGCCACGGGTGACCCGGTGGGGTCCGGCGGGGCCTGGCGGGGCTCCTCCACCCCGCCGGCCGCACGGCCGAACTGCGGCCAGCGTGACGGGAGTGGCGGACGGCCGGGGTCTGCACGGGCGTCCGTACGCCATCTGGGGGACCGGTCGGCGGCGGTGGTCTGGACAGACGAGACAGACAGACGACGACCCCCGCCCCTCACAGGAGGGACGGGGGTCGACGGTGGATCTGTGGCGGGTCGGCCAGGGGGGGTGGGAGGGCTCAGCCCTCGGCGATGCGCACCTGCACCTCGCGCACGCGCATCAGCACCCGCGCCCGCAGGTCCTCGGGAGCCGCCTCGGCGCACGAGCGGGCGACGACCTGCTTCACGGTGCGCTGGAGGTCGTACTTCTCCAGGCACGGGTTGCAGGTGTCGAGGTGGACGCGGACGTCGGCGCAGTCGGTCTCGTCCAGCTCGTTGTCGAGGAAGTAGACGATCCGCTCGAGGAAGTCGGCACAGTCCGACTCCGTGGCGGGCGCGGCCGTGGGCGCAGCCCCGGTCTGCCCGGCGTGGTCGTGGTCGTGGTGGGTCATGACGTCTCCCCCGGCAGGCTCGAGGCGGGCAGCAGAGAGTTGTCCCGCACGTAGTCGGTCAGCATGTCGCGCAGCTGGCGGCGGCCGCGGTGCAGCCGCGACATCACGGTGCCGATGGGCGTGCCCATGATCTCCGCGATCTCCTTGTAGGCGAAGCCCTCCACGTCGGCCAGGTAGACCGCGAGGCGGAACTCCTCGGGCAGTCGCTGGAGGGCGTCCTTCACCTGGCTGTCGGGCAGGTGCTCCATCGCCTCGTTCTCGGCGGACTTCAGCCCGGACGAGGAGTGCGAGGCCTCCCGCGCGAGCTGCCAGTCCTCGACGTCCTCGGACATCGACTGCTGCGGCTGGCGCTGCTTCTTGCGGTAGGAGTTGATGAAGGTGTTGGTGAGGATGCGGTACAGCCACGCCTTCAGGTTCGTCCCAGGGCGGAACTGGTGGAAGGAGGAGTACGCCTTGGCGAACGTCTCCTGCACCAGGTCCTCCGCGTCCGCGGGGTTGCGGGTCATCCGCATCGCGGCCGAGTAGAGCTGGTCGAGGAAGGGCAGGGCGTCGCGCTCGAAGCGCGCGTTGCGGTCCGCCTCGGACTCGGTGGCCACGTCGATCTCGGTGGGGTCGACGGTGCTCGAGTCGAGGCCGGTGTCGAGTCCGGCGTCGTCGGCGCGGGGGGAGAGCTCAGTCATCTCTCCCGAGCCTAGCCGCGGTGCGGTCGGTTCCAGCAGTGCCATCACGGGTGGGACAACCACCGACACCCACCGGACATTCCCCGGTCCGTGTCCGGTCGGCCCCTCAGACGCTGCCGCCGACGACCTCGCGCACGAGCCACTCCAGCGTGGTCTCCACGAGCATCGCCAGCACGTCGTCCTGGCCGGGCTCGGCCCGCGCGCCCACCTTCAGCCCGTGGTCGGCCCCCGGCAGCACCCCCATCTCGACCCCGTCGGGCATGGGGTCGGGGTACTCCTCGGGGCGGCCCATCGTGTCCCGCTCCCCCTGCACCACGAGCACGGGGACGCCGACGTCGGAGAGCTCCGGAAGCCGGCTGCGCTCGGGCTTGCCCGGCGGGTGCAGCGGGAAGGAGAGCGCCAGCACGCCGACCGCGCCGAGGTCGCGCGCGCTGCGGCAGGCCGAGCGGGCGCCGGCGGAGCGGCCCCCGAGGACCAGCGGGACGCCGGCGTGCGACTCGGCCACCGCCGCGGCCGCGGCGGCCAGGCCGGCGTCCAGGGTGGCGGGCGGCGTGGCGACCTTGCGGCCCGCGACGCGCCAGGGCTGGGTGAACAGCGCCACCGAGAAGCCCTGCGGCGGCAGCAGCTCGGCGAGGGCGGCGAGGTCCCGGGTGTCGACACCCGCGCCCGCGCCGTGCGAGAGCAGCAGGAGCGCGACCGGCTCGTCGGCGTCCACCACCTGGAGCAGGCCGGGGCCGTGCGGGGTGTCCACGGTGCGGCCGGGCACGCCCGGGAGGCCGGTCTCGTCGGTCATCGGGACTCCTCGGGAGCGGGCAGCAGGGCGGGCTGGCCAGGATCAGCATCAGGGTCGGGGTGGGCCACCTGGCCGGTCACGTCGTCGGGCAGGCCGTCCAGCGGCAGGGGCGCGACGAGCTCGGGGCCGTTGTTGCGCACGTTCGAGACCGCGGTCGAGACGGGGAAGGCCTCCAGCCGACCGGGCGCCGCGGGCACCAGCAGGTCCACCAGGTCGGCGCGGGCGACGGTCGGGTCGAGCCAGGCGCCCCAGCGCTCCCGGTCCAGCATCATCGGCATCCGGTCGTGGATCTGGCCCAGGGAGTCCTCGGCCTGGGTGGTGATCACCGTGCAGGTCCACCGGAAACGCGCGGGGTCGTCCTCGCCCCGCGTGGGGTCGCGCCAGATCTCGTAGAGCCCGGCCATCGCCAGCGTCCCGCCGTCGGCCGGCCGGATGAAGAACGGCTGCTTGCGCGGCTTGCCGGCCTTCGTGGTCTCGGACGTGGCGTACCACTCGAAGTAGCCGTCCGCGGGCAGCAGGCAGCGGCGCGAGGCGAACGCCTTGCGGTAGGCCGGCTTCTCCGCGACGGTCTCGACCCGGGCGTTGATCATCCGGTTGCCGATGGCGGGGTCCTTGGCCCACGAGGGCACCAGCCCCCAGCTCAGCACCCGCAGCTGCCGCTCGGCGCTGGGTCGCTCCTCGCCCTTCGGCGGGCGCTCGAGCACCGCGTAGACCTCCTTGGTCGGCGCGACGTTGAAGTCGGCGGCCAGCGGCGCGGCGAACATGGGCACGTCGACCTCGAACTCCTCGACGAGGTCGGCCGCGTCCCGGCTGGAGGCGTACCTGCCGCACATGCGCCCAGCCTAGGGGCTCCCCACCCATCGATCGCGCACCCACTGATCGTGCAACCCGAGGATCGCGCAGCCGACGCGGCCACCCGGCGGGGCGGGCCGCTCGCGCAGGGCCGTGTAGTAGGAAGGTGTCATGTCGCTCAGCCGTGCCATCGCCCGTCCCCTGCTCGCCGCTGCCTTCGTCACCGGTGCCGCCGGTGCGCTGAAGAACAGCTCCGCGCTCGCCGAGAAGGCCGAGCCCGTCACCGAGAAGCTGGTGCCGCTCGTGCGCCGGGCCGTCCCCCAGTTCCCCTCGGACCCCACCCTGCTGGTGCGGGTGAACGCCGGCGTGCAGCTGGCCGCCGCGCTCGGGCTGGCCACCGGCAAGGCGCCGCGCTGCTCCGCCGCCGTCCTGGCCGCGACCATGGTGCCGACGACGTGGGCCGGCTACCCGTTCTGGAAGGCCGACTCCCCGGCCGCCAAGAAGGAGGCCCAGATGGGCTTCACCAAGAACGTCTCCCTCGTGGGCGGGCTGATCATCGCCGCCGGCGACACCGACGGCGCCCCCGGCGTCGCGTGGCGCACCAAGAAGGCCGCCTCGGACGCCTCCAAGGGTGCGAAGTCCGCGGCCAAGAGCGCCAAGCGCGAGGTGAAGTCGGCCAAGCGGGCCGCCAAGGCCGAGGCGAAGCTGGCCGCCAAGAGCCTGCCCGGCGCCTGAGCCGCCGGCCACCCGAACCCCTGCTCGCTCCCGACCGACGCCGGTCTCCCCGCTCGCCCGAGCGTGCGGAGGCCGGCGTCGTCGCGTCCACCGACTACCCTCGGCCCGTGAGCAGCGCCCCCTCCAGCACCGACCTCTACGACGCCCCCGCCGCGGCCGGGCCCGTCGACCTCGTCGTCTCGCTGCCCGGCAGCAAGTCGCTCACCAACCGGGCCCTCCTGCTGGCCTCCATCGCCGAGGGTCCCTCGGTCGTCCGCCGGGCCCTGCGCAGCCGCGACACCACGCTCATGGCCGCGGCCCTGACCTCCCTCGGCGCCCACGTGGACACCAGCAGCGAGGACTGGCGGGTCACCCCCGCCCCCTTCACCGCGGACGCGGCGGTCGACTGCGGCCTGGCCGGCACCGTCATGCGCTTCGTGCCGCCGGTGGCAGCACTCTCCTCGGGAACCGTCGCCTTCGACGGCGACGCCCACATGCGCAACCGCCCCGTCGGCGAGGTCCTCACCGCGCTGCGCGGCCTCGGCGTCGCCATCGAGGACGAGGGCCGCGGGGCGCTCCCCTTCACCGTCCGCGGCTCCGGGTCGGTGCGCGGCGGCCTGGTGACGCTGGACGCCTCGTCCTCCTCGCAGTTCATCTCCGCCCTGCTGCTCGCCGGCGCCCGCTACGAGCAGGGCGTCGACGTCCGCCACGTGGGCAAGCCCGTGCCGTCCCTGCCGCACATCGAGATGACGGTGCAGGTGCTGCGGATGCACGGCGTCGAGGTGGACACCGACGGCGCCAACCGGTGGGCCGTCGCTCCCGGGCCGGTCGCGGCCGTGGACCACGTGATCGAGCCCGACCTCTCCAACGCCGCCCCCTTCCTGGCGCTGGCCGCTGTGACCGGCGGCCGCGTCGTCGTGCGCGACTGGCCGGCCGAGACCACGCAGGCCGGCGACGTGCTGCGCGACCTGCTGACGCAGATGGGCTGCCAGGTCTCCTTCGTCGACGTCGCCGACGCACCGACCGGCCGCGGCCTCGAGGTCGTCGGCCCCAGCGTGCTGGCGGGCGTGGACGTCGACCTGCACGACGTGGGCGAGCTGACCCCGGCCGTGGCGGCGCTGGCCGCGCTGGCGCAGGGCCCCAGCCACCTGCGCGGCGTGGAGCACATCCGCTTCCACGAGACCGACCGGCTCGCGGCCCTGGCCACCGAGCTGCGCGGCCTCGGCGCGGCAGTGACCGAGCACCGCGACGGCCTCTCCTTCACCCCCGCCCCCCTGAGCGGCGGCGTGTTCCGCACCTACGCCGACCACCGGATGGCCCACGCCGCGGTGATCGCCGGGGCGGCGGTGCCCGGCGTCCGCGTGGAGGACGTGGCGACGACCTCGAAGACCTTCCCCGACTTCGCCGGGTTCTGGTCCGGCCTGCTGGCCCGGCCCACCGGGTCGTCGAGCGAGGGCTGAGCATGGCGCGGAGCCGCTACGGGCGCGAGGACGTCGAGCACTACGAGCGACCCCGCCGCCGCACGCGACCCCGCACGAAGGACCGGCCGACCTACGACGACGCGGTGCGCGGCCGCGTCGTCACGGTCGACCGTGGCCGCTTCACGCTGCTGGTCGACGGCCGCACCGTGATGGCGATGAAGGCGCGCCCCCTGGGCCGCAAGGGCGTCGTCGTGGGCGACCGCGTCAAGGTCGTCGGCGACGTCTCCGGCGACGACGGCTCGCTGGCCCGCATCGTCGAGGTCGAGAAGCGCAGCACCACGCTGCGCCGCACCGCCGACGACGACGACCCGGTGGAGCGGGTGATCGTCTCCAACGCCGAGCAGCTGGTCATCGTCACCGCGCTCGCCGACCCCGAGCCCCGCACCGGGCTGGTCGACCGTGCGCTGGTCGCCGCCTACGTCTCGGGGATGAAGCCGGTGCTGTGCCTGACGAAGGCCGACCTCGCCGACCCCGACGCGTTCCTCTCCACCTACCGCTCCCTGGGCGTGCCGTGGGTGGTCACCCAGCGCGGCGGCGACCTCGAGGAGGTGCGCGGGCTGCTGGCCGGGCGCACCTCGGTGCTGGTCGGCCACTCCGGCGTCGGCAAGTCCACGCTGGTCAACGCCCTCGTGCCGGACGCCGACCGCGAGACCGGCCACGTCAACGCCGTGACGGGCCGTGGCCGGCACACCTCCACCTCGGCCTACCTGCTGGCCCTGCCCGAGAGCTGGGGCACGGGCGCGGACGGGGCGGAGGGCTGGATCATCGACACCCCCGGCATCCGCTCCTTCGGGCTCGCCCACGTGGACCCCGAGACCCTGATCGAGACGTTCCCCGACCTCGACGAGGCCACCGAGGACTGCCCCCGCGGTTGCACCCACGGCGGCGACGAGCCCGAGTGCGGGCTCGACGAGGCCGTCACCGAGGGCACCGTGGACCCCGACCGCGTCGAGTCCTTCCGCAGGCTCCTGGCCGCCCGCTCCGAGCCCGCCTGGTAGTCGGCCTGGTGGACGGCCTGGTAGGTGGCGCGCTCAGCCCCAGACCAGCGAGGCGCCGGAGTGCCCGGCCAGCGCGATCACCACGATCATCGCGACCGCGGCCAGCGCCGTGGCGACCGGCGCGGCGGTCGCGAGCACGCCGTGCAGGCGCCGCTGGAGCGCCGTGGTCGCGATCGCGAGCACGCCGAAGAGCAGGGTCAGGTTCCGCGCCAGCTCGCCGCCCTCCTCGTGGTCGTGCATGCCGTCCAGCTGCCGCAGCTGCTCGCGGCTCTCCAGGAGCGACTCGCCCGAGACGGCCGCGAGCACCAGGAACACCATGGCCGCGACGGCGCCGACGAGCAGCGGCCACCGCAGGAGGCCGCGCCAGGCGGGACGCAGGTAGGCGAGGCTGACCAGGCCGGCGAGCGGGCCGAGGACGACGGCGCCGTGCACCACGAGGGGGTGGGCCGGGAGCCCCAGGATCTCCATGGACGAGGAGGCTAGCCGGGGTGTGACCCGACCGACAGGGCCCGCACCGGTAGCCTGCTCACCGTGGCTGAGCCCGACTACACCGACGACCTGCGGCTGGCCCATCTCCTGGCCGACGACGCCGACTCCCTCACCAGCAGCCGGTTCAAGTCGCTCGACCTGCACGTGATGGCCAAGCCTGACCTCACGCCCGTCACCGACGCCGACCGCGGCGTCGAGGAGGCCATCCGCCGCACCCTCTCCCGCGTGCGCTCGCGCGACGCCATCACCGGCGAGGAGGAGGGTTCCACCGGCACCTCCGCGCGCCGCTGGATCGTCGACCCGATCGACGGCACGAAGAACTTCGTCCGCGGGGTGCCGGTGTGGGCCACCCTCATCGCCCTGGCGGTGGAGGACGAGGTGGTGTGCAGCGTCGTCTCGGCGCCGCAGCTGCAGCGCCGGTGGTGGGCCCAGAAGGGCGGCGGCGCCTTCACCGGCAAGTCGCTGATGAAGGCCCAGCAGATCCACGTCTCCGACGTGCGCCGCCTCGAGGACGCCTCGTTCTCCTACTCCTCGCTCTCCGGCTGGGAGGAGCGTGACCGGCTGGACGAGGTGCTGGCGCTCATGCGCCGTGTGTGGCGCACCCGCGCCTACGGCGACTTCTGGTCCTACATGCTGGTGGCCGAGGGCGCGGTCGACATCGCGGCCGAGCCGGAGCTGGAGCTCTACGACATGGCGGCCCTCGACGTGATCGTGCGCGAGGCCGGCGGCCGGTTCACCTCCCTCGACGGCAATCCCGGCCCCTGGGGCGGCAACGCCATCGCCTCCAACGGGCACCTGCACGAGGCCGCCCTCGGCTTCATCGGGTCCCTGCCCGACTCCGACGACCCCGACCCCGACTGGCCGCGCACCGGCCCCGGGTCGGTCTCGCCGCTGCGGGGGCGCTGAGCAGGGCGCCCACCCGAGGACCAGCCGCCCTCAGACCAGCCGGGGCGCCGGGCGCGGGAGCAGCAGCGCGATCCGGTGGCCGGCCATGACCACTCGCGCGGCCTCGTCCACGACCTGGTTCAGCACGGGCACCCCGTCCACGCGGGTGGAGCCGGAGAGGGCGCTGAGCACCAGCCGCCCGGCGCCGTCGCGCCCGAGCACGGCGTGCCGCGCGTGCAGTCCCGGGAGCACCACGTCGCAGGAGGGGTGGGAGCCGAAGACGAGGGAGCCGGAGCCCACGGCCACGCGCACCTCCCCCGCGACGTGGGCGACCTCGCCGGGCTCGGGGACCCGGGCCGTGCGCTCGGCCTCGCGCCGACGCCGGGCACGGATGGCCCGGAAGCCGCCGGGCAGGTCGGTGCCGGCGCGCTCGGTGAGCGGGACGACGGGCGCCAGCGTGCCCTCACCCTCGTCGGTGGGGGTGCTCATCGCGCGACCCCCATGCGGTCGCGCGTGCCGGTGGCGCTCATCGGTCCCACTCCTGCTCCGGCGGTGCCGGACTAGCCCGTCCTCATCCTCGCTCGTGACACGGATGGCACGAACACAGTGTTGAGGTTTACGCTCTGATTGTGAACACAACGTTGAGGTCTGCGCAAGCCGCCCCCTGGAGCATCGGGGACCTGGCCGAGCGGACCGGCGTGAGCCCCGCGACGCTGCGCATGTGGGAGGCCCGGCACGGGTTCCCGACGGCCGTCCGGCTCGACGGCGGGCACCGCCGCTACACCGACGCGGACGTCGCCGCCGTCCGTCGTGTCCTGGCCCGGCGCGACGCGGGCCAGCGCCTCGACGCCGCCGTGGCGGCCGAGCAGGCGACCTCCCCCACGCAGGCAGCGGCCCCGGTCTCGCTGTGGGCGCACCTGCGCGAGCGGCACCCGGCGCTGGCTCCGCAGCGGCTGACCAAGGCCACGCTGCTCGGGCTCTCGTGGGCCATCGAGGACGAGGCCCTCGCCGTGGCCGGGCAGGGTGGCTACCTGGTCGGCCTGTTCCAGCGCGAGCGGCACTACCGCTCCGCCGCGGCCCGGTGGCGCGACCTGGCGGCGGGCACCGCGTCCTGCTTCGCGCTCGGCGCCGGCCTGAGCGGTTCCGACGCGGAGACGGCAGGCCCCGACCTCGCCGGCCTGACGGATGCCTCTCCCCTCCGTCGGGAGTGGGCGGTGGTGCACGACCACCCGCGGCTGCCGATGGTGCTGACCGCCTGGGAGCCGCCGGGGCAGGCCGACCGGCCCGACCGGGAGCGGGTCTTCGAGACCCTGTGGAGCGTCGAGCCCGCCGTCGTCCGCGACGCCGCCCGCCTGACCCTGGGCGCCCTGGCGTCGCCGGGCACCGGCGTCCAGGACGTCTCCCCCGCCGCGGCCGACCGCGCGCGTGCGGCCGCGCAGGCGCTCGCCTCGCCTGCTGCGCCGGACGTCGACGTCACCGCGGTGACCCGGCTGTTCAACCGGGTCCTGGGCTACGTGGACCGCACCGCCCGACACCGTCCGCTGGACTGACGCCCACGGCCTCGCGGCACAGGCCGGACGGACCGGTTACGGAGCCGAGGAGGTCGCGGGCTCGGCGTCCTCCTCGCGCGCCGCGAGGGTCTCGGCCAGCTGGTCGAAGGCCGGCGGCTTCTCGACCAGGCCGAACCGGTCGGCCGGCCAGACCCGGGCGAAGACCTTGCCGACCACCAGGTCGACGTCCACGTAGGCGTCCGAGGCGTCGCACGTCTCCGCCTTGCTCGTGCACTGCAGGTGGTAGCTGGAGTCCGCCGAGTTGTCGCGGTGGTCGCCCATCACGAACAGCTCCCCGTCGGGGACGGGCCCAGCGGTCCAGTCGCAGGCGCCGACCATGGGGCCGTCGCAGCGGCTGTTGTTCTCGATCCACTCGTCCGAGGAGTCCAGCGGCACGCCGTTGATCTCCAGGCGTCCGCGGTCGTCGCAGCAGTGGATCGTGTCGCCCGCGACCCCGATCACGCGCTTCACCAGGTGCCCGCCGGTCGGGTAGAGCCCGATGCGGCTCAGCGCCTCGGTGAGCGGGTTGGTGGCGGTCACGGCCTCGTTGGCGTCGAGCCAGCCGCCCGGGTCGGCGAAGACGATGACGTCGCCGCGCTCGGGCTCCCCGGAGCCCCAGTAGGAGGGCTTCTGGACGAGGATACGGTCGTTGACCTCCAGCCCCGGCTCCATGGAGCGGGAGGGGATGTAGAACGCCTGGACGAGGAACGTCTTCACGAGGATGGCGAGGACGACCGCCAGCACCAGGAGCAGGATCGACTCCTGCCACACCGGCATCCGCTTCTTCTCCGTCGGCGCCTCGTCGGCCGCCGACGGGCCGGCGTTCTCCTCGGTCACGTGCCCTCGTCCCCTGCTCGTCCGGCCACCGCGTCCCGGCAGCCTGGCAGACCATACCGCCCACTCCGACACCGGAGCCGTAGCACCCGATCGCGCCGAGGGCGACCACGCTCCCCGCGGTCCGGCCGCGCTGGGGACGCGCGACTGTGAGCCTGGTCACAGCCCGGGTTCGCCAGTACCGTCCCGTCATGCGTATCGGAGAGATCCTCGCCGCCAAGCAGCACCAGGACGTCCTCACCGTCGACCCGGACGCCGGCGTGCGGGCGCTGCTCGGCATGCTGGCCGAGCACAACGTCGGCGCGCTCGTGGTGAGCCGCGACGGACGCGAGATGCTCGGCATCGTCAGCGAGCGCGACGTCGTCCGCCACCTGCACCACGACGGCACGGTCGTGAACAACCACGTGGGCGCGATCATGACCGGCGCCGTCCACACCTGCACCCCCGACGACGAGATGGACGACGTGCTGGGGCAGATGACCCACCAGCGGGTGCGGCACGTGCCGGTGCTCGACGAGGGCACCCTCGTCGGGATCGTCTCGATCGGCGACCTGGTCAAGCACAAGATCGACGCCCTCCAGTTCGAGCGCGACGCCCTGGACTCCTACGTCAACCAGGGCTGAGGCCCCGGCCTCCGGCTCCGGACTTCAGCCCCCGGCGCCCTCGCCGCGTAGGCTCACGCCCATGGACAAGCCCGAGATCGACTTCCCCGACTTCGACCCGCCCGCCGACCTCATGATCGAGGACATCACCGTCGGTGAGGGCGACGAGGCCCAGGCCGGCCAGGCCGTCTCCGTGCACTACGTGGGCGTCGCCCACTCCACCGGCGAGGAGTTCGACGCCTCGTGGAACCGCGGCCAGCCGCTGCAGTTCCGCCTCGGCATCGGCCAGGTCATCTCCGGCTGGGACACCGGCGTGCAGGGGATGAAGGTCGGCGGCCGCCGCAAGCTCGTCATCCCGCCGCACCTGGGCTACGGCGACCGCGGCGCCGGCGGCGTCATCAAGCCCGGCGAGACGCTGATCTTCGTCGTGGACCTGCTGGGCGTCTCCTGACCCCACCCCGCCCGACGTGCGAGGGCCCGCACCGACTCGGTCGGTGCGGGCCCTCGTGGCGTTCCGGGGCGGGGGCCGCTCAGTCGCCGCGGACGGCGTGCAGGTCGGCCAGCGACGGGTAGGCCCACCGCAGGTAGGGCAGCGGGATGCCGGTGGCGCGGGCGATGCTCTCGTGGTCGGCACGCTCGGGGCCGAGGTCGCCGAGCGCCTGCGCGATCGCGACGATCCGCTGACGGGCGCGGCCCGCGCGGGCGGCGGTGACGGTGCCCGAGGCGCCCCGGCCGCGGGTGGCCCGGACGTGGCGGGGCGGGTGCGCGGGGGCCTGGGTGAGCAGGTCACCCAGGCCGGCCTCGACGGCCCAGGCCCGGGTGCTCTCGACGTCCGCGGTCATCTGGGCGACGAGCTCGGCCGAGCCCTTGAACCGGCGCTGGCCGCGCAGCAGGCGGTGCAGCCGCACGACCACGCGGGAGCCGTACAGGTCGCCGTCGAAGTCGACGAGGTGGGCCTCGAGCAGTCGCTCGCCGTGGCGGCGGTAGTAGGTGGGGCGCCGCCCGACGGAGACGGCGGCCACGCAGACGCGCTGCTCGGTGCCGCAGGCGATCACCACGGTGGCGGTCCACACGCCGTCGCGGACGCCGTCGAGCGGGACGCCGACGTTGGCCGTCGGGAAGCCCAGCTCGCGGCCGCGCTGGTCACCGCGCTCCACGACACCGACGAGCGGTCCGTGCACGGCGCTCGGGAAGGCGGGGGCGCTCAGCTCGACGGGGGCGGCGAGGGTCGTCACGGGTGTTCCTCCAGGGTGCGGGGAGCGCCGGCCACTCGGATCAGCCGACGACCGTAGTCCACCCCCGGCGGATTGCGCCGGGTTCACTCGGGGGTAACGCGCCTATTGCGCCTGTGACACACACGCTCCGCCGCAGGTCAGGCGCGTCCGGCCGCGAATGCGGCCACAGAGTTCCTCCCCGCGTCGGGGTGTCCGGGGCCCCGGCCGGGCCGCGCGGACCGGCGCACGGCTACCAGGGCAGGTCGTCGCCGGCGTCCGTGTCGCTCACGCGGGCGGCCTGGCCGCCGACCTCCACCACGTCCCCGACGACGAGCCGACGCCCGCGTCGCTCCTCGACCTCGCCGTTGACGCGCACCAGGCCGGCCCCGATCACCTGCTTGGCCTCCGAGCCGGACTCGATGAGCGAGGCCAGCTTCAGGAACTGGCCGAGGCGGATCGCCTCGTCGCGGATGGGGACGTCGAAGGGCTGCGGCACCCGCTCATCCTCCCCCACCGGGCCGCGACGGACCCACTCCACGCCCACGCCGCGCACACTCCGGGCCCTCACCCCGGCGGACGCTCCCGGGGCCTCAGCCGAGGAGCAGGGCCAGACCGTGGATGACGACGCCGACGAGGCCGCCGACGACGGTGCCGTTGAGCCGGATGAACTGGAGGTCCTTGCCGACGTGCAGCTCGATCCGCTGCGCGGCCTCGCGGCCGTCCCAGCCCTGGATGGTGCTGCTGATGATGCCGACTGCCTCGTGACCGTACCGACCCACGACGTGCACGACCGCGTCCGCGGCCAGCCCGTCCAGACGCGCGCGCAGGTCCGCGTCCTGCACGAGCCGCTCGGCCAGCAGGCGCACCTCCTCCAGAACGCGGGCGCGCACGAGGCCGTCGGGGTCGGTCAGCGAGCCGACCAGGGCGCGGCGCAGCGCGTCCCACACCGACACGGCGGTGGCCACCACCTGGGGCTGGTCCAGCAACCGCTCCTTGAGGCGCTCGGTGGCGGCGGCGGTCTCGGTGTCCTCCCCCAGGTCCGTCGCCAGCTGGGCCAGCCACGAGTCCAGGGCCCGGCGGGCGCGGTGGTCCGGGGTGTCGCGGACGTCGACCACGAAGCGCACCAGCTCGCGGTGCAGCCGGCTGCTGACCATCTCGTTGACGCCCTGCGGGGCCCACCACGGGGCCCGCTCCTCCACGACCTCGGCCACGGTCGCGGGGTTGGCGAGCAGCCAGTCGTGCATCTCGTCGAGGACGAGGTCGACGACCCCGTGGTGCAGGTCGTCCCGCATCGCCTCGGTGAGCATGGAGCCCAGCAGCGGCGCGAGCCGCTCGTCGCGCAGGCGCGGCACGAGGCCGTCCTCGACCAGCAGCCGCACGTGCTCGTCGGTGACCCGGGCCAGGGCGGTGCCGAGCAGGTCCGAGCCCTCGTCGACCAGGCGCTGCCGGGCCTCGGGGCGCGAGAGCCAGGTGCCCACCCGCTCGGAGACGCGGGCCGCGGCGAGACGGTCGCGCACCACGTCCTCGGCCAGGAAGTTCTCCGAGACGAACTCCGAGAGCCCCGCGCCCAGGTCGTCCTTGCGCCGCGGGATGAGGGCGGTGTGCGGGATCGGCAGGCCCAGCGGGTGGCGGAAGAGCGCGGTCACCGCGAACCAGTCGGCCATCGCGCCGACCATCGACGCCTCGGCGCCGGCGTTGACGAAGCCCCAGAACCAGTGGTCCTCGAACGGCAGCGTGACCGCGTAGGTGATCGCGGCGACGAGCAGCAGCCCCAGGGCGATCAGCTTCCAGCGCCGTAGGTCGCGGGCGCGGCGCGCGTCCGCCTCCTCCCCCGCCACCAGGCCGGCCCCGAGCGCGCGGGCGCCGCGGGGCCCGCGGGACCCGGCAGGGTCGGACGGAGGGGTGGACGGACTGGGTGGCGTGCTGGCTGGCGTGCTCATCGCCCCCGATCATGCCCGGCCGCGGCGACACGGGCGTGCACGCGGGCCCGCCGGGTAAAGTCGGCCTCCCCACCCCGGGTCCCGGTGCCACCGCGCCCGGGCCCAGTCCTTCACCTCGGGAGGCCCCGTGCCCCGTCCGTCGGCCGTCTCCCCGGCTGCGCCCGCGACCCCGCCCGCCCGCGGGCTCCTCGGGGGGCCGCTCCGTGGGCCGGCGAGCGGGCTCGTGAGTGCGCTCGTCCTGTCGCTGGCCTCGGCGCTGGTCCTCGTCGCCCCGGCCGCCGCGGAAGAAGACCAGGCCTCCAGCGCCCCCGCGGCAGCCGCGCTCGCCACGGCGCGGGCGGCCCTCGCCGCGACGCCGCAGACCGCCTCCCGCGGAAGCACCGTGCAGGTCCCGGCGCGTGGCACCGGCCTCGACGCCACCCTCGCGCTGCGCGACCTGTTCCTGCTGCGCGGCGACCTGTCGGCCACCGACCGCGAGGACGCCGACGCGCTGCTCGCGCGGCCGACCGACTCCTGGGACTCCGACGCCTTCGACCGCGGCTCGAAGGTCCGTTGCCGCGAGCACGTGTGCGTCCACTTCGTCACCTCCGGCCCGGACGCCGCCACGCTGGCGTGGGTGCGACGCACCCTGAAGGTCATGGAGGCCACGTGGGCCACCGAGGTGGGGCGCCTGGGCTACCGCCGGCCGCTGAGCGACGGGTCGCTCGGCCGGCCGGCCAACGGCGGCGACGGCCGGTTCGACGTCTACCTGACGCAGCTCGCCGACCAGGGCCTCTACGGCTACTGCGCGCCCGACTTCCGGCTCACCGCGCGCCCGCAGGTGGGCGGCGGCTACTGCGTGCTCGACGACGACTTCGCCCGCGCCGAGTACGGGGCCGCCCCGGCCGAGACCCTGCGGGTGACGGCTGCCCACGAGTTCTTCCACGCCGTGCAGTTCGCCTACGACTACACCGAGGACGCCTGGTTCATGGAGTCCACCGCCACGTGGATGGAGGAGGTCGTCGCCGACAAGGTCGACGACAACCGCCAGTACCTGCGGGCGGGCCAGGTGCGGCATCCCGAGCTGCCGCTCGACGAGTCCACCCCCGGATCGCTCGCCGTCTACGGGCAGTGGGCGTTCTGGCAGCACGTGCAGGACGAGGCGAACGCCGCCGTCGTCCGCCGTGCCTGGCGGCAGGCCGGGGCCTACGCGGGGGCGGGGCAGACCTTCTCGATCCGCGCCACGACCCGCGCCCTGGCCCCCGAGCGCGGCTTCGTCCGCGCCTACGCCCGGTTCGCGGCCGACAACCTCACCCCCGGCCGCGCGTACGAGGAGGGCCGCACCTGGCCGAGCGCCCCCGTCGAGACCCACACCCTGGGGGTCGGCACCCCCACCTGGACCCGCACCAGCACGCTCGACCACCTGACCAGCAGCTCCGTCCTGGTCCGACCGGCCTCCCGGGTCACCGACGGCTACCGGCTCGTGGTCGAGGTCGACGCCCAGCGCGCGGAGGTCGCCTCCGCCGCCTACGTCGTGGTCGTGCGACGGGCTGACGGCACCCTCACCCGCCGCCTCGTCACGGCGGACGAGGCGGGGCTGGCGTCCGTCTCGGTGCCGTTCGACCACGGCACCGTGCAGGCCGTCTCCGTCACGCTGGTCAACGCCTCGACCCGGTACCGCTGCGACCGCGGCTCGGTCTGGTCCTGCGAGGGCAGCCCCCGCGACGACGGGCTCGAGCAGACCCTCACGGTCACCGCCACGCCGGTGGGCTGACGGGGCCAGCTGACGGGGCCAGCTGACGCCGGCGGGCGCCGGGTCACCTGTCGAGGTTCGTCCGAACGGATGGCTCCCCCTCGGGTGAGGGCGAGCGGGCGCGGTGCGGGGAACCGAGGAGGAGAACCCACCAGCACCCCTCCGCGCGGTCCGCCCGCGCGGAGGACACGGAAGGACTCCCGCATGGACCTCGGCATCACCGGCCGCACCGCGCTCGTCACCGGAGGCGACTCCGGCATCGGCTGGAACACCGCCCGACTGCTGCTCGACGAGGGCGCCACCGTCATCCTCAGCGACATGGACGAGCAGTCGCTCGCCGCGTCCGCGGAGAAGCTCGAGGCGCCGGAGGGCCGCCTGCACACGGTCACCGCCGACCTCTCCACCGACGAGGCCTGCCAGGCCCTCGGCGCGCGGGTCGAGGAGATCCTCGACGGCGGCTCGCTCGACATCCTGGTGCACTGCGCGGGCGTGACCGGCGCGCAGGGCCTCTTCCACGAGATCGACGACGAGGGCTGGGTCTCCACCCTCACCACCGACCTGCTCGCGCCGGTCCGCGTGACCCGCGCCGTGCTGCCCGCGCTGCGCCGCGGCGGCTGGGGCCGCGCGGTCTTCCTCGCCTCCGAGGACGCCGTGCAGCCCTACGACGACGAGATCCCCTACTGCTCGGCCAAGGCCGGCGTCCTCGCCTTCGCCAAGGGCCTCTCGCAGACCTACGCGGGCGAGGGCCTGCTGGTCAACTGCGTCTCCCCCGCCTTCATCCACACGCCGATGACGGACAAGATGATGGAGCGCCGCTCGAAGATGGAGGACATGTCCTTCGACGAGGCCGTCGAGACGTTCCTCTCCGACCAGCGCCCGCACATGGAGCTGGGTCGCCGCGGCGAGCCCGACGAGGTCGCCAACGTCATCGTCTTCCTGTGCTCCGAGGCCGCCAGCTTCGTCAACGGCTCCAACTACCGGGTCGACGCCGGCTCGGTGGCGACGATCTGACCCGGCCCCGACGAGAGGAGAGAGCCATGACGCGCTACGACTACCTGATCATCGGCGGCGGCATGAGCGCCGACGCCGCCGCGCAGGCGATCCGCGAGAAGGACGAGAACGGCACCATCGGCATCCTGTCCGAGGAGCCCACCCAGCCGTTCCCCCGGCCGGCGCTGAGCAAGAAGCTGTGGACCGACCCCGACTTCACGCGGGACGAGAACTGGCTCGGCACCGTCGAGGCGGCCCGCGCCGACGTGCTGCTCGAGCACCGTGTCGTCGGGGTCGACACCGATGCCCGGTCGGTGACCTGCGCCAACGGTGACACCTACTCCTACGGCCGGCTGCTGGTCGCGACCGGTGGGCACCCGCGCACGCTCGAGGGTCTGCCCGAGGGCGAGCGGGTGCTGTACTACCGCTCGCTGCGCGACTACGAGCGCCTGCGCGCGCTGACCTCCGGGGACGGCCTGGCCGACGTCAAGCCGCACGTCGCCGTCGTGGGTGGCGGCTACATCGGCACCGAGATCGCCGCCGCGATGCTGGGCGAGGGCTGCCAGGTCACCCTCGTCCACCCCGACGAGGTGCTCGGTGAGAAGACCTACCCCACCGAGCTCGCGCGCGAGCTGGACCAGGAGTTCCGCTCCCACGGTGCGACCGTGCTCGCCGGGGCGCGGGTCACCGACGGGGACGAGGAGGGTGACGGCGTGCGGCTCAACCTCTCCGACGGGTCCGTCGTGGAGGCCGACGTGGCGGTCGTGGGGCTCGGCATCGAGCCGGCCACCGGCTTCCTGTCGGGATCGCTGCGGCGAGCCGAGGACGGCAGCATCCTCGTCGACGACCGGCTGCGCACCTCCGCGCCCGACGTGTGGGCCTGCGGCGACGTGGTGACCTACCCGGACGCCGTGCTGGGCCTGCGCCGCGTGGAGCACGTCGACAACGCCACCACCATGGGCGCCGTCGCCGGCCGCAACCTGGCCGGCGCGGAGGAGGTCTACGACCACACGCCGATGTTCTACTCCGACCTCTTCGACCTCGGCTACGAGGCCGTGGGCACGCTCGACGCCTCGCTGGAGACGTTCGTGGAGGACGCCGGCGACGGCGGCCGGATCGTCTACTACCTCACCGACGACGAGGTGGTCGGCGTGCTCGGCTGGAACGTCTTCGGCAGGACGGAGGACGCGGTCGCGCTGCTCGCGCGCCACAGCCGCCCCGCGGACGCCTCCGACCTGGCCGGCGCGCTCGGCTGAGCGACCGCTTCCGTCGGGCCGGTGCCCGGGGCCCCTCAGGCCCCGGTGTACCGGCCCGGGCGGTGGTTGATCGCGAGCACGAGGTTGAGCAGCGCCGCGCCCACGGCGGAGAGCAGGACGATGGCGGGCGCCTGCACGGCGAAGCCGGCCAGCACCACGCACACGTCGAGCACCATCTGCACGTAGCCGGCGCGCAGGCCGAGCCGCTCCTGGGCGAGCAGCGCCACGATGTTGAAGCCGCCGAGGCTCGAGCCGTGCCGGAAGACGATCAGCAGGCCGATGCCGACCAGCAGGTTGCCGGTGAGCACCGCGTACGGGGAGGCCAGGTCCCCCAGCACCGCGAAGTGCGCGTGCGCGCTGGCGAAGACCGAGACCAGCACGACCGAGACGAGGCTGCGCACGGTGAACTGCCAGCCCTTGGTGAACACCGCGACGGCGAAGAACGGCAGGTTCACCAGCACGAACATGACGCCGAAGGGCAGGCCGAGCGCGTAGGAGACGACGATCGCGAGGCCCGCGGTGCCACCGGTGACCGCGCCGACGTGGGTCAGCAGCGAGACGCCGAAGCTCACCGTCCAGGTGCCCGTCAGCACGCCCAGCACGTTCTCCAGGCGGGAGTGCGGGACGACGGCGGGGGCCTGCGAGGGTCCCTGCGCCGGGGTCGGGGTCTCGGGCTGGGACGCGGTCACGTGCCCAGGGTCGGGCTCGCGACCGCGTCCTGCCAAAACGAGCGGGCCGTCAGCCGAGGTTGCCCGAGAGCCGCTCGTGGCGTGCGGTCGAGTCCTCGTTGAGCCCGTGGATCTCCACCGTCTTGCCCTTGCGGCCGTACTTCGTGGTGACCGAGTCGAGCGCCGCGACGGTCGAGGCGTCCCAGATGTGGGAGTCGGTCAGGTCGATGACGACGCGATCCGGGTCCTCCGCGTAGTGGAACTGCGCGTAGAGGTCGTTGCTGGAGGCGAAGAACAGCTCACCGCTGACGGTGTAGCGGGCCACCTCGGCCCCGTCCTCGACGACCACCGCGCGCTCGACGCGGGCCAGGTGGGCCACCCGCTGGGCGAAGAGCACCGAGGCGATGAGCACACCCACGATGACGCCGTAGGCGAGGTTGTGGGTGAGGACGGTGACCACGACCGTGGCGAGCATGACGGCGGTCTCGCTGCGCGGCATGGAGTGCAGCGTGCGCAGGCTGTGCCAGTCGAAGGTGCCGACCGAGACCATGATCATCACCGCGACCAGCGCGGCCATCGGGATGCGGGCCACCAGGTCGCCGAGGCCCACGACCAGGATCAGCAGCAGCACGCCGGCGCTGAAGGTGGAGAGCCGGCTGCGCGCGCCGGAGATGCGCACGTTGATCATGGTCTGGCCGATCATCGCGCAGCCGCCCATGCCGCCGAACGCACCGGTGACGATGTTGGCCACGCCCTGGCCCCAGGCCTCGCGGGTCTTGGACGAGCCGGAGTCGGTGATGTCGTCGACGAACTTGGCGGTCATCAGGGACTCGAGCAGGCCGACCAGCGCCATCGCCAGGGCGTAGGGGGCGATGATCTCGAGCGTGTCGAGGGAGAACGGCACGTCGGGGATCACCAGGGACGGCAGGGACTCCGGCAGCGCGCCCTCGTCGCCGACGTTCGGCAGCGACATCCCGCTGGCCAGGACGATGGCGGTGATGATGACGATGGCGACCAGCGGCCCCGGCACCAGCTGGGTCACCCGCGGCATGCCGACGATGATCAGCAGCCCGAGCGCCACCATCGGGTAGACCGCCCACGGCACGTCGATGAGGTTGGGCAGCTGCGCGGTGAAGATGAGGATCGCCAGCGCGTTGACGAAGCCGACCATGACCGAGCGCGGCACGAACCGCATCAGCTTGGCCACGCCCAGCACGCCCAGCACGATCTGGAAGAGGCCGGCCAGCAGCACCGTGGCGATGAGGTAGTCGACGCCGTAGTTCAGCGCCACGGGCGCCACCACGAGCGCGACGGCGCCGGTGGCGGCCGAGATCATCGCGGGGCGGCCACCGACGATCGCGATGGTCACGGCCATCGTGAACGAGGCGAACAGGCCGAGGCGCGGGTCGACGCCGGCGATGATCGAGAACGAGATCGCCTCGGGGATGAGGGCGAGGGCGACGACCAGGCCGGCCACGAGCTCACGGCGCAGGAGGCGCGGGCTGCGGAGGACGGTCCGGACGAGGTGGCCCTCGGGGTCGTCGGTCACGGTCGAGGTGGCGGTGGCTGACACGTGCCGTGACCCTACCCTTCCGTTACGGAAGGGTTGAACTCCCCGAGGTCGACTCCGTGGTGTGATCCGGGACACCTGCTCCGTGGGTCGGACCGTCGATCGGCACGCCGGCCGGGGCGTCGGACAGCGCCTCCAGACGGTCCCCGAGACCCGTCGCGAACTCCTCGGCCATGCCCAGCTCGCGGCGCGCCTTCTCCGCGCGCTCGGTGGCCTGGGCGTGGACGGCGGCCAGCCGCTCGAGCAGCGCCGCGCGCTGCGCACCGGCCGCGCCGGCGTCCAGGGCGTCGACGACCTCCAGCAGGTCCCGCATGGCCTCGAGCGGGAAGCCGAGCGGCTTCATCCGCTTGATCAGCAGCAGGCGGTCCACGTCGGCGTCGGCGTAGAGCCGGAACCCGCCGGCGGAGCGGTCCGCGGGCACGACGAGACGCATCTCCTCGTAGTAGCGGATGCTGCGCAGGCTCAGCCCGACGCGCTCGGCGACCTCGCCGATCTGGAGCAGCGACACCGGGTCAGAGCGCGGCGAGCGCGGCCTGGAGCCGCGTCCGGGCGTCCTCGGCCACGCCGCACAGCGGCGCGTCCGCGTCCACGCCGGCGAGGCCCACCATGGCCTGGGGGTCGAACGCCTCGACGACGGTGCCGGCCTCGGTCTCGCGGACGACGACGTTGCACGGCAGGACGGCGGCGATCGACGGCTCGGCCTGGATGGCCGCGTGGGCCAGCGGCGGACGGCAGGCCCCGAGGATGACCTGGGGCGCGATGTCGACGTCGATCTTGGCCTTGAGCGTGGCCTGCATGTCGATCTCGGTGAGCACGCCGAAGCCCTGCTCGGCCAGGGCGGCCCGGGTCGCCTCGACGGTCTCGGCCCACGGGCGGTCGAGGGTGCGGATGAGGGTGAACGAGGCCATGACACGCTCCACGGGTCTGCGACGTCCCGGTCGCCGCCGGGCTTGCCCCGACCCTAGCGAGGACCCGGGCGGGCCGCCCTCACGGGAGCCGAGGCAGCAGCGGCGGCGCGACCGTCAGGCGGGCGAGCGTCTCGCGCAGGTGCACGGCGATGCCCTCGCGGCGCACCTCGACCTCGGGCGTCCAGACCCCGTCGGCCTGCATCTGCTCGGAGAGCTCGGAGTAGTACTCCAGGACCAGGCCGGCCGTGCGGGCCGTCATCAGCGCCTGGAGGTCGCCGCGCTCGCGGCCCATCCGCGCGAGCACGGCCTGCTCCAGCTCGCGGCGCTCGTCGGCGACCAGCTCCAGCACCCGGCCGCGCACGGACGGGGTGGCGTGGACGACGGCCTGGGCGCGCGTCACCAGGCTGTGCTCGCGGGGCGCCGCGAGCACGTCCAGCAGCATCTCCCCCAGCGCCACCTCGATCGGCTCCTGCTCGGGACGTCGCAGCAGGGCGTCCGCGAGACGCCCGACCACCTGGAGCGGCTCGACCAGCAGGAGGTCCTTGGAGGCGAAGTAGCGGTAGAGGGTCGAGGAGCCGACGCCGGCGGCCGCGGCGATCTCCTCCATCGTCGTGCTCTCGTAGCCATGGTCGAGGAACAGGCCGAGAGCGACGTCCAGGATGGT
Organism: Nocardioides bruguierae; assembly: GCF_023554635.1. Classification (NCBI taxonomy): domain Bacteria; kingdom Bacillati; phylum Actinomycetota; class Actinomycetes; order Propionibacteriales; family Nocardioidaceae; genus Nocardioides; species Nocardioides bruguierae. Next base: position 161,690 of record NZ_JAMJPH010000006.1, read on the forward strand.
GCGCCGCGTCCTCGCGGCGTTCTCCTCACGCAGTCCCATGTGGGCATGCTAACAGTAACTCCCATCTTGGGAGTTACTCCCAGATTTGCCTACACTCGACCCTGTCGCCGACCGATGGTGTGATCGAGACACACCTGTGGATCGACCGGCGGACCCGAACCCTGATGGAGGACCCGCGATGGCATGGCACCTGTTCCGACTCGGAAGGGGCTCGTTCCGGCACCGCCGACTGGTGGCGAGCCTGTGGCTGGCCCTCCTGGTCGCCGTGGGCATCGGCGCGACCACGCTGGGGGGTGAGACCTCCGACAACTTCGAGCTGGACGGGATCGAGTCGACCGACGCGTTCTCCCTGATCGAGGACCGCACCCCCGACTCCGGCATCGACGGCGCGACGGCGCAGGTGGTCTTCCAGGCCCCGGACGGCGAGACGCTCACCGACCCCGCCAACCAGCAGGCCGTGAGCGACGCGCTGGCCGCCGTGCAGACCGAGGACGTCGTGAGCGTCTCGGACCCGTTCACCACCGGCACCATCAGCCAGGACGGCACGGTCGCCTACGCCTCGGTCTCCTACACCGTCCAGGCGATCGAGATGACCGAGGCCGACCGCGACGCCCTCGACGACGTGAAGACCACCGGCGAGGACGCCGGCCTGCTCGTCGCCGTGGGCGGCGACGCCGTGGCACCGGAGACCGCTCCGCCGGTGGGCGAGGTGATCGGCATCGTGGTGGCCCTCGTGGTCCTCTCGCTGACCTTCGGCTCGCTCGTGGCCGCGGGCATGCCCCTGCTGACCGCGCTCATCGGCGTCGGCATCGGCTTCCTGGGCATCACCGTGCTCACCGGCTTCGTGGAGCTCTCCTCGACCACCCCGGCGCTGGGCTCCATGCTCGGCCTGGCCGTCGGCATCGACTACGCGCTGTTCATCATGTCCCGCTACCAGCACGAGGTGGCCCAGGGCCGCGACCGGGAGGAGGCCGCCGGCGTCGCCGTCGGCACCGCCGGCTCGGCCGTGATCTTCGCGGGCCTCACCGTCATCATCGCGCTGGCCGGCCTCTCGGTCGTCGGCATCGGCTTCCTGACCCAGATGGGTCTCGCCGCCGCCGCCATGGTCGCCGTCACGGTGCTGCTCTCGCTGACGCTGCTGCCCGCGATCCTCGGGTTCGGCGGGTCCCGGGCCATCGGCCGCGCCGCCCGGCGCGAGGTCGCCGAGGAGAAGGCCGAGGCGACCGGCACCGCACCCGCCAAGGAGCACCTCGGCACCCGCTGGGCAACGTTCCTCAGCCGGTTCCGGTGGCCCGCCGTCATCGGCGGCGTGGTCCTCGCCGCCGTCATCTCGATCCCCGTGGCCTCGATGGAGCTGGCCCTGCCCGACAACGGCACCGCCGCCGAGGGCAGCGACGCCCGCGTCGCCTACGACCTGATCTCCGACAACTTCGGCCCCGGCTTCAACGGCCCGCTGGTCGTCGTGGTCGACACCGCCGGCGCCGACGACCCGGCCGCGGCCTACCAGACGGCCTTCGCCGAGCTGGGCGGCGTCTCCAACGACGTCACCGCGATCGTGCCGGCCGTGACCAGCGACTCCGCGAAGGCCCAGCAGGCCTTCGCCCAGCAGCTGGACGCGGTCCAGTTCGCCACCATCACGGTCATCCCCTCCTCCGGCCCCTCGGACCAGGCCACCAAGGACCTGGTCAGCGACATCCGCAGCACCCTGGCCGACCTCGAGGACGAGACCGGCGCCCGCGCGCTGGTGACCGGTCAGACCGCCGTCGGGGTCGACATCTCCGACGAGCTGGCCGCCGCGTTCCCGAAGTACCTGCTGGTCGTGGTGGGCCTGGCCTTCGTCCTGCTGGTGCTGGTCTTCCGCTCCCTGCTGGTGCCGCTCAAGGCTGCCCTCGGCTTCCTGCTCTCGGTGGGCATCTCGCTGGGCGCGACCGTGGCCGTCTTCCAGTGGGGCTGGCTCGGCTCCGTCATCGGGCTCGACGGCGAGTCGCCGGTGATGTTCCTGCTGCCCATCCTGCTCACCGGCATCCTGTTCGGCCTGGCGATGGACTACGAGGTGTTCCTCGTGACCCGGATGCGCGAGGCCTGGGTGCACGGCACCGAGGCCCGTCGCGCGGTGATCGACGGCTTCCAGCACAGCTCCCGGGTCGTGGTGGCCGCCGCGTTGATCATGATCGGCGTGTTCGCGGGCTTCGCGCTGGCCGACGACGTGATCATCAAGTCGATCGGCTTCGCGCTGGCGATCGGCGTGCTGGCCGACGCGTTCCTGGTCCGCATGCTCATCGTGCCGGCCGTGATGGCGATCATCGGTGAGCGGATCTGGTGGATGCCCCGCTGGCTGGCCAAGGTGCTGCCCAACCTCGACATCGAGGGCGAGGGGCTCGTGCGCCGGCTCGGCCACGCGCCGCGCAGCACGGGTGCCGGCTCGACGGTCGACTCCCCCACCGGTTCGGCCGACTGACGCAGGCGGTCCCCGCGCGCCTCACGACGCCGGGTCGGGCTCCCGCCCGGCCCGGCGTCGCTGCTCCGGATCGCCGCCGCCCTGGTCCGCGCGGCGCAGTCGCCCCTGGTCCGTGGTGGGCCACATCCGCTCGATCTCGGCGTTGAGCTCCGCCCCGACCAGCACCACGATCGCCGAGATCCACAGCCACAGCACCACCGCGATCGGGGTGCCCATCTGCCGGTACGCGACGTCACCGGTGCCGCTGACCAGCAGGTAGGCCCGCAGCCCGGCCGCCGCGAGGACCCAGCCGACCATCGCCAGCACGGCTCCCGGCAGGTCCCGGCGCCAGGGCGTCCGCCACGGGACGCCGACGTGGTAGAGCGTCGTCAGGGCGGCCATCACCAGCAGGCCCAGCGCCGGGTAGTAGAGCCAGGACGTGGCGTCCAGCAGCGCGTTCGCCGTGCCGTCCGGCACCAGTGCGCGCAGCAGCCGGGGCCCGAGCACCAGCAGCGGCAGGATCGCCACGGCGCCCACCAGCCCGGCGACCGTCAGGAAGAACGCGAGGATGCGCCGCTTCCAGCCGGAGCGGGCCTCGGCCTCGGCGTCGTAGGCGATCACGATCGTCTCCAGGGAGCGGTTGACCGCCCGCGACCCGGTCCACAGCGCCAGCACCAGGCCGATGCCCGCCACGTCCGCGCGGCCCTGGGAGAGCACCTGCTCGGCGACGTCGGAGTAGGCCGCGTAGGTGGAGTCGGAGAGCACCGTGGACGGCAGCCCGTAGACCACCGTCTCCAGCTGCTGGGTGTTCTCGGCGTCCAGCGCCGCCGCGACGTAGCCCAGCGAGCCGAGCAGCACCAGCAGCAGCGCCGGCAGCGAGATGAGCGTGAACAGCGCCGTCTCCGCCGCCAGCCCGGGCACCCGGTCGTCGAAGGTCTCGCGGACCGTCACCACCGTCAGGTCCCACACGGCCCGCAGCGGGCGCGGGAGCCGGTCGCGCACCCGGTCGGCGTGCGCGAGGGCGCGGCGCTCCGCCTCGTCCCGACGCTCGCGGACCTGGCCGGTGACCCGGTCCCCCACCTGGCGCCCGGCGCGACGCAGACGGCGTGCGCGACGCTCGAGCCGCCGGCTCGTCGAGCGGTCCTCGTCCCTGTCCGGCACGGCGCTCATCCCAGGAACCTCAGGTCTGGTCGGTGCCGGGCCCCATCGTGAGGTCGACCATCAGCTCGTCGGCCAACTGCTCCAGCGGGCCGCTCACCGCCGCCGCGTGCAGGTCGGCCGGCACGCTCAGCCGGGCCTCGACCTCGAACAGCAGGCCGCCCGCCATCGGGGCCTCGGTGACCGAGGTGGCCAGCTCCTCGATGCCGACCCCGTGGCCGGCCAGCGCCGCGGAGACCTCGGCCAGGATCCCGGGGCGGTCCTGCCCGACCAGGTGCAGGTACCAGTGGTCGACGCCCGCGGCGTCCTCGGGCCGGCTCTCCGGCTGGGCGGGCGCGACCCCGACCGTGAGGCCGGCCGCCGACAGGTCGACCAGCGCGGCCTCCAGCGCCACCACCTGCCTGTCGGGGACGTCCACGAGGACGACACCGGCGAACTTGCCTGCCAGCCGCGCCATCTCGGAGCGCTGCCAAGAGCCGCGGTGGTCGGAGATCGCCGCGGAGAGGGCGGAGACGAGGCCGGCGCGGTCGTCGCCGATGACGGTGAGCACGAGGGTGGCCATGGCGGGAGGCTAGTGCCTCCCGCCACGGCCCGGTGCCCCTCGGCGGGTGGCCGACGGCGCCGACTACCAGGCGGTGACGGTCTCCAGCGTCGCGCCGTCGTCGCTGCTGCGTGCGAGCCCCTGGCTCGTGGCGACCCAGACGTGCCCGTCCGGCCCGGCCGCGAGGGCGCGGAGCTCGCCGTCGACCGCGGCGCCCTCCGTCCAGGTGCTCAGGTCCTCGCTGGTGTGCAGGACGCCGTCGACGCCGACCCCGACGAGGGTGCCGTCCGGGGTCAGGTCGACGAGGACCAGCAGCGGGGCGTCGGGCAGCGGCGTGAACGTGGCGCCACCGTCGGTGCTCAGCTGCGGCCCGTTGCCCGTGGTCGCGACGATCCGGCCGTCGTCGGCGGCCAGGTCGGCGACGGCCACGTCGGTCGCCACGGTCGTCCACGACGAGCCCTCGTCCTCGGAGACCAGGACCGACCCCGAAGCGCCGTCGAAGCCGACGACGCCGCCGTCCCAGGCGTCGAGGGCGTGGAAGTCGACGGTGCCCCCGAGGGAGACCTCCGCCCACGACGCCCCGTCGTCTCCGGAGCTGATGAGGCCGAGGTTGCCCGGCCCCTCCTCGTCCTCGCCGGGGTGGCCGCTGGCGTAGAGCCGGTCGCCGCCCACGGCGAAGCCCATGAGGTCGCTGGAGATGTCGCCGACGCGGGCCGTCTCGTCGCCGTCCCAGGCCACGAGCCCCTCGTGGGTGGCGATCAGCACGGTGCCCGGGTCGACGGGGTCGACCGCGATGCCGTGCACGTGGGTCAGGTCGACCCCGGCGTCGGGACCCTCGTCGGCGCCGCAGGCGGAGAGCCCCGCCAGCGCGAGGCCACCCAGCGCCAGGCCGGCGGCGAGGGAGGCCCTCACAGCAGGCCCTCCATCAGCGTGATCTCGGCGGACTGGGAGTCCACGATGTCCTGGGCCATGTCCTGGGCGTCGGGGTTGGTGCCATCGGCCAGCTCGGTCTCGGCCATGGCGACGGCGCCCTCGTGGTGCTCGATCATCAGCTCCAGCCACAGGCGCTCGAACGCGCGGTCGCCGGCGTCCTCGAGATCGGCCATGTCCTGGGCGGTCATCATCGAGTCGGTGAGGTCCTCGCTGCCGTGCTCGTGGGCGTGGCCGTCGTCGGCGGTCTCCACTCCCCACTCCTCCAGCCACTGCGTCATGGTCTCGATCTCGGGGGCCTGCGCGGCCTCGACGTCGGCCATCAGGTCGGCGACCGCGGGTCGCAGGTCGCGCCCGGCCGACATCTCCACCATGTCGATGGCCTGGGAGTGGTGGGGCAGCATGCCGCTGACGAAGGCCACGTCGGCGTCGTTGAACTGTGCCTCGGGCGTGCCGTCGTCGGCACAGGCGGTGAGCGCTGCGGCGGGGAGGACGGCGACCAGCAGGGCGGCGCGGGCCCAGGCGGAGGTGCTGCGGGCAGGGGTGCGTGCGGGCACGGGAGTGCTCCTTCTCGGTGCGGTGTGGTGGCGCTGGTGCGGACGACGGCGACGCCGGAGCGTCGCCGGGCCGCTCAGCAGCGCAGGACCGAGAGGGCGTGCAGGTCGGGAGCCGCGGCACCGGAGGGTGCGCGCAGCGGCGGGTCCACGGGCGCACCGGGGTCGCGGCGCAGGCGCCAGACCGGGGTACGGTGCGCCGCCAGCAGGAGCAGGAGCAGCGTCAGCAGCGCCAGGCACCCGCCGAGGACGCCCCCGTGGGAGCCGGCCACCCCGGAGAGCGCGGAGCCCACGCAGGTGACCGTGTCCGCCACGGTCACCTCCACGGCCGCGCCGGCCGCGGTGACCATCCAGCCGACGTGCTCGGGGGCCGAGGCGGCCACCTCGGCGTGGCCCGTCGCCGTGCCGTGCTCGGCCGCGCCGTGCCCGGTGTGGCCGGAGACCGCGTGCATGAGCAGCACGCCCACGGCCAGCAGCCCGACGACGACCACCAGCGCAGCACGGCGCGCGCCGGTGCTGCCGGGGACGGCGGTCGGGGAGGTCACGCGACCAGGGTACGGACCAGTCCGGCCCGCGGTCACGGGCGCAGGGCCTCCAGGGTGCCCATCATGCCGAGGTCCTCGTGGTCCAGGACGTGACAGTGGTAGACCGTCCGGCCGGGGAAGTCGTCGAACGCGACCCGCACCACCACCCGTTCCCCGGCCGGCACGTCGACGGTGTCCAGCAGGAGCGGCGTCTCCCCGCCGTCCAGGACCTGCATGGGCCACACGTGCAGGTGGAACGGGTGGTCCATCGTCGTGTCGTTGACCAGCGTCCACTCCTCCACCGTGCCGAGCGTGACGGTCTGGTCGGTGCGTCCGGGCTCGAAGGTCCGCCCGTCGATGCCGAACAGCATCCCCCCGCCCATCCCCTGCCCCATCCCCATCCCCGAGGTGAGCATCAGCGTGCGACGGCGGTCGGGCTCGACGTCGCGCAGGTCGCGGGGCGGGGCGGTGGTCGAGGCGTCGATCGAGGACGTGGACGAGGGAGGGGCAACGGGCCCCGTGGCTCGCAGCGTCAGCAGGGTGGAGGGCTGCTCGTCCGAGGCGCCGCCGCCCATCATCCCGCCCATCATGCCGCCCATCCCCCCGCCCGCCGTCCCACCAGTGCCCGCCCCACGGTCGACCGGCGCGGTGGTGAGCACGAGGTCCTCCTGGCCGACCGGCACGAGCAGGTCGGCCCGGCCGCCCGGCGGCACCACGACCTCACCCACGCCGAGACCCGAGGCCAGGTCCCGCCCGTCGCGGGCCACCACCCCGGCACCCGCCACCGCCGCGGCCCCCACGGTCGAGAGCAGCGGTCGCAGGTACCGCGACGTGCACGCGTTCACGACGCGCCACCGCTCCACCGTGCCCGGGGCACCGACCACCTCCGGGGCCGACTGGCCGTCGACCAGCACCAGCGCGCCCTCGCGCCCGGCCATCCGGTCGTGCCTGGTGACGCCGGCGACCGCCCCACCGGCCAGGGTGACGTCGGAGACCACCAGCACCCGCTCCGTCCGCGCGGAGGCGGCCGGGTCCAGCACGAGCAGCGCCCCGAACAGGCCTCGCCAGACCTGGTCGGCCACTGAGCCGTGGTGGTGCGCGTGGTACCAGAAGGTGCCGGTCGGGTGGTCCTCACCGATCTCGTAGACGTACTGGTGCTGCTGCCCCGGCGCCACGCTGACGAACACGTCGTCGGAGGCGCCGGTGGGTGAGACCTGCAGCCCGTGCACGTGCAGGTTGGTCGGCTCGTCGAGGTCGTTGACGAGGAGCACCCGCAGGGTGTCCCCCGGGGCCACCCGCAGCGTCGGCCCCGGCACCGACGCCCCGTACCCGAGGCAGCGCACGTCCGAGCCCGCCAGGGCACGGACCTCCTCCGAGGCGACGAGGCGCACGTCCAGCAGCCCACCGGTCGAGGTGTGCACCTGCGGCTCCACGAGTGCGGCGCCCGTGACCGCGGCGGGGTCCGACGACTCCCGGGCCACCCACCACCAGCCACCGGCCGCACCCAGCGCGACCACGCCCGCTCCGCCGAGCAGCGCCCGGCGGCCGATCGGCTGGGTCACCGCCACCACCTCCTCGCCGACCGGACGGCTCAGCCGCGCGGCAGCAGCTCGGTGGCCAGCACCCGCACCTGCCGGGGCGTGGGGTGGCCGAGACGCTCGACGACCCGGCCGTGGGAGAGCACGGTGACGGCGTCGGCGTCCCGGGCGAGCACCGCGTCCCCGGTGCCCACGAGGACGGTCAGCCCGAGCGTGCGGACGAGGCCGTGCAGCCGGTCCGCAAGGTCGACCAGGGACGTCGGGTCCAGTGCCGCCTCCGGGTGGTCCACGACCAGCACCGCGGGGCGACGGGCGGCCGCCGAGGCCAGTCCCACCCGCAGCCGCTCCCCGGCGGCCAGGGACCCCGGGTCCCGGTCGAGCAGCGGCTCCAGCCCGAGCGTCGCCACGAGCCCGGTCAGCAGGGCCTCGTCCGCACCGTCCGGCACCAGCCCGGCCGAGAGCCGCAGGGCGTCGCGCGGGGTGGGGCCGGGCAGCGTCGCCGGGTCGTGGGCGACGCCGACCCGGGCCACCGGGCCGGTGGACGCGTCCTGGACCGACAGCCAGGCGACCAGCGCCCTCGTCCCGGCCCCGCGTGCCCCCACGGCCGCGTGCAGGGTGCCGGCGTGCACCTCGAGGTCCACCCCGTGCAGCTCCTCGCCGCCGGTCCGGGCCGCCTCGTCGCCGGCCAGCGTCAGCCCGGCCACCCGGAGCACCGGCTCGTCGAGCGCCGGCCGGGGGGACGCGTCAGGGTCGACCGGCGCGTCGGGGCCGCGCGCGGAGTCACGATGGGTCATGCCCCCAGCGAACGCCCCGAGGGGGCCGAAGGATCAGGGCCGAAAGGCCGTGGTCCGGTCCACCGGGCTCAACCGAGCAGCTGCTCGACCTCGTCCTGGACCTCGGCGTACGGCTCCACGTCGAAGGTGCCTCCGCGCCAGACCAGCACCCGGTCCTCGGCTCCGTCGCCCCCGTCGTCGGACCCGTACCCGGTGAAGACCGCCGACCCGTCCTCCAGCACGAACGCCTCGTGGAGCGGGTCGGCGTCGTGGGTGTCCCAGCCGGCGTCGGGACCCGTCGAGACCGCCAGCAGCCCGCTGCTGAGGTCGTCGGCGTCGTCGCCCTCCGGCAGGCTCGTCGCCGCCGTCTCCAGGACGACCGCGACGGTGTCCCCGCCGACGCCGACGGCCGACGAGGTGTAGGCGTGGCCGGTGGGCACGGCCCCGACGTCACTCGGGTCGGACCACGTCCCCTCGTCGCGCCGCTGCACCAGCAGCCGCCCGTCCTCCACCGTGACCGCGACGGCCACCGCCCCGCGCTCGACGACGTCGGCGTCCCCGTCCGGGTCCGCGCCGCTCGTGCACGCCGCCAGCGGGAGCAGGGCAGCGAGGGCGAGCGCGCGCACGGCCGCCCGGGCAGGCAGCGAGCGACCCTCGGCGGTGACAGACATGCCGGGGACGCTAGCAACGACCGCCGACGCCGCCCCTCTAGGTTGGACGGGTGGACCTGCCTGCCTCCGTCGACGTCGCCGTGATCGGTGGCGGCCAGTCGGCGCTGGCCTTCGGCTACCACCTGCGCCGGATCGAGCGCGGCCGCACGGCCCGGGGGCTGCCGCCGCTGCGCGTGGTGGTCCTCGACGCCCACCCGGCCCCGGGCGGCGCCTGGCAGGACATGTGGCCGACGCTGCACCTCTTCTCCCCCGCCGAGCACAGCTCCCTGCCGGGCCGCCTCATGCCGGGCACGTCGGAGGAGTATCCCGACGCCGCGCACGTGGTGGAGTACCTCACCGACCACGAGCGCCGGTTCGGGCTGGACGTGCGCCGCCCGGTGCGGGTCTTCTCGCTCACCGCCGGCCGTGCAGGGGGCCTGGTCCTGCGCACGGACGACGGGGTGCTCGACGCCCGCCACGTGGTCAACGCGACCGGCACGTGGGACCGCCGCTTCATCGCCTCCCTGCCCGGGCTCGGCACCTTCCGCGGCCAGGTGCTGCACACCCGGGACTACCGCGACGCGGAGTCCCTCGAGGACGCCCGCGTGCTGGTGGTCGGGGGCGGCAACTCGGCCGCCCAGATCGCCGCCGACCTGCTCGGCACCGCCGCCGTCGTCCGGTGGGCCGCCCGCCGCCCGCCGCGGTTCCTGCCCGACGACGTCGACGGGCGCACGTTGTTCGAGGTCGCCAGCCAGGCCGTGGCTGCCCGCGCGGCGGGCGAGGAGCACGCGGGGGTCGGCTCGCTGGGCGACGTCGTGGCCGTCGCGTCGGTGCGCCGGGCGCGGGACGAGGGCGGCCTGGTCGCCCGCGCGATGCCGGCCCGGTTCACCCCGGACGGGGTGCAGTGGCCCGACGGCAGCACCGAGCGGTTCGACGCCGTGGTGCTCGCCACCGGGTTCCGGCCGGCCCTCGACCACCTGCGTGGCCTCGGCCTGACCTGGCGTGGCGGGCACCCCGCCGCGTCCGCGCCCCCGGGGTCGCCGTTCCCCGTGCGCTCCGCCGACGACCCGCGCCTGTGGTTCCTCGGCTACGGCGACTGGTGCGGCGCCGCCTCGGCCACCCTGGTGGGGGTCGGGCGCCCCGCACGCGACCTGGCGACCGCGCTGGTCACCGCCCTCGACGAGGAGGCCTGAGGACTGCGACCGCGCTGGGGCTCCTGCGTAGAATGAGTCTCATGTCTCCGCAGGCCAGCAGCACGGGCACCGACGCCGTCCGCCGCGACACCCCGCAGCGCCGCGCGCTGCGCGAGCACCTCGAGGGCACCGAGTCCTTCGTGAGCGCCCAGCAGCTGCACGACCAGCTGCGCGCGGGTGGCTCCCGCATCGGCCTGGCCACCGTCTACCGCGGCCTCCAGACCCTCGCCGAGTCCGGCGAGGTCGACACCCTGCGCACGGACGACGGCGGCACGCTCTACCGCAAGTGCGGCGAGCGGCACCACCACCACCTCGTCTGCCGCAGCTGCGGCCTCACCGTCGAGGTGGACGGCCCCGGCGTGGAGACCTGGGCGGAGCAGGCGGCCGAGGCGAACGGCTTCAGCCAGGTCACCCACGTCGTGGAGCTGTTCGGGCTCTGCGGGGGCTGCACCGCCGCCCAGGCCTGAGCCTTCCGGCCCTCCCCTGTCGGTCCTCGGTCGTCCGCCTCACCGGGCGCGTCCCTCGTGGTGACCCCGGTGACCGGATCGGCCGACGAGCGCGCGGGGCGAAGGCATGCCTGTGCCCGGCGTTGCGGCTCTCGGCGTGGATGATGTCTTGCCGGTGGCAGACTCCTGGCCTACGTTCGTGGCCACGCGGAGGCTGCCTCGAGACTTCGCGGGGCCTTCGATCGGAGCGTCCCTGATGGCTGAAGCACGGACTGTGCGTCGGCTGCCGGTGTGGGCGTACCTGGTGCTGGTGGTCTCCTACCTGGTGGTCATCCAGACGTTGCCGAACCTGACCAGGCCCGAGGGTGCCGACTACGGCAAGTTCGACACCACGGAGTCGATCACGCGGGGGCTGTGGGTCACGGTGGGGCTCGGCTCGGCGATCGTTCTGGTCGCCCTGGGGGTGCTGCGCTGGTGGCGCCCCGCCTTCGTGGAGCCGGTGTCGTTGCGGCTGCCGCGGTGGGTCTGGGTGTTCCCCGCCGTGCTGCTGCTGGCGGTCGTGGCAGGCGCGGCGTACTCGCGGCTGGCCGACCAGGGCCTGTGGTTCACCCTCGCGCTGCTGGTCGGCGCGCTCCTGGTCGGGGTGAGCGAGGAGGGCATGTTCCGGGGCATCGGGGTGGTCACCTTCCGCGAGGCCGGCTGCAGCGAGGGGATGGTGGCGCTGTGGACGAGCGTCGTGTTCGGGCTGGCACACGCCACCAATCTGTTCTCCGAGGGTCTCGGCGCACTGCCGCAGGTGCTGGTGACCGCTGCTGCGGGGTACTTCTTCTACGTGGCTCGTCGGGTGTCCGGTGGCCTCTTGGTGCCGATCCTCGTGCACGGTCTCTGGGACTTCGGTGCCGTGAGTGGTCGGATCGGGGACACGACCTACCTCGGCACGTTCACCTTCCTGCTCGCCGACGTCGCGCTCGTCGTCGTCGCCCTGGTGACGATCCGCAAGGTCTTCCCCCGCCACCTGCCCGGCCCCGACGTCTCGCCCAGGTCCTAGCGTTGCGTGAGGGTCGAACAGGCCAGGACCACCTGCCGTGAGACCACGCTGGCAGCTCGCCGTCGTCGTGACTGTGCTGTTCTTCCTGACCCAGTGGGGGGTGGCGCGCCTGCTGGGGGTCGACTTCGACACCATGGCCGACACGACCGACAACGTCTGGAAGGGCCTCACCCTGCGGGTGGGCCTCACCGCCACCGTCTTCACCCTGATCGCGCTGTGGGCCGGCACCGCGTGGAACGGCGGCATCTACGTCCAGGACGAGCCACCGCTGCCGCGTTGGACGTGGGTGGTTCCCATCCTGATGGTCGGCTTCGCGGTCGTGAAGATCGCCACCAACGACTGGGGTGCCCGCGGCGGTGAGTACATGCTCGCGCTGGCCATCGGTGTGCTGTTCGTCGGCATCGCCGAGGAGACCACGTTCCGCGGCATCAACCTGCGCGCCCTGCGCGGCTCCACGAGCAACGAGTTCGTCGTCATGGTCGCATCGGCGGTGCTGTTCGGACTGGTCCACGGGGTCAACATCCTCAACGGCGCAGCCGTGGTCCCCACCCTCGGCCAGACCGCGCTGGCCACCCTCGGCGGTGGCGCTTTCTACATCACGATGCGGCTGAGTGGGAGATTGCTCGTGCCGATCCTGTTGCACGCCCTGTGGGACTACCCGATCCTCGGTCGCAGTGGCGCCGCTGACGTCGTGGGACTACTCACCCTGATCGGCCAGGTCGTCGTCTACGGACTCACCATCTACATCGCCTACCTCGTCCACCGCTCCACCACGAGCGCCGACGAGACGACTCCAGAGCCGGCCGCCTAGGTGTGATGCCCAGCCAGGTCGTGCCCTCTGGCCCGTTCAAGACAGGCTCCAGCAGGTCCCGCTGCTCATCGGTCCGGTCACCGGGGTACGGCATGCGCCGCGCGGTGCCCGCGCAGCTCGCCCAGCCACGAGGGACACACGCGGTCAGACGGCGGCGCGGTCGCGGACCGCGCCGACGAGCCGCGCCACGAGGTAGATCACGAACGAGATCGTGGTGATGTAGGGGCTGATCGGCAGCGAGCCGCCCAGCGCCAGCAGGATGCCGCCGACGGCGGCGGTGACGCCGAACAGCGCCGCCAGGAACGGCACCAGCGTCAGCGACGACGAGACCCGCAGCGCGGCCGCGGCCGGGGTGACGAGCAGGGCGAGCACGAGCAGGGCTCCGACGATCTGGACGGCGACGGCCACGACGAGGCCGAGCGCCCCCATGAAGACCAGGGAGATCATCCGGCGCGGCACGCCGCGGGCCGCGGCGACGTCGGGGTCGAGGCTGTCGAAGAGCAGCGGGCGCCAGATCGCGACCAGCACCGCAGCGGCGAACACGCAGATGCCGATCAGGTAGTACAGCTGCGGCCCGTCGACGGAGACGATCTGGCCGGTGAGCAGGCCGAACTTGCTGGACGCGCGCCCGTCGTAGAGAGCGAGGAACAGGATGCCCAGGCCCAGCCCGAACGGCATCAGCACGCCGATGGCGGAGTTGCGGTCGCGCGCGCGGGCACCCAGCAGGCCGATCGCCAGGCCCGCGACGAGCGAGCCGACGACGGCACCGGCGACCACGCTGGTGCCGATCAGCAGGGCCGCCGCTGCGCCCGCGAAGGAGAGCTCGCTGACGCCGTGCACGGCGAAGGCCATGTCGCGCTGCATCACCAGCACGCCGAGGACGCCGCCCACGACGCCGAGCACGCCGGCGGCGATGATCGAGTACTGCACGAGGCCCAGCAGGAGCCCGTAGTCGGAGAAGTCGACGACCTGGTGCCACCAGGCGTCGTCGGCGAGCACGGTCACGCGGTGCCTCCCGACGTGGGCGCTCCGGTGATCGGGGCGGAGGCGCTCGAGGGCGAGGAGGGCGTGGTGCGGGCGCCGGGGTGCTCGTCGGGGGCACCCAGGACGACGATCCGGTCGCCGATCTGGGCGACGTCGACGCGCGTGCCGTAGAGCTCGCTGAGGGTGTCGGAGCGCATGACCTCGTCGGGGTGGCCGAGCCGGTGGGAGCCACCGGCGAAGTAGAGGACCCGGTCGGTCAGCGGCAGCACCGGGTTGATGTCGTGGGTGACGAAGAGGACGGGCGTGCCGTGCTCGCGACGCCGCCGGTCGACCAGCAGGCTGACCTCCTGCTGGTGGTGCAGGTCGAGGCTGGAGAGCGGCTCGTCGCACAGCAGCAGCTCGGGGTCGGAGACCAGTGCCTGCGCGATCCGCAGCCGCTGCTGCTCCCCGCCCGAGAGCTCGCCCACCGGCCGGTGGGCGTACTCGACGGCGTGGACGTCCTCGACCACCTGCTCGACCCGCTGCCGCACCGCACCGCGGCCGAACAGGCGCGGGCCGAAGCGGTGCCCGTCGATGCCGAGCGCCACCAGGTCCCGGCCCCGCATCGGGGTGCCGGCCGGGAAGACCCGCTGCTGCGGCACGTAGGCCATGCGGCGGTCACCGCGGCGCACCGGCTCGCCCTGGAAGCGTGCCTCCCCACCGCTGAGCCCCACGAGCCCGAGGACGGCCTTGAGCAGCGAGGACTTGCCGGCACCGTTGGCGCCCAGCACGGTGATGAACTCGCCGGGGTGGACGTCGAGGTCGAGGCCGGACCACAGGGTGCGCCCACCGAGGGTCAGCTCTGCGTCGCGCAGGCTGAGCACGGGGTCGCCGCGGTGCGCGTGGGGGGTGGGGTGCGTTGCCGTCACGTCGGTGGGTAACTCCGTCTCTGCGGGGTGGATTCCTCCCCGGGGGTCTGTCCCGGGGGGTCTTTCCGGGGGTGATGCTGCCAGGAACGCGGTGCACGCCCGACGTCCGACCCGAGGGCCCGGACGGCGGGCGTGCGGTCAGCCACGTCCGGCCGGGCGGCTCAGCCCAGCGCCGCGGTGAGGTCGTCCACGTTGTCCTGCATCCAGGTCACGTAGTCGTCGACGCCGTCGGGCAGGGTCTCGCTGAAGTCGACGACCGGGACGCCGGCGGCCTCGGCGGCCTGCTGGACCTGCTCGGTCGTGTCGTCGGCGGCCTGGGTGTTGTAGGCCAGCACGGCGATGTCGGTGTCACCGTCGAACAGGGCGAGGGTCTCGGCGAGCACCCGCGGGGGCACGTCGGTGCCCTCCTCGACGGCCTCGCTGAACTCGTCCGGGGTCTCGTTGGTCAGGCCGGCCTCGGTGAGCAGGTAGAGCGGGACGGGCTCGGTGATCGCGACGCCACGGCCCTCGGTGCTGGAGGCCAGGTCGGAGACCTGGGTGGAGAGGTCCTCCACCTGGGCGGCGACCTCCTCGTAGTTGGCCTCGTAGGTGGAGGCGTTGTCGGGGTCGACCTCGGCGAGGTGCTCGTTGATCTCCTCGGCGACGGCCTCGACGGTGTGGAAGTCGTACCAGACGTGCTCGTTGAAGCCCTCGACGTGGTCGTGCCCGTCCTCGGACTCCTCGTCCGCGTGCTCCTCGTCGGAGTGGTCGGAGTCCTCGTCGAGCAGGCCGGAGATGTCGACGGCGGTGAGCACGGTCGGGTCGGTGTCGACCGAGTCGAGCATGGTGTCGACGAAGGAGTCGTAGCCGCCGCCGTTCTCGATCACGATGTCGGCCCCGGAGAGCGTGGCGAGGTCGGAGGTCGTGGCCTCGTACTCGTGGGGGTCCTGGCTGGCGGAGTCGATGATGCTGGTGACCTCGACGTCGTCACCGCCGATCGCCGAGGCGATGCTCCCGTAGACGTTGGTGGAGGCCACGATCGAGATCGTGCCGTCATCAGCGGCGTCGCTGTTCTCGCTGCCGCAGGCGGCGACCGAGGTCAGGGCGAGCGCACCGGCGGGGAGCAGGGCGAGGAGGCGCCAGGAGGAGGTCTTCATGCTGACGACGATAATCAGAATGATTCTCAGTAGCGAATCCGGGGTGACGCGACCTGCGCCACACCCGGCTACAGCAGCAGGTCCGCCAGCTGGTTGAGGGCCAGGACGCCGAACAGCGCCGCGCAGATCGCGAGCCCGGCGTTCGAGAGCCAGCCGTTGCGAGCACCGGCCGGCACGCGGTGGGTGTTGAGCAGCCACAGCAGCGTGACCGCCAGGAACGGCATGAAGACCGCGCCGAGCACGCCGTAGGCCAGGATCAGGTAGACCGGCTTGCCCAGGAACAGCATGGCCATCGGGGGCACGGTCAGCCAGAGCACGTAGAGGCGGTACCAGCGTCCGCCGAGGCGGTAGGCCGGGGCGTCCGGGTCGACGCCGGCCTCCCCGGCACGCTCGGCGCGCTCGGCCCGGACGTGGCCCACGAAGTCGGCGAACATCAGACTGACGCCGTTCCAGACGCCGATCAGCGACGACATGGCCGCGGACCAGAACCCGACCAGGAACACCGTGCCCGCCGCCGTCCCGTAGCGCTCCTTGATGACGTCGCCGAGGTCGAGCAGGCCTTGGTCGCCGGAGGAGACCGCGATGCCGGCCGAGTACAGCAGCTCGGCGCCGACGACCAGCGTGGCGATGACGAAGATGCCCGTCACGACGTAGGCGGTGACGTTGTCGACCCGCATCACGCGCAGGTAGCGGGGCGTGGCCCAGCCCTTCTCGCGCAGCCAGTAGCCGTAGGCGGCCAGGGTGATGGTGCCGCCCACTCCCCCGGCCAGGCCGAGCACGTAGACGAGCGAGCCGTCGGGGATCGTCGGCACCAGGCCGGTGACCATGTCGGGGACGTTCGGCACGGCCAGCACCGCGGCGCCGACCATGGTGACGAACATGAAGAGGACGAGCGCGGAGCAGACCTTCTCGAACAGCCCGTAGCGCCCGAGCAGCACCAGCGCGGCGCCGACGAGGCCGGAGGCGATGCCCCACCAGGTCACCGACACGGCCGGGAACAGGGCGTGCAGGGGCAGGCCCGTGCCGGCCATGGCCGCCGCGCCGTAGACGAAGCCCCAGACCACGATGTACGGCCCGAAGTACCAGTGGGTCCAGCGACCGAGGCTCGACCAGCCCTGGAAGATCGTCCGCCCGGTCAGCAGGCTGTACCGCCCGGCACCCTCGACGAGCACGATCTTGAGGAGGACGCCGACGACGGCCGTCCAGAGCAGGGCGTACCCGTACCGACTGCCTGCGACCAGCGTGGCCACGAGGTCGGCGGCGCCGACACCGGTCGCGGCGACGACCAGGCCGGGGCCGATCAGCCGCCACCGGGGCGCCGGCCCGCCCTCGCCGTGCGCGTGGCCGGAGGGCTGGTCGGCCGGCGAGCCGGAGGGCGTGCCGACGGGGGTGCTGCTCACGGGTGGGTCACTCCTGTAGCTGGGGGGGGTGGCGCGCCGGGGACGCGGGGGCAGGCTGTGTGGAACGGGCGGGAGGGTGGTCCCGGTCACCGTAGTCGAGGATGTCCGACAGTCGTCGTTCAGTGGTCGCTCCCCGGACGTGCGGGAGCCCGGCCGGTCGCGCCCGCGTCGGGGAGCGGGTCGGGGAGCAGGTCGGGGAGCAGGTCGGCGAGGAGACCGAGGCCGCTCTCGCCGACCAGGTCGTCGGGCAGCAGAGGCACCTCGTGCACCGACGCGGCCGCGGGCCCCAGACCGGCAAGGAGCTCGCCGAGCCACCGCTCCTCGGCCTGGCGGCGGGCGCGCAGCACCGCGCCGTCGTCCGGCGAGCGGCGATTGACCACCACCGAGTCCACCGCGATGCCCAGCTCCCCCAGCTCCGCGTGCAGCGCGAGCGTCTCGGCCACCGGCAGCCGCTCCGCGGTGAGGACGAGGCGGGCCCCGCAGCGCGCGGGGTCGACGAGGACGTCGCGCAGCCCCGCCAGCCGGTCACGGCGGCGCAGCAGCACCCTCCGCAGCTCGGCGTCGCGGTCGGCCGTGGGGTCGGTGGCGCGGTCGCCCCCGCCCAGGCCGCGCAGCGCGGCACCGAACCGCTCGGAGCGGTCCCGGTTGGCCAGCAGCGACTCGGTCCAGGTGGTCAGCCGCTCCGGCAGCGCCATGAGCCGCAGGGTGTGCCCGGTGGGGGCGGTGTCGACCACCACGGCGTCGTGGGTGCGCAGCCCGCTGGTGACGACGTCGGCGAGCCGCTCGAGCACCGCGGCCTCGTGGGTGCCCGGTGCGTGCCTGGCCTGCTCGAGGTGCCGGTCGGCCGGCCCGTGCATCCGCTCGGGCAGCAGGCGACGCAGCCTGCCGCGCACGGCCGCGAGGTGCGCGTCGACGGTGGCGGCCGGGTCGATCTCCACCGCGTCCACGTGCCCGGCGCCACAGTCGGCCACCCGGCGGGGCTCGTCACCGAGCTCCGCGCCCCAGGCGTGGCCGAGGTTGTGGGCGGGGTCGGTGGAGACCAGCAGCACGCGGGCTCCGGCGCGGGCCCGGGCGAGCGCGGACGCGCAGGCCAGCGAGGTCTTGCCGACACCGCCCTTGCCCACGACGAGCAGCACGGCCGGGGAGGACGCGGCGGGCCGGCGTGCCCCGGCCATCAGCAGCACCCCACGTGGTCGAGCGGTGAGGCCTCCATGCCCATCCGCCGGTGCCAGGCGTGGAGCTCCGGCAGGGTCGCTGGCAGCACCTCGGCGGAGTAGTAGGCGGCCGGGTCGGGCACGCCGAGGGCCTCCGCGAGCACCACGAGGAGGAACAGGTCGTCCTCCTCGCGGCGCGCGCGGCGCATCGTGGTGCGGTACGGCCCCGCGTAGAACTCCTCCAGCCCGGCCCGGACGGCGGCCCAGCGCTCGCGCAGGCGGGCGGCCGGGCCGGTCACGAGCCGACGTCCTCCAGGGCGCGGCGGTCGTCCTCGTCCGTCTCGACCGGACGACGGCGGGCGTCCCGCATCGCCAGCACGGCCTCGAGGCCGACCCAGACCGCCGCGAGGATGATCACCACGTCGATGCCCAGCAGCAGCCAGTCCCCGGAGTCCCGGAGCGTGCCCAGCTGGAGGATCGCGGCCCAGAACGCCATCACGAAGACGAAGGCGAGCGGCACGAGGGCGGGCAGCGGGTTGCGGCCCTTGCGCATCAGCATGACCGCGACGATCGCCAGCGTCAGCGAGGCCAGCAGCTGGTTGGTGGTGCCGAACAGCGGCCAGATCCGCATGCCGCCGTCCCCGCCCGCGCCGGCGCTGAAGGTGAGGCCGACGGCGATGACGAGCACGATGCCGGTGGCCAGGTACTTGCCCACGCGCAGGCCGAGCACCTCGCCGATCTCCTGCACCACGAACCGCTGGAGGCGGACGCCGGTGTCCATCGTCGTGGCCGCGAAGAGGACGGCCATGGTGGCCAGGATCGTGGCCGAGAGCGAGGCAGGGATGCCGAGGCCGGCGTTGATGATGCTGCCGCCGCCCTGCACGAACGCGGCCACCCCGCCCTCGTTGAACGCGGTGTAGACGGCCTGCCAGTCCGCGAGCGTGGCGTAGCCGGCCGTGGCCGCGATGATCGCGCCGAGCGCGAGCAGGCCCTCGCCCACCGCGCCGAAGTAGCCGACGAACCGGGCGTCGGTCTCGCCGTCCAGCTGCTTGGAGCTGGTGCCGGAGGAGACCATGCCGTGGAAGCCGGAGATGGCGCCGCAGGCGATGGTGACGAACAGCAGCGGCAGCAGGCCCGGCGTGCCGGCGGGCACCTGGTCGTTCACGGCCGGCGCCACGACGTCGGGGGCGCTGAGCAGGGTGGCGCCGTAGAGGATCGCCAGGCCGACGAACAGCTGCACGCCGTTGATGTAGTCGCGCGGCTGGAGCAGCACCCACACCGGCAGCAGCGAGGCGATGCCGGCGTAGACGAACAGCGTGAGGATCCAGAAGGTGGCCGGCGACATGCCGAGGACCGGGTCCGGCAGCGTGATCGGGTAGGCGTCGCCGAGCAGGATGAGGCCGTACAGGGCGGCCACGCCGAGCACGGTGGTGAGCAGCAGGCTCACGCCCCAGCGGTAGATCATCTGGCCGACCACGAGGGCCACCACGATCGCGCCCCACGCGGGGATCACCGCGGACGGTGTGGAGAGCAGCAGGTTCTTGATCACCACGGCGAACGCCGCGACGACCATGAGCAGCAGCAGGTAGATCACGACCAGGAAAAGGTTGCGGCCCCGCGCGCCGATGTAGCGGCCCGAGAGCATGCCCATGGAGCGGCCGCGGTTGCGGACCGAGGCCCACAGGGCGCCCAGGTCGTGCATGCCGGCGAAGAAGACGGTGCCGAGCGTGACCCAGAGGAACGCCGGCAGCCAGCCCCAGATGACCGCGACCGCCGGGCCGACGATGGGCGCCGCGCCGGCGACCGACGTGAAGTGGTGGCCCCACAGCACGTACTTGTTGGTCGGCACGAAGTCCACGCCGTCGCGCAGCTCGTGCGCCGGGGTGGTGAACTCCGGGTCGAGCCGGTAGACGCGCCCCGCGAGGAAGCGCGAGTAGAGCAGGTAGCCGCCCGCCAGCATGGCGAGCCCCACGATCAACAACCACAACGACGACATCAGGGGCCTCCGAGCAGACTCCGGGTGGACGAGCAGCGGCCGACGTCCGTCAACCGCGTCCTCACCCTAGCCGCCGTCCTGTGACCCCGGTCACCGCCCCTGGGTGCGTCCTCAGCCGCGGGCTCGTCCACCCGCCAGCCACAGGACGGGCACCAGCGCCAGCGAGAGCAGCCCGGCCGCCAGGGCCAGCACGGCGTAGCCGGCGGCTCCCATCACCACGCCGGAGGCCAGTCCTCCCCCGGCCCCGGACAGCGCCACGAGCACGTCGATGCTGCCCTGCGTCCGCCCCCGGTTGGCGGGGGTGGTGGCGTCGACGACGAGGGCGGTGCCGGAGATGAGGCCGAGGTTCCAGCCGAGCCCCAGCAGCACCAGGGCCAGGACGAGGAGGGCGAGCGAGTCGCCCGGCGCGAGCGCGGCGACGAGCCCGGCGGCGAGCAGCACCAGCCCGGCGCCCGCGGCCACGGGCGTGCGGCCCACCCGGTCGACCAGGCTCCCCGTCACCAGCGACGGCAGGTACATGGCGGCGATGTGCAGCCCGATGACGAGCCCGACCTGCCCGAGGTCGTGGTGGTGGGCGCGCATGTGCACCGGGGTCATCGTCATCACCGCGACCATCGCCATCTGGGTCACGACCATGATCGTGGCGCCCACCCAGGCCCCGCGACCGGGCCGCTCGGCGTCGTCCACCGGCACGGCGTCCGCCCCGGAAGTGGCCACCTCGAGGCTGCGGGCCAGCAGGAGCGGGTCCGGGCGCAGCAGCGTGACCAGGACGAGGCCCGCCGCCGCGTACGCGACGCCACCGAGCAGGAACGGCCCGGCCAGCGACGGCAGACCGAGCGCCACGGCCAGCCGCCCCAGCGGCTCGACGAGGTTCGGCCCCGCGACGGCGCCGACGGTGGTGGCCACGAGGGCGACGCTGATCGCGCGCCCCCGGGACGTCGGCGTCGCGAGGTCCGTGCCCGCGTACCGGGCCTGGAGGTTGGTGGCGGTGCCCGAGCCGTAGACCACCAGCGCGACCAGCAGCAGCGGGACCCACCCGGTGGCCGCGGCCGCCACCACCCCGGTGGCGCCGAGGCTGCCGAGGCCGAAGCCGAGCCCGAGGCCCACGCGCCGCCCGGCGCGCTGGCTGACCCGGCCCACGCCGTAGGCCGCGCCGGCGCTGCCCAGCGTGAACAGTGCCGTCGGGATGCCGGCCAGGTTCTCGCTGCCGAGCATCTCCTGCGCCAGCAGCGCGCCCACGGTGACGCCGGCCGCGAGCCCGGCGCCGCCGAGCACCTGCCCGGCCACGACCACGCGCAGCGTCCGGCGCTGCACCTGCGCGCGCAGCTCCTCGTCGGCCTGCGCTCCGAGATCAGTCGTCACGAGCCGATCCTCGGGGAGGGATGCTCCGCCTGACCAGTCGCCGCGCGGACGGGCTGCCGGAGCACCGTGCGCAGCCGCGCGGGCGCCGTGCGCCGCGGGTCACCCAGGTAGACCTCGTGGTGCGGGCCGTTCCAGGTCAGCCCGGCCTCGGGCATCACCTCGTCGTGGAGCAGTGCCAGCGTCGGTCCCTCCTCGTCGTAGGGCCCGACGTGCAGGGTCTGGAGGCAGCGTCCCTCGTCCAGGGTGAGCACCCGGACGTCGCCGGTGGGCACGTCGGGCTTGCGGGTCGCGGCCGTCGTGCGAGCACGGTCGAGGGCGGCGTCCACGTCGTCGGTGGTGACCCCCGCGCCGACACGTGCCTGTCCGATCAGCGCCGGTCCGATCAACGTCGGGTCGGGCAGGGCGATCAGCATCGTCCAGTCCCACTCGTCCTTGCGGCGTCCGGTGAAGGCCGTGGGGTCGGCGCTGGTCCACAGGCCTTCGAGCGGCGCGACGACCGCGTCGAGCCCGGTCGCCTCGCGCAGCGCGAACTTGGTCGCGTAGGCCAGCGTGTGGAGCGCCCCGACGGCCACCGCGTACGCAGGGGCGGTGTTGGGGTCGCCGTGGCCGTCGACCGCGAGGTAGCGCAGCGGCGGCACGTCCACCTCCGCCCAGCGACCGGCGCGAGGGCGGTAGAGGTCGGCGCGGACGCTCTTCGGATCGACCTTCACGGCGTCGGTCTGCACGGCACCGATCTCAGCGCACGGCGGCGCCGCCCGTCACGCCCGCCGCGCCCACGTTCCCGCCCGTGACGGGAGCCGGGAGGACCACGGCCTCCGAGAGCGCACCGCGCCAGCGCAGCAGCACGCCGGAGGCCAGCGCCGTCGCGACGGCGACCCCCGAGGCGATCACCAGGATGCCCGCGGCCGCCCCGGCCTCGGTGACCAGCGGCGAGCTGAGCGCGATCGTCAGGCCCGCGGTGCCGTAGCCCAGGATGTTGAAGACGGCCAGGACGCCGGTGAGCCGCGTGAGGTCGCAGGTGCGCCGCGCGGTCGTCAGCGCGACCGACTGGCTCAGGCCCTGGGCCGCACCGGCACCGACCGCCGCGACGAACAGGGGCACGACCTGGTCGGTCAACACTCCCACCAGCAGCAGGACCGCGCCGCCGAAGCCGCAGCCCAGCGCCGTCCACGCCTGCGCCATGGTCGGTGCCCCCGCCAGCACCAGCTGGCCGGTGAAGGCCCCGGCGAAGACGATGAACACGAGCAGGCCGGCGACGGTCGCACTGTCGTCGCCGAGCAGGTCGCGCAGGTAGGCCGAGCCGATCGACTGGAACACCGCAGCGGCCACGCCGCACGAGATCATCACCGCGACGCCCATGAGCAGCGCGGTGCGGCGCAGGTGCTCGGGCACCATCGGCGGCCCGGCGGGCGCGGGCTCCTCCTCCACGTCAGCGGGCCCGGTGGACCCATGGGAGGGGGCCGGGGCTGCGACGAGGCGGCGTCCGACCCACGCCCGCTCCCCCAGCAGCAGGGCGAGCACCGCGACCAGGCCGACCGCCTCGACGGCGAACACCAGCCGCGTCGGGGCCGGCGCGTGGTCGGCCAGCAGGCCCGCCACGATCGACCCGCAGGCGAACCCGGCCGACAGGATCAGTCCCGCGACCCGTGGCGCCCGGGGGACGCCCCGCGCCTCGAGCCGCCCGGTCATCGCCGAGGCACCGCAGGAGAGCACCAGCCCGACCGAGAGGCCGCAGACCAGCCGGGCCACGCCCAGCAGCCACGGCCCGGACGCCACCAGGAACCCCGCTGAGGAGAGGAGTCCCAGGGTGCAGGCCAGGGGCAGCAGACGCTCGGCGTCGACCCGGCGGCCCAGCGCCCGCACGGTCAGCAGCGCCGCGAGGACGCCGACGGGGTACACGGCGAAGAGCAGGTTGATGACGCCCTCGTCGAAGCCCATCTCCGCCTGCCACAGCGGGTAGACGGGGCTGGCCATGTTGGACAGCAGCAGGGTCACGAAGCAGGCGAGGACGACGGGCACCGGCACAGCCTGCACGAGTCGTGTTTCGGGCTCGGTCCGCCGGCGACGTCCGCCCCGCCGCCGACGCCGGACGGGCGCGGAGGCGGGGCGGGCCGGGTGCGCGCGGCGCGGCGCGATCAGCGCCCAGCCAGGCCTCGGCGCAGGTCAGAGGGGCGAGGACACCCTGGACGAGCAGCGCAAACGAGAGTTCACCCCGACGCCGCCCCGGCCCGGGACCCGAGCGGTTCAGAACTCCCGCAGCGTCCCCCGCAACGTCGGCTGCGCGTACTCGCTGCGCACCACGCCCCGCCGCTGGAGGGCGGGCACCAGGCCGTCGACGACCTCGTCGAGGTAGTGCCGCGTCGGGGTCAGCGAGGTCAGCAGGAACCCGTCCCCGCCGATCTCCTGCATCATCCAGGCCATCTTCTCGGCGACGTGCTCGGGCGTGCCGACCAGCTCCGCCTCGTCCGCACCCGCCCACGCGCCGACGGCCAGCTCACGCAGCGGACGGCGCGAGCTCACCATGTCGTGGAGCTGGCCCTGGTGGCCGTTGGTGGTGAGGTCCTCGGGCAGTGGCTCGTCGAGGTCGAACTGCGAGAAGTCGGTGGTCGTGACGCTGGCGAGGCTGGAGAGGCCGAAGTCGATGAACCGGTCCCGCTCCTCGACGGCCAGGCGCGCCTTCTCCCGGGCGATGGTGTCGGACTCCCCCAGGATCGGCTCGACCAGGAACATCACCTTGATGTCGTCGGGGTCGCGCCCCTGGTCGGCCGCGTGCGCCCGGATGCTCTCGCGCAGGCGCTTCATGTCGGCGATGCTCGAGCCGGTGGCGATGATCGTGTCGGCGTGCTTGGCCGAGAACCGCTGCCCGCGCGGGGAGACGCCGGCCTGCACCAGCACCGGGTGGCCCTGCGGCCCCGGGATCGTGTTGAGCGGCCCCCGCGTGCGGTAGTGCGGGCCGTCGTGCTCGGGCACGCTGAGCTGCGAGGCGTCGACGTAGACCCCGGACTCGCGGTCCATCACGACGGCGTCCTCGCCCCAGGAGTCCCACAGCGCCCGAACCGCGGCGATGAAGTCGTCGGCCATGTCGTAGCGGTCGTCGTGGCGGGCCTGGCCGTCGTGGCCGAAGTTCTGCGCCGCCCGGTCGTTGGAGCCGGTGACGACGTTCCAGCCGATCCGGCCGTGCGTGGTGTGGTCGAGGGTCTGCATCAGCCGCGCGAGCCGGAACGGCTCGACCTCCGAGGTCGCCACCGTGGCGATGACGCCGAGGTGCTGCGTCGCCGCGCCCACCAGGGTCGCGAGCACCGTCGGGTCGTGCTTGGGCGCGCGCTGGCCCCACTTGAGGTAGACGTCCATCGAGCCGCCGTAGACGTCGGGGACGTAGTTGCTGTCCTCGATCATCAGGTAGTCGAATCGGCCGCGCTCGAGCGTGCGGGCGAGGTCGACGTAGAAGCCGCCGTCGAGCCAGGCGGTGTCGGAGGTGCCGGACCACTCCCGGTTCCACGACGGCACACGGAAGCCGTCGAGGAACCAGCCGAGGTGAAACATGGATGTGCTCCTTGCGAGGTGGGGACGCCGGGACCGTCCGGCCCGGTGCCCGCACCCTCGCCGCCGCACGTTGCGGGCGAGGTCGGCTGCGGTGAGCGGCGCTTTGCGCGGCTCGACACCGGCCTCACGGGCGGCGCGAGCGGCTAATCCGCCGCCGGCACGAGCCGCACCCGGGGCACCGCGTCCAAGAGGACGACCCTGGCCACGTACCCGGGCAGGGGGACGTCGGCGGCCCACCCGAGCGACGCCGGCACCGCGGCAGGGTCGCGTCGCAGGCCCTCGCCGGTCGCCTTAAGGACGGCCTCGAGCCGCACCCAGTCGGCCAACGAGCCGATCCCGGGCAGGTCCGGCGCCGAGGCGTCGTCCGGCTCGACGTCGATGCCCACCGCTCGGCCGTCCTCGGCCGTGGCCAGCAGCGCGAGGCCGGGCGCGTAGGTCAGGGAGCAGAGCCGGCCGTCGGGGTGCCGCGGGCGGCCGTGAGCGCCTGACCCGCAGTGCGGGCACAGCCGAAGCAGACCCGGCCAGGCCTCCCCCGCCGCCGTCCGCATCCCGGCGCGCGGGGTCCCGGGCAGCGTCAGGGCGCGGACCTCGACAGTGATCGGGCGCGGGCCGCCGTCGGGTGCGGGGATCTCGAGGCTCGTCACTGACGCTCCTCGCACCTCGATCACCGGTCTCCAGCTACTGGGGGAAGGGCGGGAGGTCCGTCTCGTGCAGCCAGGGCCGTAGCAGGACGGAGGCGTTGACGCCCGTCTCCTTGCTCGCGTGGGCGAGGAAGTCCTCGGTGGTCACCGAGGCACCGGCGAAGTCCTTGACCCAGGCGCGGAGCATCGCGAAGAACCGCTTGTCGCCGACCTCCACCCGCAGGGCGTGCAGGGTCAGCGCGCCGCGCTTGTAGACCCGGTCGTCGAACATCAGGTCCGGGCCGGGGTCGACGAGCAGCAGGTCCTCGGGCTTCTCCTCCAGGCCGCCGTAGTAGCGGGCGGCCTGCTGGGCGGCGGTGGGGCCGCCGGAGGCCTCCGACCACACCCACTCCGAGTAGCAGGCAAAACCCTCGTGCAGCCAGATGTCCTTCCAGTCCCGCAGCGTCACGGCGTTGCCGAACCACTGGTGCGCCAGCTCGTGGGCGATCAGCCGGGTGGCGTCCCAGTCACCGCGGACGAGGTTGCGACCGAACGTGGAGAGCGTCTGGGACTCCAGCGGGATCTCCAGGTCGTCGTCGGTGACCACGACCCGGTAGGAGTCGAACGGGTACGGCCCGAAGTGCTCCTCGAAGACGTCCACCATCTCGTGCTGGCGGCCGAAGGCGTCCCCGAAGGCGGCGCGGTCCAGGTCTCCCGCGACGACCTTGACGGGCACCCCGGAGGCGGGCTTGCCGGGGAGCCTCCAGTCCCGGTAGCGGCCGACCTGCACGGTGGCGAGGTAGGTGGCCATGGGCTGCTTCTGCTCCCACACCCAGGTCTCCGAAGAGCCGCGACGCGTGTGCTTGGCCAGCTCACCGTTCGCCTCGACGCGGTACCCCGCCGTCACGGTGAGCGCGAGCCGGTAGGTGGCCTTGTCGTCGGGGCGGTCGTTGCACGGGAACCACGTGGGCGAGCCGTGCGGCTGCGCGGCCACGATGACGCCGTCGGTCAGCTCCTCCCAGCCCGCGTCACCGAGGTGCCGCGTGACCAGGGGCTTGGGATGACCGGAGTAGCCGACGGTGACGGTGAGCCGGGTGCCGGGCTCGGCCTCGTCGTCCAGCGCCAGGACGAGGCGGTGCGACCGGGTGGAGAACTTCTTCAGCCCCACCTTGGTCGCCGGCGCCGTCCTCCTGCGGGGGCCCCTCTCGCTCGGCCGGCCCGGCGCCACCCGCACCTTCTGCGGGGACAGGTGGGCCAGGTCGAGGACGAGCCGGTCGGTGCTCTCCAGGACCTCGACCTCGAGCGTCGCTCGGCCCTCGAGCCGGTTCGTCTCGACCGCGTAGGTCAGCTCCAGGTCGTAGTGGCGCACCGAGAAGGAGCGGTCACCGTGGCCGGGCAGGTAGTCGTCGGCGGTGGGCAGACCCATCACGACACGACCCTCATGACACGACCCAGGGGCCGATGGGATTGCCGATCCACACCGTCTTGTCAGGCAGGCTCTCGCCCCTCATCACCAGCGACACGGGGCCGACCGTAGCGTGTCGCCCGATCGCGGCCGCGGGCAGGATGACGGAGTTCGGGCCCAGCGTGGCGCCGGCCGCGAGGGTCACGGTGTCGCACGCGAGCACGCGGTCGTGGAAGAGGTGCGTCTGCACCACGGTGCCGGCGTTGACGACCGCCCCGTCACCGAGCGTGACCAGGTCGGTCTCGGGCAGCCAGTAGGTCTCGCACCACACGCCGCGGCCGACGGTGGTGCCCAGGGAGCGGAACCACAGCGTGAGGAGCGGGCTGCCCGTGGCCAGCCGCGCGAACCACGGCGCCGCCACGGACTCCACGAACGTGTCGGCCAGCTCGTTGCGCCACACGAAGGAGCTCCACAGCGGGTGCGTCCCGACGCGGTGGCGGCCCACGAGCAGCCACTTCGCGGCCGTCGCCGCGGCAGCGGCGAGCATGCCCGCCGCGAGCAGGGCGCCGACGGTCGTCAGGAGAGCCAGCAGGGGTCCCACCAGGGGTCCGCCTGCCCCCCACGCCAGCAGCGCCGCCGCGGCCACGCCCGCGTGCAGGCCGACCCCGAGCAGCACCGGGACGACGCGGGCGGCCTCCCAGCAGCCGCGGGCGACCTTCAGAGACCGCGCGGGCGCGTAGGTGCGGGAGTCGTCCGCCTCCTCGGCGGCCCGGCGCAGCGGCGCCGGCGGGCTGCCGACCCAGGACTCCCCCTTCCTCGCTGCCTTGCGCTGCGGCGCCGCCGAGAGCACGGCGACCAGGCTGTGCTTGGGCACCTTGCGGCCGGGCGCGGCCATGCCGGAGTTGCCGACGAAGCCGCGCTTGCCGACCTTCACCCGCTCCACGCGCAGCCAGCCACCGCCCAGCTCGTAGCCGCCGATGAGGGTGTCGTCGGCCAGGAACGCCCCGTCGCCCACGGAGGTCATCGCGGGCACCATCAGCACCGTGGAGGCCTCCACGTCCTCGCCGACGCGGGCGCCGAGCAGGCGCAGCCACGCCGGCGTGAGCTGGCTGGAGTACAGCGGGAAGAGCCAGGTGCGGGCCTCGTCGAGGACGCGGACGGTCGCCCACACCCGCAGCGCCGCACTGCTGCGCACCGGGTGGACGCCGGCGGCCAGGCCGGCGCCACACGCCCGGACCAGCACCAGCACCCCGAGGGCGAGCAGGACGACGCCGAGCAGCGCGCCCGGCACCAGCCACGCCAGCAGCGCGCTGAGCGCCGCGCCGGTGGTGGCGGCGTCGCGGGCACCGGAGAGCGGCAGCACGACGAGCCCCGCGACCGCCACGGCCGCGGCGGGCAGCAGCCCGATGAGCAGGCCGGCCGCGCCGTACGCGGCGACCCAGGCGCGGCTGGAGGACGGTCGGTTGTCCCACGGGCCGCGGGCACGCTTGCGCATCTTCACCGCGGGAGCCCCGGACCAGTACTCCCCGACCGGCACGCGACCGAACACGGCGGAGCCGGGCGCGATCTCGGCCTCCTCCCCGACGTCCGCCCCCGGCAGGAGGCTGGAGCGGGTGCCGACCCGGGCCCGCTTGCCCACGCGCACGTCGCCGAGGTGCAGGACGTCGCCGTCGATCCACGCGCCGGTCAGGTCGACCTCCGGCTCGATGGAGGCGCCCTTGCCGAGGGTGAGGAAGCCGGTCACGGGAGGCAGGGAGTGCAGGTCGACGTCCTTGCCGACCCGGGCGCCCAGCAGCCGGGCGTACCAGGTCATGAAGGGGGCGCCGGTGAGCGCGGTGGCGCCGACCTGGTCGACGGCGCGCTCGGCGACCCACAGCCGCAGGTGCACCTGGCCGCCGCGCGGGTAGCGGCCGGGCGCGACGCCCCGCAGCAGGAGCCGGGCCAGGCCGGCGCCGAGGAGCATCCGGCCGGGCGGGGTCAGGAAGACCAGCGTGCCGACGACCAGCAGCCACCACGGCGCGAGCGGCAGCGCCGTCACGCCCAGCATGTGGCCGGCCGCGGCGGCGAGCAGCGTCCAGGTGAGGTAGCGCGGGGCGGCCAGCGCGCGGAGGCCGACGAGGGCCGCCACCTGCCCGGCCTGGGTCTTGCGCGGGATCGGCGGCACGTCGCGGTCGGCCAGGTTGGCGGGGCTGGCCAGGGAGTCCAGGTATCCGGCCAGGCCGGCGACCGTCGGGTGGTCGTAGAGGTCGCCGACCGTGATCTCGGGGTGCTCGCGGCGCAGCAGGCCGATCACCTGGGCCGCGGCCAGCGAGCCTCCTCCGAGGTCGAAGAAGTCGTCGGTGCCGCGTTCCGGCCCGGCACCGAGCACGTCGGCGAAGACCTCGGCCACACGAGCGGCGGTCCCCTCCAGGTCGCCCGCGGCGCCCTCGGACGCCCCCGCCCGGCGCTCGAGCGGCCACGGCAACGCGTCGCGGTCGACCTTGCCGGAGGTGCGGGTGGGCAGGTCGTCGACCTGGGCCAGGCGGGGCACGAGGGCGGCGGGCAGCGCGGCGCGCAGGCGCTCGAGGGCGGACGCGGCGTCGAACCGCTCGTCCACGACGACGTAGCCCACCAGCAGCTGGTTGCCGGCCTTGGAGCGACGCACGGCCGCGGCAGCGCCGAGCACGCCGGTCTGGGCGAGCAGCGCGGCGTCGATCTCGCCCAGCTCGATCCGGCGTCCGCCGAGCTTGACCTGGTCGTCGGCGCGGCCGCCGAACAGCAGACCGGTGGAGTCCTTCACCACCAGGTCGCCCGAGCGGTAGGCCCGGTCCCAGCCGAGGCTCGGCATCGGGGCGTACTTCTCGGCGTCCTTGGCCGGGTCGAGGTAGCGGGCGAGGCCGACGCCGCCGATGATCAGCTCGCCCGTCTCCCCCTCGGCGACCTCGTGGCCGTCCTTGTCGACGACGGCGAGGTCCCAGCCGTCCAGGGGCAGGCCGATGCGGATCGGGCCCTCGGCCTCCACCAGCGCGCCGCACGCGACGACGGTCGCCTCGGTGGGGCCGTAGGTGTTCCACACCTCGCGTCCGGGGCGCACGAGCCGCCCGGCGAGCTGAGCGGGGAACGCCTCGCCGCCGGTGATGAGCAGGCGGACCTTCTCCAACGCCTCGTCGGGCCACAGGCTGACGAGCGTGGGCACGGTGGAGACGACGGTGATGTCGTTGGCGACCAGCCAGGGGCCGACGTCCATGCCCGACTTCACCAGCGCGCGGGGTGCGGGCACGAGGGTGCCGCCGTAGCGCCAGGCCAGCCACATCTCCTCGCAGGAGGCGTCGAAGGCGACCGAGAGGCCGGCCATCACCCGGTCGTCGGGGCCGAGCGGTGCGTCCTGGAGGAACAGGTGCGCCTCGGCGTCCACGAAGGCGGCGGCGTTGCGGTGCCGGACGGCGACGCCCTTGGGGGTGCCGGTGGAGCCGGAGGTGAAGATGACCCAGGCGTCGTCCTCGGGCATGGGGTCGACACGCTCGCGCGGCTCGCGGCCGGCGGCGTCGCGGACCTCGACCTGCAGGTCGGCACCGATGATCCCCGCGACCCTGGCCTCGCCGAACACCAGGCGGGCGCGCTCGTCGGGGTCGTCGACGTCGACCGGCACGTAGGCGGCTCCGGCGAGCAGGGTGCCGACGATCGCGAGGTAGAGGTCGGTGGTGCCACTCGGCACGCGGACGCCGACCTTGTCGCCGGGTCCGATGCCGAGCCCGGCCAGCTCCTCGGCCAGCGTGGTCGCGGCCTCCATCATCTCGGCGTAGGTGAGCTGCTCGGTGCCGGCGTGGAGCGCGACGGCGTCGGGGGCACCCGCCGTGGTGGCGTGCAGGACGTCGATCAGGGTCCGGGTCGCGGGGGCGCGGTCGCCGGCGCGCAGTGGGTCGCCCGTCGTCCCGCCCGTGCTCCTGTGCGCGGCCTGCTCCTCGGTCACCTGTCCCCTCTCCGCGTCCGCGAGCGTCACGGACGCGGAGGATCCTGGCGCAACCGGGTGAACAACGGGTGCCGGCGAGGCGACCCGGCGTGTCCGACCCGTCGCTCAGACCGCCGAGGTGGTCATGCTGGCTGCTGCCTCGGCGGGCGAGGCGTCGGGCGGCACCACGCGCAGGTGGTAGCGCCGGCCCTCGAGAGTGGTGACCACGAGCGTGCGCGTGTCGTCCATGGGGAAGCACCCCGTCTTCACGCGTCCGCCGCGGATGGGTACCGACCGCGGCCGGTCGTCCCAGTCAGGGGGTGAGAAGAGCACGCGGACGATGCGACTGCCGTCCTCGGGCCACTGGTCGAACAGGTCCGGGAGCGCCTCGGCCAGCGAG
Organism: Nocardioides bruguierae; assembly: GCF_023554635.1. Taxonomy (NCBI): domain Bacteria; kingdom Bacillati; phylum Actinomycetota; class Actinomycetes; order Propionibacteriales; family Nocardioidaceae; genus Nocardioides; species Nocardioides bruguierae. The sequence continues at coordinate 193,129 of NZ_JAMJPH010000006.1, forward strand.
CGACCGGAGGGCCACCACACTCCCGTCGCTCGTGAGGGCGTCCCCTCGTGCAGGACCAGACGGACGGGATCGGGCTGCGAGGTCACTCGCCACCACCTCGTGGTTGCTGCCGGACCAGGATCAAGGATGAACCGGACGCCTGCAGTCGTGCTGCGAGCCTACGTCGGTGCACCTGAGCGGAGGTCAGCCGTCGAGCCGGTACACGGACCAGTCGCCCTCGGTGTCGACCAGCCGGTAGCGGGAGGCCAGGACCCTGTCGGCAGTGGTGGCGTCCACGCCCCAGGTCGCGATGTCGGTCCCGGTGGTCACGACCCAGGTCGGGCTGTCGTCGCGCAGGACGGCGGTCAGCTCGGTCAGCCCGGGGTCGCGCACCCGCGCCGGCAGGCTCCACAGCTCCTCGTACGGACTGGTGAGCCCGACGCCGTGCAGCAGCTGCGGGTCGCCGAAGGCGGTGACACCGGTGTCCCCCGGGCGGGCGTGCGCCGCGAGGTAAGCGGTCACGGCCGTCTCCGAGGTGGGTCGGTGCGTCATCACCGTCGCGATCGGCAGCGCCACCATGGTCACCACGGCGGCGTAGGCGACCACGCCCACGAGGGCGCGCCGTGCCCATCCCGACTCCTGGACCTGCGGCCGCTGCTCGACGACCACGGCCGCGCACAGCAGCAGCCCCGGGATCGTCCCGACCAGGTAGTGGTGCCAGTAGCTGCCGCCGAGCAGCACGCCGAGCGTCTCCCAGCCCGTCACCACCAGCGCGAGCAGGCCCAGCGGCACGCCTCCCCGAACGGGGCGCACCCGGGACGTCGCGCTCGCCGCCACGGCCAGCAGCGGCAGCAGCACCGCTCCGCTGGCGACCGCTGCCAGCAGCAGCGCCCGCGCGCGGGCCGGGGTGGCCGACGAGGCCGAGGAGGAGATGACGGCGGACGCCTGCAGCCGGAACGTGACCACGGCCTCCCACAGGCCGGCGGGGTCGGTGCCGCGCCAGGCCGCGACGGCCAGCAGCGCCCCGAGGGTCACCAGGAGGGCCGCGCCGCAGGCCAGCAGCCCGCGCAGCGCCGCACGCCGGTGGCCGCGGGAGGCCAGGACGAGGAGGGAGACCGCGGCGGCCAGGGCGACGCCCAGCATGTTCTGCTTCACCGCCGGCGCGGCGACGGCGCAGACGCCCGCCAGCGCCCACCAGCCGACCGACGTCGTCCGCGACCGGGCGCTCCAGGTGCGGACGACGGCCAGCAGGCCCGCCAGGAGGAACGGCAGGGCGAGCAGCTCGCCGTCGACCTGGTCGGCACCGAACAGGGGGCTGGTCACGAGCGCGGCCGTCAGCGTGGCCAGGAGCAGGGGCAGCAGCCGGGCCGTGCCGGCGCGGCGGTCTCGAGGCTCCTCGCCCGTCTCCGGTGGTCGAGGTGCGAGGCCGGCCACGGCCGAGCCTCGAGACCGCCGCGCCAGCGCTGCCCCCAGCGCGCCGGCGAGGACGACGGCGGCTGCGGCCCAGACGAGGCCGAGCAGTCGGAGGGCGATCGTCTCCCCCAGCAGGCCGCCGGCCGTGCCGAGCAGGTGGGCGAGCCCGAAGATCGCGACGATCAGCGGAGGCCGGTCGACCCAGTAGTCGCCGTAGAGCGAGGAGCCCGGCGACCACTGGGCCGCGACCATGAGGAACCCGCCCTCGTCGGAGGTGAGGGCGGTGGTCAGGAACGGCAGGCGGGCCAGGGCCGTGAGCACCGCGAGCACGCCCACCCACACCGGCACGGGCACGGACGCCGCGCCCCAACCGGCGATCAGCCGGACGGCCTCGAGCGCCGTGCGAGTGCTCATCTTGGAGTCGCCCTCGGTGCGGTCGACGAAGGTGATCGGGTGCTCGAGCACCCGCAGGCCGGCCCGTTCGGCGTGCCAGGTGTTCTCGACCTGGAAGCCGTAGCCGTCGGCGCGGCTGGTCAGCACGCCGGTGCGGCGGACGGCGTCGGCCGTCCAGGCGCGGAAGCCGGCCGTGGCGTCGTGCGTGCGCAGGCGCAGCACGCCGCGCGCGTAGAGGTTGGCGGCCCCCGACAGCGCACGACGCTGCCACGGCCAGCCCTCGGTCCCGCCGCCGGCGACGTAGCGGGAGCCGATGACGACGTCCGCCTCACCCGCGGCCAGGCGGGCGAGCATCGCGGGCACGGCCGCGGCCGGGTGCGAGCCGTCGGCGTCGAGCTGGACGACGGCGTCGTAGCCGGCCTCCAGCGCCGCCGCGAACCCGGCCCGGTAGGCCGCGCCCAGACCCTCGCGGCCGGTGCGGGAGAGCAGCCGGACGCGGTCGTCGACGGCCGCCCGGGCCAGCACTCGGTCGCCGGTGCCGTCGGGGCTGGAGTCGTCGACGACGAGCACGTCCAGGCTGGTGCCGTCGGGCAGGTCGAGGCCGAGCAGCCGGTCGAGCACGGTGTCGACGGTCGCGGCCTCCTGGTAGGTGGGGACGACGGCGACGGCGCGGGTCGTGCGCGTCCCGCCCGTGGCCGGTCTGCGTGCTTCCGTGCTGGTCGTCGTCACCCCTCGAACCTGCCTCGCCGAGCCTGCACGTCACCTGACCGCCCGGGTGAGCGGCGGTCGGTTCAGGGCTCGCGCACGCTCGCGCGGCCGGGCAGCGTGACGCGGAACACCGCACCGGTGGGCGATCCCCCGCGCTCCCCCGTGCCGTCCGGGCCCGGGCGGAGCAGCACGTCGCCGCCGGCCGAGCGGGCGACGCGGCGCGCCAGCGGCAGGCCCAGGCCGGCTCCGCCGCTGCCGGAGCGCCCCGGCGTGAACAGGTCGGCCGCCACGTCCGCGTCGACGCCGGTGCCGTCGTCCGCGACGTCGAGGTGCACGCGGCCGGGCTCGACCGTCGCCGTCACCACGACCTGCGAGCCGTGCCGGTCCGCGTTGGCCAGCACCGGTGCCAGCGCCCGGACCGCCAGCTCGTGCGGCACGTCGAGCACGAGGCCGTCGGGCAGGTCCAGGGTCGTGGCGGCGGTGAGGACGTAGCGGCGCACCGCCTCCTCGAGCACCTGCCGTGCAGGCACGACGGCGTCGAGGCCGGACGCCTGGGCACGTGCGACGTCGAGGAGCACGGTGATGGTGGCCCCCATCGTGCGCGCGGCCAGCAGGATGTCGTCGAGGTCCTCGCGCAGCTGCTCGTCGAGGTCGTCGCGGGCCGCGGCCAGCTCGGCGGTGACCTGGAGGCTGGTCAGCGGCGTGCGGAGCTCGTGCGCGAGCTCGGCGGTGAGCCGTTGCTCGGCCAGGATCGCCTGGGCGACCCGCTCCAGCAGGGCGTCGAGGGTGTGCCCGAGCGCCCGGATCTCGTTGGTCGGCGCGCCCAGGTCGAAGCGGCGGTGCAGCTCGTGCTCGCTCCACTTCTCCGCGGTGCGCGCCATGTCGGCCACCGGGGCCAGGGCCCGGCCGCTCGCCCAGGCCGCCACCCCCGCGGCCAGCAGCACCAGGACGACGGCCGCCGTCGCCGAGACGACGAACGCGACGCCCTCCTCCGACTCGTACGGCGCCCTCGGCTCGGAGACCACGAGCACGGCCTGGCCCGCGTCGGTGTCGAAGGGCGTGGCCAGCACGCTGTAGTGGTCACCCAGGTCGACCTGCCGGGTGGCGGTCTCCTCGGAGAGCTCGGCGAAGACCTTCTTCAGCGACGGCGGCACCGAGCCGGCCACCCGCGTGCCGTCCTCGTCGTAGACGACGACGCCCGGGTCCAGCAGTGCCTCGGGCACCACGAGTCCCGCCTCGGCCGGCGACGTGGCCTGCACGGAGGCGATCACGGCGGCGGAGCGGTCGGTGAGCACGCGGTCGACGGTGCTGCTGGTCGACAGGTCCAGCACGAGCTGGAGGACGAGCACCAGCACGACCCCGACCAGCACGGCGACCGAGGCCGCCAGGGCGACCACCTGGCCACGCAGGCCCAGACGACGCAGGCCCGGACGACGCAGGCCCGGACGACGCAGGCGCCCCGGCAGCAGCCGGGCCGGGGACGGCCCCATCAGGCGACGGCCCCCTGCTCGCGGGCGGTGAAGCCGACCCCGCGCACCGTCTCGATCCGCACGGGCGACCCGACGGACTCCAGCTTCGCCCGGATCTTGCGGAGGAAGGAGTCGATCGTGTTCTCACTGACCTCGGCGCCGTCCGGCCAGGCCGCGGCGACGACCGTCCGACGCCGCACGACCTCGCCGGGCCGGGACAGGATCGCCGCCAGCATCCGGAACTCGGTGGGGCTCAGCAGCACCTGGCCGGCCTCGGTGCGCACGGCGTGCGCGACGGCGTCGAGGGTGAGGCCGCCGACCACGGCGCGTCCACCCGTGCCTCGTCGCACCAGCACGTCCAGCCGCGCCAGCAGCTCGGCCAGGCCGAACGGCTTGACGAGGTAGTCGTCGGCACCGGCGGCGAAGCCGGAGAGCAGGTCGTGGGTGCCGCCCAGCGCGGTGAGGAACAGCACGGGGGCGTGCTGCCCGGCCGCCTTGAGCGCCGTGACGACGTCGCGACCGTCCGCGTCGGGCAGGCCGATGTCCATCACCAGCGCCTCCAGCGGGCAGTCCGCGCCGAGCAGCGTCAGTGCCTCGCGTCCGTCGTGGGCGACGACGGTCTCGTGACCCGCCTCGCGCAGGCCGCGGACGAGCACCTTGCGGATGGCGGGGTCGTCCTCGCAGACACCGATGGTGGCCACCGGTCCTCCTCTCCTCCCCGGCACCGGGCCGAGGTGTCTCAGCGGGTCGACGCGGACGCGACCTCGTCGCCCCACACCGCCCTCGCGCCGGACTCCCCGACACGGTAGACCTGCACGGCCGTGGCGAGCGCGACCAGCACGGTGAGCACGGCCACCGCCGTCGGCAGCCAGCCCGGCCCGGGCGTGGCGACCCCGGTCGCGCGCCGGCGTCCGAGCAGGACCACGGCGATCGTGAGCACGAGCAGCGGGAGCGCGAACCAGATCAGCTGGTCGCCCAGCTCGGCGTGCTCGCCGGGATCTCCGACGCGGTGCTCGAGCGCCTCGCCGCTGGAGGTCGCCACCGGCACCAGCACGGTGGCGACCGCGGCCACGGCCACCACCAGCCAGCCGACACGGTGCGCCCAGGCCGGGCGCACCGCCACCGCGACGGCGCCGAGGACGGCGAGGGGCAGCAGCACGACGACCGCGTGCACCACGAGCGGGTGGACGGGCAGTCCGTTGACGAGGTCGAGCACGGGCGCTCCTGGCGTGGGTCGGCTGCCGCGGGTCGTGCGGCTGCGGTGGGTCGGTCAGCCCCACGGTGCGGTGCCGCACCTGCACGCGACCTGACCGTCGGTGGTCAGGTGCCGTGCAGGGGCTCGGCAGGAGCGTCGAGGCATGACCCACCCCGCCGCTCGCCTCCCCACCGGCCGGCAGCCCGCCCAGGTGCCTCCCGCCGACCGGCCACCCGCCGGCCGGGCCCTGCTGCGTCGCGGCCTGCCGGCAGCACTCGGCGTCGCTGCCGTCGCCCTGCTCGTCCCGCGACTGGCCGGTGTGCCCTGGGCGTCGGTGCTGGGCGTGGTCACGGGCGTGCCGGCCCTCTGGTTGGTCGCCCTCGGCCTCCTGTGGGCGGCAGGCCTTGCAGCGCACACGGTCACCCTGACCGCTGCGATGCCGGGTCTCACCCACCGCCGGGCGGCGACGCTCAGCCTGACCGGCAGCTTCGTCGCGAACGTGCTGCCGCTGGGTGGCGCGGCGGGGGTCGCGGCGAACTCGATGGTGGCCCGCCGTTGGGGCTTCTCCGGTCACGACGTGGCGGCCTACACGGTCGTCACGAACGTCTGGGACGTCCTCGCCAAGCTGCTGGTCGCCGCCGTCGCCGCCCTGTACGTGCTGCAGGCGGGGCTGGCGCTGCCCGGCCTCGGGCTGGTCGGCGGGGTGGCGGGCAGTCTCGTCATGGTCGTCGGCGCGCTGCTCGCCTCCGACGCGCTCACCCGCCGGCTCGCGACGGTCCTGGACGCCGCCGAGCGGCTGCTCCTGCGTCGGTCCGGGCCCCGTGTCGGCGCGGCCGTCCTGCGCACGCGTCGCACCGCCGCCGCGACCGCACGCCGGCGCTGGGCCGGGCTCAGCGTCGGGATGCTCGGCTACACCGCGCTGCTGGCCCTGCTCCTGGCCCTGTGCCTGCACGTCGCCGGTGCCGGCGTCCCGCTGGTCGGTCTGGCGGCCGGCTTCGCCGTCGAGCGGGTGCTCACCCTGGCGGCCCTCACCCCGGGTGGCCTGGGCCCCGTGGAGCTGGGGCTGACCACGGTGCTCGTCGCCGCGGGCGGGGCCCCCGTCGGGGTGGTCGCCGGCGTCCTGCTCTACCGGCTGCTGACGTTCGCGCTGGAGATCCCGGTGGGCGGCGCGTGGCTGGCCGGGTGGTGGTGGACCACCGGCCGCCGCTCGGCCGCGCCGGCCCGCGACGGGCTCGCGCTGGCCGCGGGCGAGGGGAGCTCCCGATGACCGCCTGGAACGGCCCGACCGGCCGGAGCCTCTGGCACGTCGCCGACAGCTACGCCCCGAAGGTGGGCGGCATCGAGACGCACGTCGCGGCCCTGGCCGCGCACCAGGTCGCCGCGGGGCACCGGGTCCGCGTCGTCACCCTGGCCCCCGCGGGCGACACCGCCACGAGTCCGCAGGACGGCGTCGAGGTCACCCGGCTCGCCGCCGGCGAGACCGGCCTCTCCTTCGCGGGGCTCGCCGGCCTGGTCGACCACCTGCGGCACCGGCTGCGGCACGACCGCCCCGACGTCGTCCACGTGCACGCCTCGGTGCTCTCACCGCTCGCGGCCGCCGCCATCCGGGCCGCGCACGAGGAGCGGGTGCCCGCCCTGGTGACCGTCCACTCGCTGTGGGCCGACCTCGGGCCCCTGCCCTGGCTGGTGCGGCACGGGCTGCGCCTGCACGAGACCGACACCGTGTGGAGCGCGGTGAGCCGGGTCGCCGCCGACGCCGTCGCGCCGCTCGCGGCACCGCGCGAGGTGCACGTGCTGCCGAACGCCGTCGACCCCGACGCCTGGACGTCGCTGGCGGCCGCGGCCCTGGCCCGCACGTCCTTCCCCGAGGCCGACCCCGACCGTGCCCTGCACCTCGTCGCCGTCATGCGGCTGACGCGGGTCAAGCGGGCCGTGCCGCTGGTCGAGGTGCTGCACCGCGTCCGGGAGCAGGTGCCCGCCGTGGTGCCCCTGCGCGCCACGATCGCCGGCGACGGGCCCCAGCGCCGGGGTGTGGAGGCGCGGCTGCGCAGGCACGGGATGGACTGGGTGTCCCTGCCCGGCTCGCTCGACCGGCCGGCCGTGCGCGCGTTGCTGGCCGACGCCGACGTCTTCCTGGCCCCCGCCCACCGCGAGTCCTTCGGCATCGCCCCGCTCGAGGCACGCTCCTCCGGGGTGCCCGTCGTCGCCCCGGCAGCCTCGGGCGTCACCGAGTTCCTCCGACCGGGCCTGGAGGGCCTGCTCGCCTCCGACGACATCGACATGGCCGCCCAGGTGACCCGGTTGTGCACCGACCCCGCGCTGCGCGCACGGATGGTGCACCACGACGCCACCACGCCGCCGGCCTTCGACTGGCAGCGGGCGCGGCAGGGCGCCGACGTCCTGTACGCACGGGCCGCTGCCCTGGTCGGGGTGCCCCTGCCGGCGGCTCCCCTGCTGCTGGAGGTGGGGCGGTGAGCACGCTGGTGTCGTTGCACGCCCACCCCGACGACGAGGCGCTGTGGACCGGCGGCACCCTGGCCGGCGCGGCGGCCGCCGGGCACCGGGTCGTGCTGGTGGTGGCCACCGACGGGGAGGCCGGGCTGGCCGACGCCGGGCTCGCCCACGGTCTGGGCCGACTGCGACTGGCCGAGCTGGACCGGTCCGCAGCCGCCCTCGGGGTCGCGCGCATCGTCCGGCTCGGGCACCGCGACAGCGGCTCCGGCACCCCGACGGCCGGCGGGTTCGCGACGCTCCCGGTTGCCCGGGTGGCCGAGCAGGTGGCCGCCGTCCTGCGCGAGGAGAGTGCCGACCTGCTGACCTCCTACGACGCCGCCGGCGGCTACGGCCACCCCGACCACGTGCAGGTCAACCGGGTGGCACGCACCGCGGTCGCGCTGCTGGGGGCGGACGCGCCTCGACTGCTGGAGGCCACGGTGGAGCGCGAGCGGGTCCTGCCCGTCGCACGTCTGCTGCGGGCCGCGGGGCGGGTGCTCCCGGTGCCGCGCGTGCCGGACCTGACCGACGCCTTCACGCCGCGGTCGCGGATCACCCACCGCCTCGACGTCCGCGACCAGCTGCCCGCCAAGCTGAGCGCCCTCGAGGCGCACGGGAGCCAGCGCACGGGCGGCCCCCGGACGGCGGCGCTGCTGCTGGGCCTGCCCGGCCCGCTGCAGCGCCGCGTGCTGGGTCGCGAGTGGTTCGCCGAGTGGGTGCCGGGCGGGGTCAGCGTGCCCGACCACCCCTGGGGCGACCCCTGGCAACCGGTCGAGTCCGCCTCGTGTCGGGGCCGTAAAGACTTCCTTGTTGGGGATTCGGACCGGCCCGTGCAGCGCTAGCGTCAGCCCGTGAGCACGCAGCGGCGGTCCGCCTCGCGGCACCTGGTGCTGCGGGACGAGACCCCGTTGGCCGGGCGCGCGATCGACGTGCGGGCCCGGGTGGGGTGGACGGCACGGATGGCCCGGCTCCTGCACGGCGCACCGCAGCTGCGGGTCGTGGGGGGCGACCTGGGCGTCTCCGCCAGCACCCTGCACCGTCTGGAGACCGGCCAGCTGCGCGACGGCACCCTGCTGCGCGCCTACGAGGAGCGCTTCGGCCTCGCCGGCGGGTCGCTGCGCGGGGCGATCGGCGCCACCTGCCGCACCTTCCCGCGCGAGAGCCAGTCCGACCGCCGCCCCACCTTGGGGCCGTCGACCGTGGAGCACGTCTCCGCGCTGACCGAGGGCCTGCTCGACGCCCTGCGCCGCTCGGACGGTGGCCGCGCCGCGCCCCTGGCCGGGGCCGGCGCCTGGCTGGACTGGGCGGCCGCCCTGGCCAGGCCGGAGTCCCTGGGCCTGCCCGAGTCGATCGCCCTGGACCTGCTCGACCACCTCGCCGACGAGATGGGCCGCGCGGTGGGCCCCGGGTACCCGACGCGCTACGAGGCGCTGTCGCTGATGCGGTGCGGGCCCTACGGACACCTCGTGGTCGAGGTCGCCCGCCGGCTCGTGGCCGACCCGGACGTGCAGGTCCTCGCCGACCTGATGAGTGCCGTGGGCGAGCACGTCGACGACGCCGGCCTGTCCTGGTGCGGCACGCTCCTGCACGACCCGCGTGGCCGGGTGGTCGAGAGCGCCGTGCTGTCGCTGTGCAACATGGCGATCATCGGCGACCCCGAGCGGGTCTGGGGCCACGTCCTCGCACCGCTGCTCGCCGCCTTCGACCAGGCCGAGCCGGGCTCGACCGCCCACGAGTGGCTCTCGCACGCCCTGCGCTCGCTCCCGCCCGTGCTCGTGGACGAGGCCCGCCCCTCGGTCCGCCGCCGACTGGCCCCGTCTCCCCCGACCGACTTCGAGCCGGGTGAGGCCCTGCGCGAGACCCGGGCGGCGCAGTGCGACCGGGCCGCGCACCGGATCACCGAGGGCCTCGGGCTGGAGGAGCAGCCCGTGCTCTCCCGGCTGCTCTACGACGTGAGCACCGCCGCCCACGAGGAACGGGCCGTCACCAGCTACATGCTGCTCGGCGTGCACCCGGAGATCGCCGGCCCCGCGGCCGCCGCGCTCCTGGCCCAGGCCCAGGCCGAGCCCGACCCCGTCCTCCAGCGGCGGACGACCCGGCGGCTCGCCGGGGCGCGGCTCGGGGCCGACGTCCCGGACCTCTCGGCGTGGCTCGACCACCCCGACCCGCGCCTGCAGGGCGTGGCGGTGCGGCTCCGGGCCCAGACCGGCACCTCGCCGAGCGCGCCGTGGGCGCGGGCCGACGACCTCGACGACCTCGACCCCGCACTGGCCGACGCCCTCGTCGGTGCCTGGGGACTGGCCGGCGACGCCCCGTCCCGCGCGGCGCTGGGCGAGCTGGCCCTGACCGGCGGCACCCGCGCCGGGGCAGCCCGGTGGTGGCTGGCCCGCGGCGCCCGCGTGCACGACGGGTGTTCCACGGCCCGCGAGACCTGAAACCTCAGGCCACGAGGCCGCGCCGCGGCCTAGGTTCGGCAGCGTCCGGGCAGGCCCACGGGCCGGCTCCCTGGGAGGGGACACCGGACGGACACCGACCACGCCTCTGCGGGGGCAGCAGCGGGGCTGCCACCGTGCAGCCGCCTTGGCGGGCTGCTGCTGCCCACGCACGGCACGGGACGACGTCGCCGCGCTCGGGCTCCGGGCGGAGCGCGGCGACGTGCCGGGCGGGTCGGTCCGTCCACCGTCACGGACGAGGCCCGGCCGGGCGGTCGAGCACCGGGTGCCACATGGGGGCACCGCGGGGCTCCCGCCGGCTCGGGTCGGACACCGCCTCAGACGGGCTGTCGGCGCAGGCCCGCGTACGCCTGGGCGACGGCGGAGAGCAGGCCCTCCTCGACCCGCAGCCCGGCGCCGTCCACAGCCGTGACGGGGCGGTGCGGCTGGGTCGCGTTGACGGCCAGCACCAGGTCCGCCTCGGCGAGCTCGGCCGACGTCACGGGCCGCGCCACGAGCGCGCGGCCCAGGGCCTCCACCGCCGGCCGCAGGTGCTGCACCGTGGTGCTCGGCAGCACCGGCCCGTCCGGCGTCGCGACCTCGCCGCCGCGCCACACCAGCACCGACCAGGTGGCGCCCTCCAGCACCTGCTCGCCGTCGACGAGCAGCACGTCGTCGTGCCCGGCGAGCCGGACCTCGCGCCGCAGCAGCAGGGTGCCGACGAGGTCGGTGGACTTCACCTCCGGCAGCGCTCGCCGGTGCGCCCGCGTGGCCACGGCGATCCCGTCCTCCCGGGTGGACGACGGCGGCCCGGCCGGCCGTGTGCTGACGAGCACGCGGCAGCCCCGGGCCGTCTCGGGCGCGGCCAGGCTGAAGGCGGCCGGGTACAGGGTGACGCGCACGGTGACCCGTGCCTCCGCTCCCCCCAGCCGCCCGAGGTGGGCCCGCACGAGCCCCGTCACGTGGTCTCGGTCGAGCACGTGGCCCCAGAGCCGGGCGGCGTCGCGGTGGAGGCGGGCGAGGTGGTCCTCCCAGCCGAGCACCGTGCCGTCGTCCACGACGAGGGTGGTGAAGACGCCGTAGGGGTAGAGCGCCAGGTCGGCGGGCACGGCGTCGACCGGCGCACCGTCGAGCGTGATCACCGCCGGCTCAGCCCTGCGCGGCGACGCGGAAGGCCGCTGAGCGCTCCTCGTAGCTGGCGAACTCGTCGAAGCTGGGCGCGCCGGGCGAGAGCAGGACGACGTCGGTGCTGGTCGGCCCCGCCGGGCCGGTGGGGTCGTGCAGGGCCGCGACGGCGCCGGCCCAGGTGCCGGCGAGGTGGGTGTGGCGCACGGCGGGGCCGCCCTCCTCCACCCAGCGGGTGCCGGCCGGGCCGATCGCGAGCACCCGCACGTCGTCGCCGGCCGGGCCGGCGAGGTGGGTGCGCAGCGGGCTCATGTCGAGGCCACGGTCGGCGCCGCCGAGCACCAGCGCGACGCGCTGACCGGCGAAGGTGCCGAGCGCGGCGACGACCGCCTCGGGGGCGGTGGCGAGGCTGTCGTCCACCCAGCGGCGGCCGTCGGCGGACGCGATGGTCTCCAGGCGGTGCGCCAGCGCGGCGAACGTGGTCGTGGCGGCGAGGACGGCCGGACGCTGCTCCTCGGGCAGGTCGAAGCCGAGCGCCACCGCGGTGAGGGCGAGAGCGACGTTGACGAGGTTGTGCCGGCCGTGGACCTGGAGGTCGGCCGCGGCCACGGTGCCGACGCCGCTCCACTGCACCGCCTCGTCCGTGACCGTGATGCCGGCGTCCGCCGGGGTGACCAGCACGGTGTCCTCCCCGACGGCCGCGCGCACCCGTTCGGCAAGGTCGTCGTGGGCGTGCGGCAGGACGACGAGCTCGGTGCCGTGGGCGAGGAGGTTGAGCTTGTCGGCGGCGTAGGCCTCGAACCCGCCGTGCCAGGGCAGGTGCTCGGGGTAGAGGCAGGTCACCACGGCGACGCGGGGCGAGGACGACAGCTCGGCGGCCTGGTAGCTGGAGACCTCGGTGACGGCGATCTCGCTGGCGCTCGCGTCGTCGGCCGTGACGGGCGTGCCGCCGTTGCCGACCAGGGAGGCGGTGCGGCCGGCGGCCTCCAGGAGGTGCCGCACGATGGCCGAGGTTGTGCTCTTGCCCTTGGTGCCGGTGACGCCGACGACCCGTTCGGGGTCGGCCGAGAGCCACAGGTCGGTGAGCGAGGTGACCGCGACGCCGGCCTGCCTCAGCGCCACGTACTCGGGCGAGGTGTGCGGGACGCCCGGCGACTTCACCACCACGTCCGCGGCCAGCAGCCGCGCGAGGCCCGCCTCGCCGGTGGCGGTGAGGTCGGCCAGGTCGGCCGGGGCCTCGCCCCCGGTGACGGCGTAGCCGACGACGTCGACGCCGCGGCCGGTCAGCTCGGCGTGGGCGGCGCGGCCCTCGCGCCCGGTGCCCCACACGACGACGGCACGGCCGGCCAGGTCCTCATACCGCACGGGCGACGTCCTCGAGGTCGGGCGTGAGCGCGTGCTCGCCCTCGCGGAAGGCGAGGACGGCCTCGGCGTCGCCCGGCGCCGCGTGCAGCGCGACGACCTCGGGCTCGGCCAGGAACGGGTGGCCCGCCCAGTCGGGCTTCTCGGTGACCAGCGAGAGCGCGACGCGGCACTCGTCGGGCTCGCCGACGCACTCCAGCGGCTTGACCAGGCCCTCCTTGCCGAGCAGCTCCAGGAAGCCGGCGTAGCGGTCGGCGTGGTCCAGCGCCTCGGCGAACAGGTCGCGCCCGCCGAAGACCGCCTCGAGGTCGGCGCGCGGCATGAAGGGGCTCAGGCAGAGGAACACGAAGCGGCACTTCGGGCACTCACCGCACCAGGAGGTGCGGTCGGCCTCGGTGAGCTTGAAGGCGCGGTTGCAGCTGGTGAAGACCTGGTGGTACGCGGTGCGGGTGGCGAACCGGCGCGCGATGCGCAGCTCGGTGACCGGGCGCAGCAGCGAGACGTAGCGGGGTGCGCCGGCGGGCAGGGAGCCGCGCAGCAGCCGCTCGAACTCCAGCCCCTTGGACCACTGGTGGTTGACCTCGACGCCGTGCCAGTCGATGTTGCCGAACGAGGCGCTGGCCTCGTTGCTGAACGCGACCGTGTCGAAGCCGAGCGCGAGCGCCGTGAGGAGCCCGACGAGGCTGTTGACCGCCGTCACCGGCACGTGCCCGTTGGGCGCGCCCTCGGCGTTGAGCCGGAACAGCTCGGGGTCGAGCCTGCGGCGGGCGGTGTGCAGCGGCAGCTGCGCCACCCGGGCCGTGGCCTCGATGGGGGCGTAGCTGTTGACCGAGAACAGGCCGACCTCGTAGCCGGCCTCGCGCAGCGCCTCGATGGAGACCACCGAGTCCTTGCCCCCGCCGACCGGCACCAGGACCTTCCGCGGGGTCGCTTCGTCCACCCAGGGCTGCGCGACCGGTGCGGCCGCCGGGGCGTCGATCGGCGTCTCGAAGACGGCCGGGAGGTCGTTGACGTAGGCGAACTCGCCCAGGCCGTGGCGGGTGACCTCACGCAGGAAGGTGCGCTCGACGGTGGTCAGGCCGCCGGGCACGCTGATGGTGCCGGGCGCGAACGCCTTGAAGTAGCTGAGCGACGCGGCGAGCGAGAGCAGCCGCAGGACGGGGCGCACGACCGCGTCGTCGACGTGCTCGAGGCTGCCGGGCAACTCGACGGTCTCGGTGAAGCGGGTGAGGGTGCCGTCGTGGCCCGTGCCGACGTAGTCGAGCTCGATGCGGGCGCCGTTCAGCGTCGGCTCGAGGCACTCCAGCCCCGCCGTCGTCCGCTGTGCCTCTTCTGCTGCCGTGACCACGTGGCGGAGTCTACGGAGGACGGGGCGGCCCGGCCGCGTCGACGGCACTACCGTCGTGCCATGAGCACCGCGATGCCCCTGGTCACCGTCGACGAGAGCGGCGGCTGCGCCCTGCCCGCCTCGGTGCCGCCGGGCACCTACGCCGTCGAGATCGCGGACGGGGTGGTCGTGCTGCGCCCGGTCCTCTCCCCGCCCGAGGAGACCGAGCCGACGCCGGTGGTCGTCGCCGACCCGGTGCCCGCCGCGCCGCGCCGCGACTGGGCCGAGGTGCCCGCCGGCACGGTGCTGATCGGACCGGCTGACGTCGGGCTGGTCGTGATGGACGAGGGCGGGGTGCTCCAGGATGGCAGCACGCCCGGCGAGCACCTGCGTGAGCACCGGATGATCGGCAACGCCTGGCGGCTGTACACGCTGGAGGACGGTCGCAGCGTCGGCCAGGCCTACGACGCGGGCGAGTGGGTCTGAGGGACCGCCTCTCACGGTGAGGCGACGACGCGCGGGGTGCCGTCCTCGACGAGCAGCCCGCGGGCGTCGGTGAGGAACGTGAGCGGGTAGGCGTCGTCGTAGGTGCGCTTGATCTGCGCGATCAGCTCCAGCGGGTACGGCGGCAGCAGGCCGTCCGCGTGCGGGACGACGACGGTGTCGACGAGCCCGAGCCCGTCGGTGCCCGCCAGGCCGGGCGCGTAGGCCGGGTCGTCCATCGGCGTGAGCGGCTCGATGCTCGGGCCGGCCACCACCGAGCCCGCGCTGCACCCGACGTAGGGCAGCCCGGCCCGGACCTTCTCGACGAGGACCTCGTCCGCACCGCGCGCCCGGAGGGCGGCCAGCAGGACGAAGACGTTGCCGCCCGCGACGTAGACGGCGTCGACTTCGTCGAGCGCGTCGGCGAACACGCCGGCGTCGACGCTGTCGGCGGGTGGCAGCACCGCGACCTGGAAGCCGAGGCCGGCGATCTTCTCCCGCTCGGCGATGACGAAGGGCGCGTCGGCGTGGGGCCGCGCGGCGTCGGCGAGGTAGCCGAGGCGCGTGCCGGCCGCGGGCAGGGCGGTGTGGCAGGCCACGAAGTCCGTGACGGCGCCGGACCCGAGGGAGAGCAGCAGCAGAGGCATGTCGGCGACCGTACGAGGTGGCACCGACGCCCGTGTCCGGCCGGCGTCCGGCACCGCCCCGGGTGACGTCCGGCCCCACCGCTCCCCTGCGCCGCGGAGGAGACTGGGGGTGGCGGCCCGGGCCCGACGACCCGTCGGGCGGCGCCGTCGGAGTGGGTGTCGCCATGAGCGTGCTGCAGCAGCTGCCCGCCTCGTCCCGTGCTCGCGCGGGGCTGCTGGCGGTCGGCGCCCTCGCGTGGACGGCCGCCTACTGGGTCAACGGGCGGGTCTGGGACCTGCTGCTCGTGGACCTGGTCGGGCTCGACCCGGACGCCCGGTGGACGGCGTCGCTGCGGTTCTTCCTCTACGACACCGTGAAGATCGCGCTCCTGCTGGGCGTGATCGTCTTCGGCGTCACGCTGCTGCGCTCCTACATGAGCGTCGAGCGCACCCGCGCCCTGCTCGGCGGTCGCCGCGAGGGTGCCGGCAACGTGCTCGCTGCCGGCCTGGGGGTCGTCACGCCGTTCTGCTCGTGCAGCGCGGTGCCGGCCTTCATCGGGTTCGTGGCCGCCGGTGTGCCACTCGGCGTGACGATGAGCTTCCTCATCGCCAGCCCGCTGGTCAACGAGGTGGCCATCGGGCTGCTGCTCGGGCTGTTCGGCTGGCAGGTGACCGTGCTCTACGTCGCCGCCGGGCTGAGCGTCGCGATCGTCGCCGGCTGGGTGCTCGGGCGGCTGCACCTGGACCGGTGGGTCGAGCCGTTCGTGCTGGAGACCCCGGTGGTCGACGGGCCCACCGGGGCACGGCCCCGCTTCGAGGACCGGGTGCGCGCCGCCGCGGACGAGGCGCGGTCGGTGCTGCGCCGTATCTGGCCCTACCTGCTGATCGGCATCGGCATCGGCGCGCTCATCCACGGCTGGGCCCCCGAGGACCTCTTCACCCACTACGCCGGAGAGGGGGCGGCGTTCGGCGTGGTCGTCGCCGTGCTGCTCGGCGTGCCGCTGTACTCCAACGCCGCCGGCGTCCTGCCCCTGGTGGGGGCGCTCTACGACAAGGGCCTGCCGATGGGGACGCTCCTGGCCTTCATGATGTCGGTGGTCGCCCTGTCGCTGCCCGAGCTGATCCTGCTCCGCCGCGTGCTCAAGCCGCCCCTGCTGGCCGTGTTCGTCGGCGTCGTCGCCTCCGCGATCGTCGCCGTCGGCTACCTGTTCAACGCCGTGCTCACCTGAGCCCGACGCCCGTCCACCGGAAGGAGACCGCCATGCGAGCCCCGCTGCAGATCGCCGTCCTCGGGCCCGGCTGCCGCAACTGCCGCGCCCTGGAGAAGGCCACCCGTCGCGCCCTCGACGAGCTCGGCCTGGACGCCGAGATCACCCACGTCACCGACTACGCGGCCATCGCCGCCCACGGCGTCCTCGCCACCCCCGGCCTGGAGGTGGACGGCCGGGTCGTGCTCTCCGGCCGGGTGCCGTCCGTCGCCGAGGTCAAGGAGCTCCTCGGTGCTGTGGTGGCGGGGTGATCGTCCGATCGCGGCCCGTCCGGTCGTCCCTGGAGGCCGCGCCAGCGCGCCGCTAGGTTGCGCGCATGAGTGCGGACTGGTCAGCGCTCACGGCCTGGCTGCGGGGCAAGCCCGACACGGTGGTCGTGAGCTGGCGTGAGCTCGAGGACGTCGTGGGAGGCATGCCCCGGTCCTCGATCGATCATCCGGCCTTCTGGAGCGGGGACCGTCCGCACACCCGGGCCTGGAGGGCCGCCGGCTTCGAGCTCGCCTCCAGGGACCCGGGCCGCGTGGTGACCTTCCGACGATCAGGCGCGACGCCGCAGCCGGTCTCGACGGCTCGGCCCGCTGCGGTGCGGACGTCTCGAGGCACGGCGAGCGGAGCAGCAACCGCTGGATCGACGGACCGGAGGCGGTTGATCCTCGTCTCCTGCGCGAAGACCAAGGCCGAGTCGCCGTCGGCCGCCCGTGACCTCTACGTCTCACCCCGCTTCCGCAAGGCTCGGGCCTACGCCGAGGCCGCTGACGTGCCCTGGTTCATCCTGTCCGCCGAGCACGGACTGGTCGGACCGCAGGAGTGGCTGGCGCCCTACGAGCGGTACCTGCCCGACACCCCTGCCGCGTATCGCGCCGCCTGGGGGGCCTGGGTCGCGGCCCGCTTGGAGCTGCTGGCGGGGCCACTGCGTGGGACGAGCGTGGAGATTCACGCGGGCGAGGCGTACGTCCAACCGCTGACCGCTCCCCTGCATCAGCGCGGCGCAGTGATCGAACGTCCACTCCGGGGCCTGACCAGCGCCCGGTGGCAGGGCTGGTACGACCAGCGTGCCTCGGAGTCCGGTGCCGGCGCCTCACACGGGGCCTTCACCGGCGATGTCACCGTCTTCGTCGTAGCACTGGCCGATGCAGCGCTCGCAATGAGCCCGCGCGACCTGGGTGTCACGGATCGCAATGCACTGGCGGGGCCAGGTCTCTACGCATGGTTCGTGGACGAGGCCGGCGCAGCGGATCTCTCCGAGGGTCTCGGTACCCGAGTCGAAGCGGGGCTGGTCTACGTCGGTCAGACGGGTGCGACCCGCTGGCCGTCCGGCACGCCCAGCGGCAGCACGCTCTGGCAAAGGATCGGCAGTCAGCACCTGGGAGGCCGCCGCAGCAGCTCCACGCTGCGACGCACGGTGGGAGCGATCCTCGACCGAGCCAGCGGTGGTGAGGTGCCACGCGACGCCCTCTCGGCGTGGATGAACGACCACCTCCGGGTGCACCCGGTGCGCGTGCAGGACGCGGACACGCTCGGCGACCTGGAACGGCAGGTGGTCCTGCGGCTCGACCCACCGCTGAACCTGGAGCACGTCGGCGAGTCAGCGGCACGCATCCGGCTCACACAGCTGCGCACCGCGGTCGACCCCGGGCTCCGCTAGCCCTCGGACCGGGTGCGCCAGCAGCAAAGCAGAAGGCCCGCCAGGCTGGTGCCTGGCGGGCCTTCTGATTGGTAGCGGGGACAGGATTTGAACCTGTGACCTCTGGGTTATGAGCCCAGCGAGCTACCGAGCTGCTCCACCCCGCGTCGGTGTCTCCACACTCTCAGAGACCGGGGGCTGAGCCAAATCGGGCCACGTCGAGCCGCGGCCCCCGCCCAAGGAGGCAGGGGCCGCGGTCGGGTGCGACGGTCAGCCGTCGGAGCCGGTGCTGTCCGAGGACGCGGAGTCGGAGGCGTCCGCGGACGGGGACGCCGAGGCGTCCGAGCCGGAGCCGGCGTCCGAGGCCAGCGAGAGCGCCTGGCTGATCGCGTCCTGCGCCCGCTCGACCTGGGTCTGGTACTCGCCCAGGTCACCGTCCGTGTAGGCCTGGTCGGCCGCGTCGAACGCGTTCTCGGCCCGCTGGAGCAGCTGGTTGATCTGCTGCTGCGTGGTGCCGGAGAGCGGGGTGTCGTTCGAGCCCGAGCCGGAGCCCGAGCCGGAGTCCGACCCGGTGTCGCCGCCGGAGTCGGTCGGCGTGCCACCCACGTTCGAGAGCAGGTCACGCAGCGACTCCCGCAGCGTGGACCCGATCCCGATGTTGTTGCCGTAGGCGGTCGTGACGAACCGCAGCACCGGGTACGACGCCTCGGAGGCCTGCCGGCGGATGTAGACCGGCTGGACGTAGAGGAACCCGTCGTCCAGCGGCACCGTCAGCAGGTTGCCGCGCTCGACGACGCCGTCGGTCCGGTTGAACTGGGCCAGGGCGTCGGCGATGTCCTCGTCGGAGGAGAACGTGTTGGCCACCTGCTCGGGGCCCGGCGTCTGCTCGGTCGGCAGCTGGAGCACCCGGATGGTGCCGTAGCTGTCGCTCGTCGCGTCGGAGTCCACCGACATGTACGAGGCCAGCACCGCGCGGCCGATCGGCACGAACACCGACGTCAGCGACCAGGTCTGGCCCGACGCCGCGTCCGTGCTCGACCCGGAGCCGGAGTCGGTGCCCGAGCCGGAGTCGGTGCCGGAGTCGGTGCCGGAGTCGTCCGTGGTGTCCTCGTCCGCGGACGGGCCCACGTAGTCCTCACCGACGAAGAGCCGGTACGGCGGCTGGTAGGACGTGCCCGAGGTGGTCGGGTCGGCCGGGACCTCCCAGCGGTCGTTGCCCTGGTACCAGTCGTCGGCGTCGGTCACGTGGTACCGGGCGAGCTGGTAGCGCTGCACCTTGAACAGGTCCTCGGGGTAGCGCAGGTGCTCGAGGAGCTCCTCAGGGATGTCGTCGCGCGACTCCACGGTCCCCGGGAAGGCGCTCATCCACGCGGAGAGCATCGGGTCCTCGGTGTCCCACTGGTAGAGGGTCACCTCGCCCGAGTAGGCGTCCACGGTCGCCTTGACCGCGTCTCGCATGTAGTTCACCTGGTCGGTGGGGATGGTCTGGAGACCGGTGTCCTCCGCGCGGGAGTCGTCGATCATCTCCGAGTACGACTCCTTCTCCGCGCCCGGGTAGGCGTCGGAGGTGGTGTAGCCGTCGACGATCCAGACGATCTTGCCGTCCACGACCGCCGGGTACGGGTCGGAGTCCAGCGTCAGCCACGGGGCGACCTTCTGCACCCGCTCGAGCGGGGTCCGGTCGTAGAGCACCTTGGAGTTGCTGTTCACCCGGCCCGAGAGCAGGAAGTTCGGGTCGCCGAACCGGATCGCGTACATCAGCTCCTGGAAGGCGTTGCCCACGTCGCCGTCACCGGCGCCGGTGAAGGTCGTGGTGCCGGTGCTGTCGCCCTGCAGGTCGAGTTCGATGTCGGCGGCGTCCTCGCTGGCCTTGCCGACGATCGAGTACTCGCTGGAGTCCTCGCCGTAGTAGATCCGGTCCTCGTAGCCGCCGGTCACGTCCTGGAGGTCGTTCTCGTTGGCGGCGGTGCCCTGCGCCCACTCCAGGCCCGCGGTGGTGTCGCTTCCGGACGTGGAGGACGAGCTGTCGTCGACCTCCAGCTCGGCCCCGTCGACCCGGTCGCGCTGGTTGGCGTAGGCGGCGATGACGCCGTTGCCGTGGGTGTAGACCGTGTGCAGGTTGGCCCAGTTCTGCTCGGGGATGCCCGCGGAGTTGAGCTCGCGCACGCCCAGCACGAGGGCCCGGTCGGTGCCGTCGACGTCGTAGCGGTCGACGTCGAGCACGTCGGCGGTCGTGTAGTAGTCGCGGACCTGCTGGTCCTGCTCGAACGCGTCGGAGACCAGCTGCGGGTCGACCAGCGGGATCGACTTGGTCTCCCCGTCCAGGGAGGCCAGCGAGACGCCGAGGGTGTTCTCCGGGCTGAAGTCGGTGATCTCGACGTTCGTCAGGTCGTAGGCGTCCCGCGTGGCGTCGATGTTCTTGGCGATGTACTCGTTCTCGCGCACCGGCTCGGACGGGCGGACCTGGAACTGCTGCACCACGCCCGGCCAGATCAGGCCCAGGATGACGGCGGAGAGCGCCAGCAGCGCCACGCCCACGCTCGGCAGCATCCACGTGCGGCGCCAGACGTTGACGAAGAACAGGACCGCGCAGATCACGGCGATGCCGAGCAGGATGTTCTTGGCCGGCAGCACCGCGTTGTCGTCGGTGTAGGTGATGCCGGTGATCAGCGAGCCGGACTGGCTGGCCAGGTCGAAGCGGTCCAGCCAGTAGTCGACGGCCTTCGCCAGCACCAGCAGGCCCACCAGCAGCGAGAGCTGCGCCTGGGCCGGGCCGGAGAGCCTGTCCCCCGGTGTCTGGAGCGAGATGCCGCCGTAGAGGTAGTGCGTCAGCGCCGTCACCAGCGCGGCCACGACCAGCGTCGCCATCACGAAGTCGGTCAGGTAGTGGTACCAGGGCAGGTCGAAGATGAAGAACCCGATGTCCCGGTCGAAGTAGGCGTCGGTCTGCCCGAAGTCGCCACCGTTGCGCCACAGCAGGTAGTCGCGCCAGCTCGCCGAGGCCGAGGTGCCGCCGAAGACGAACAGGACGCCGGCGGTCGCCAGGAGCACCCAGCGGCGGATCGGCGTCACCGCGTCCCGGTAGCGGCGCACGCCCCCGGCGTCCGGCATGCCCACGAACAGGGGCCGGAACCGGTAGGCGATCACCATGTTCACGGCGGCCACCAGGCCCATGACCAGGCCGAAGACCACGAACAGGACGACGCGGGTGCCCAGCAGCGTGTTCCACACGCTCACGAAGCCACCGGCCGAGTACCACGCCCGGTCGGTGTAGACGCCGGCGAAGCTGGTGAGCCCGAAGAAGAACACCACCAGGACGACGGCGGTCGCGATCAGCGCGCGCGTGCGTGCCGAGGCACGTTCGGGCTGCTGCTCGGGGGTGCTGGGCTGCTCGAAGGTGTCGCTCACGCTCTCCTCGTCTCGTCACCGGGCGCGGGGGCCGGGCATCCAGGGTGCTGCTGGTGGTGCAGGTGCTTGCTCAGGGGTGCTGCTCAGGGGCCTCTGCGG
This sequence comes from Nocardioides bruguierae, assembly GCF_023554635.1. NCBI lineage: Bacteria > Bacillati > Actinomycetota > Actinomycetes > Propionibacteriales > Nocardioidaceae > Nocardioides > Nocardioides bruguierae. The sequence goes on from NZ_JAMJPH010000006.1 coordinate 214,533, forward strand.
GGTCTCTCAGGTGCTCCAACGACCGGGAGGCCCCGGGAGTGCCGCCGATCAGTCCTCGACCAGGGTCGCGGACAGCAGCTCCAGCAGCGAGGGCACGAGGTCCGTGCCGCCCACCACGAGGGACTCCTCGTCGTGGCTGCGGAAGCGCATCGCACAGTACGTGGAACCGGTCCGGGTCGTCCCCGCAACCAGGCGCATCTCCTGGCGCAGCGGGTGGTTCGCGGCGAACTCGGTCGCCTCGTCGTCGTCCTCGGGGATGTCCTCGTGCACCTCCGGCGGCAGCACGATCCGCTCCACGACGGCCGCGCAGCCGGCCACCGAGCCGGGCCACGAGATGCCGGGGAGCACCTGCTCCAGCGGCACGTTCGGGTTCAGCGAGTCCTGCTCCACCGGCGTCAGGGAGCCGTCCTCGGACGGCTGGTCCAGGCCCATCAGGGCGGCCAGCTCCGGCTCCTGGGCCACGAGCGCCGCGGTGTCGACGAGGCCGAAGAGACGCGCGGGCTGGTCCCAGCCGGCCTCGGCCACGTGCTTCTCGATCTCCAGCACGGCGGTGGCCAGCGCCGGGTCGGCGTCCAGGTCCAGCTTGGCGGCGTCGACGGTCTCCGGGAACGGGTCCTCGGGCAGGCCGGTGGGCCCGGTCGGGTCGGTGGGGTTCTCGTCAGGCATGGCGGCTCGCTCTCGCGGTTCGTCGTCTCACTGGTTCGAGCAGGTGGGCAGGTCGGGGTCGTCCGGGTCGGCGACCCAGTCCTGGACCGCGGCGAGCGCGGAGTCGAAGTCGTCCGCCCGCAGGAGGGTGGGGCTGCCGTCGTCCACCTCGAGGGCCTCGGCGCAGTTGTCGGCCGGGACGAGGAACACCTCGGCGCCGTCGCGCTCGGCCCCGGCGATCTTCTGCTGGATGCCGCCGATCGGCCCGACGGCGCCGTCCTCGCTCATCGTGCCGGTGCCGGCGATGACGTGCCCGCCGGTCACCGACTCCTCGGTGAGGGTGTCGTAGACGGCGAGGGAGAACATGAGGCCGGCGCTGGGCCCGCCGATGGAGGAGTCGATGTCGATCGAGACCTGCACGGGGAACTCGTAGCCGGTGCCGGGGGTGAACCCGACGCGGTAGACGCCGTCGTCCCCCTTCTCCGGGGTGATCGTCACCGTGCGGCGCTTGCCGTTGCGCTGGAGGACGAGGGTGACGGGGTCTCCCCCGCTGCGGCGGATGGTGCGCACGAGCATCTGGGTGCCGGTGACCTTCTCGCCGTTGATCCGCAGCACCAGGTCGCGCACCTTCAGCACCCCGTCGGCGGGGCTGCCGTCCTGCACGAGCGCCACCATGAGCACCGGGCTGACGTCGTAGCCGAGGGCCTCCTCGGCCACGGCGACCGCGACGTCCTGCGAGGTCACCATCTGGATGGCGCCCTTCTGCTCCTCCTCCTCGGCGGTGGTGTCGTCGGGGTGCACGTAGTCGTAGGGGTAGACCGCCTCGGAGGGGTCGAACCACGCCCACAGCAGCTCGGGCAGCGGCATCTGCCGGTCGGTGGCCGAGACCGACACCGTCGTCATCCGCAGCTGGCCGGAGTCGTCGTAGTAGGCCTTGGCCCCGTCGACGCTGATGATCTCGCCGTCGCCGCTGCCGCCGACCGCGTCGCCGGAGATCCCGAGGACGTCGATGGTCGGGCCGGGCGCGTAGGTCGCGTACGGCAGGCCGGTGAAGGCCACCGCCACGAGCAGCGCGATCACCACGGGCACCGCGAGCACCGCGGCCAGGGTGCGCTGCGTCATGCGGCAGATCGTCCCATGCCGCCCAAGACGGACGGGGCGCGGCCCTGCGCCCGGGGGCCGGGCTGCGGCGTGCGGGCCACCGGGTCAGGCGGGCGGTCGCGGCAGCCGCGAGCGGCGCACGGCGAGACCGGTGCCGCGGTCGGCCTCGGGGCGCGGCGCGGCGTAGCGCAGCGGCGTGCTGCGGCCCAGGCCCTTCTCCAGGCGGGCCAGCAGCACCTCGCGGTCGGGCTCGCGACGGGTGCGGCCCAGCCACGCGACCCACCCCATGGCGAGCACGGTGACGACGGCCGCGGGCACGAGCCAGAGCAGGACCTCCACCCGCTCACGGTAGGACGCCGGCGGGCCACCCCGGCGGCGGCGCGCCAGGCCGCTGCCCGGGTCAGGGTGTGCCGACCCACTCCTCCCCGCCGTCGCTGAACCGCTGGTGCTTCCAGATGGGCACCTGCTGCTTGAGCGTGTCGATGAGGTCGCGCGAGGCGGCGAAGGCGACGTCGCGGTGCGCCGCGGCCGCGGCGACCACGACCGCCACGTCACCGATCGCCAGCGTGCCCACGCGGTGCACGGCGGCCAGGGCGCTCACGCCGTGACGGCCCGCCACCTCGGCGCAGACGTCCTCCAGCCGCGCCAGTGCGCTCGGGTGGCCGGTGTAGTCGAGGCCGTCGACGCCCCTGCCGCCGTCGTGGTCGCGCACGCGGCCGACGAAGAGGGTCAGCCCGCCCGCGTGCTCGTCGTCGCAGGCGTCCATCACCTCGGTGACGTCCAGCGGCGTGTCGCGGACGTCGACGAGTCGGACGACGGGCCTGCCGGGGCTTCCGGGCTGCTCGCTCACCGGTCCAGGCTAGTGCGCCGCCCGACGGGGACGCCCCCGGCCCGCCCGGCACGGCGCTCGTGCCCGGAAGGTTCCCGGGTTCGCGGGCCGCGAACAGACGGGGGTCCGCGCCCGGCACCTGGGTACCGTGGACCCATGAGCGAGACCCCCGGCGACGACGAGAACAACAACCCCTTCAAGGGGACGCCGTTCGAGCACCTGTTCGGTGGCCAGGGCGGCGCCGGCGGCTTCGACATGTCGCAGCTCTTCGGCGCGGGCGGCCCGTTGGCGGGCGCGGGCGGGGCCGGCGGCTTCGACATGAACGCCCTCATGGGCCAGTTCCAGCAGATGATGCAGCCCTACGACGGCCCCCTGAACTGGGAGCTCGCCCAGGACGTGGCCCGCAAGACCGTCGCCCAGTCCCCCGACCCGTCCCCGTCGGGCAAGCAGCGCGACGCCGTGGCCGACAGCCTCCGGCTCGCCGACCACTGGCTCGACTCGGCCACCGACCTGCCGTCGGCCGTCACCGGGACGGCGGCGTGGAGCCGCGCCGAGTGGGTGGTCGCGACCGCCGACACGTGGAAGACCCTGGTCACCCCGGTGGCGGAGTCGTCCGTCGGGTCGATGGGCGACGCCCTGCCCGAGGAGGCCAAGGCCATGGCCGGCCCCTTCGTCGGCATGATGAGCAAGGCGATGGGCGGCATGCTCGCCCAGCAGACCGGCTCGGGCATCGGCACGCTGGCCGGTGAGGTGCTGAGTGCCTCCGACATCGGCATCCCGCTCACCGAGACCGGCAAGGCCGCCATCGTCGTGGCCAACGTGGAGAAGCTGGCCGAGGGCCTGGACGTCTCCTACGACGACGTCCTCCTCTACGTCGCGCTGCGCGAGGCCGCGCACGAGCGCCTCTTCGCCAACGTGCCGTGGCTGCGCGAGCACGTGCTGGGCACCGTCACCGACTACGCCCGCGGCATCTCGATCAACACCCAGGCCATCCAGCAGCGGATGGAGGAGCAGCTGCGCGGCGTCGACCCCAGCGACCCCGCCTCCTTCCAGCGTCTGATGGAGGAGGGCATGTTCGAGCCGCCCCGCTCCCCCGTGCAGGAGGCCGCCCTGGCCCGCCTCGAGACCGTGCTCGCGCTGATCGAGGGCTGGGTCGACGAGGTCGTCGGCCAGGCCACCGAGGGCCGCATGCCCACGGCCGGCAAGCTGCGCGAGACCATGCGTCGTCGCCGCGCCAGCGGCGGCCCCGCCGAGGAGACGTTCGCGACGCTCGTCGGCCTCGAGATGCGCCCGCGCCGCCTGCGCGACGCCTCCACGCTGTGGGGCTCTCTGCGCACGCGACAGGGCACCGAGGGTCGCGACGGCGTCTGGACCCACCCCGACCTGCTGCCCACCGCGCAGGACCTCGACGACCCGCTGACCTTCCGCGCGGACGCCTCCCAGCCGGACGCGCTCAGCGACGAGGAGTTCGACGCCGAGCTCTCCGCCCTGCTCCAGGGCGGCCTCTCCGGCACCGCCCCGGAGGACGTGGTGGACGAGGGCTCCACCGACCAGGGCGACGAGCCCGACGAGGGCGGCCCGACCCCCGCATGAGCCTGCACGACGACGCCCTGGCCCGGCTGGAGGCGTGGTCGGCGCCCAGCACCGAGCAGGAGCGGCTGCGCGAGCGCTACGTCGCGCACCTGCGCACGCACCCAGACGCCTGCGACCGGTCCTGCCGTCCCGACCACCTGACCGCCAGCACGCTGGTGCTCTCCCCCGGTGGCGGCCACGTGCTGCTGACGCTGCACGCCAAGGCGCGGCAGTGGTTCCAGCTCGGCGGGCACTGCGAGCCGGGCGACACCACCCTGGCCGCCGCGGCCCTGCGCGAGGCCACCGAGGAGTCGGGGCTGGGCGAGCTCGAGCTCGACCCGGTGCCCGTCCAGCTCTCCGAGCACGCGGTGCCGTTCTGCGGCACGCCGACGGCACCCGGTGAGCGCCCGGTGCACCACCTGGACGTGCGGTTCCTGGCCGTCGTCCGCGGCGAGGCCGACGCGGTGGTCAGCGACGAGTCGTTGGACGTGCGCTGGTGGCCGGCGGACGAGCTGCCCGACCCGCAGCCGGACATGGTGGAGCTCGTCGACCTGGCGCGCGCCCGGCTGCGCGCCTGAGCCCTCAGTCGACCTCGGACTCCTGTCCGGGAGGCTCGGCCACGGCGCCGGCGTCCGACCAGCCGAGCAGGTAGCCCTTCGCCCGCTCGGTGTGCGGGTAGCCGTTGACCCAGCCCCAGAAGTTGTCGTCGTGGCCGGGCTCCAGCAGGTGCGCCAGCTCGTGCACGATCACGTAGTCGACCACCCACGAGGGCATCGCCTGGAGCCGTTCGGAGAGCCGGATGGTGCGGTCACCGGGCGTGCAGGAGCCCCAGCGGCTGGTCTGGTTCGAGACCCAGCGCACCGAGACCGGCGCGGCCAGGCCTCCCAGGTAGGTGTCGGAGAGGACCCGGGCCCGCTCGAGCAGCTCCTCGTCGTCACGGCGGCTGCGCTCGTCCGCCTCGACGCGGGCCACCATCGTCTCGACCCAGGCGTGCTCCTCCTCGTCCGAGAGGGCGTCGGGCACGAGGACGACGACGCGCTCGCCCTCCCGGTAGGCCGAGACGGTCTGGCGTCGACGCGCGGAGCGCCGCACCTCGACCTCGACGGCGTCCACGGCCGCGATCGTGGTGGACTCCACGGGCTCCTCCGTTCCACCGGGGCGGGGCCGTGACGGGCGGTCGTGGGCAGCACGCACCCGCGACCGACGTGCCTCGCGGGTGGGGGGCATGTGTCCAGGTTAACCGTTCGCCCAGGCGAGCAGGCGCTCCCGCGGCCACGTGTTGACGATCCGGTCGGGGTCGATGCCGGCGGCCTCGGCGCGCTCGCAGCCGTGCACGAGCAGGTCGAGCTGGCCCGGCGCGTGGGCGTCGGAGTCGATGCTGAACAGGCAGCCGAGGTCGCGGGCGAGCTCCAGCAGCCGCGTCGGTGGGTCCCGTCGTTCGGGCCGGGCGTTGATCTCCACCGCCGTCCCGGTCTCCGCGCAGGCCTCGAACACGGCGCGCGCGTCGAAGCGCGACTCCCCGCGCGTCCCCCGGGACCCGCCGGTGAGCCGGCCGGTGCAGTGGCCGAGCACGTTGGTCAGCGGGTTCCGCACGGCCGCCACCATGCGCCGCGTCATCGGCTCGGCGTCCATGGCGAGCTTGGAGTGGACGCTGGCCACGCGCACGTCGAGCCGGCCGAGCAGCTCCTCGGTCTGGTCGAGCGAGCCGTCGTCGAGGATGTCGACCTCGATGCCCGAGAGCAGCGCGAAGGTGCCCCCTCCGGCGGCGAGGTGCTCGTTGACGGCCGTCACGACGTCCAGCTGGCGCGCCAGCCGCTCCGCCGAGAGGCCGCGGGCGACCTTCAGCCGCGGGCTGTGGTCGGTCAGCACCTGGTAGTCGTGCCCCAGCTCCAGGGCGGTGAAGGCCATCTCCTCGATCGGCGAGCCGCCGTCGGACCAGTCCGAGTGCGAGTGCAGGTCGCCCCGCAGCAGCGCCCGCAGGTCGTGCCCGCCCTGGGTCAGCGGGCCGCCGTGCTCGGCCTCGACGCGTGCCAGCCGCTCCGAGACCACGCCGTCGACGGCGGCCGCGACGACCTCGGCCGAGCTGCGGCCGACCCCGGGCAGGTCCGTCAGGGTGCCGGCGCGGGCCGCCTCGGCGACCTGCTCGGGCGGCAGCGGGAGCAGCGTGGCCGCCGCCTTGCGGAAGGCCTTGACCTTGTAGGTGTCCTCCCGGGCTCGCTCGAGCAGGAACGCGACCCGGCGCAGGGCTGCGACCGGCCCGCCCTCCCACGGGTCGCCGGCGCGTGGCACCTCACTCATCCACAGCCTCCGCCGTCGCGAGGTGCACATCCGGTGGAACATTGAACCTGCAGTTCAGAGTGCCTGCACTGACGCTCGTCGAGAAGTTCCCCACCGCTTCGTCCACACCTTTCCACATGGTTCTCCACAGCCCGTCTCACCAGCCCGTCTCACCGGCCGGTGAACCGAGGGCGGCGGCGCTCCCGGGCGGCGGCCAGCCCCTCGGCCAGGTCCGCCGTGGCCAGCGTGACCGGCTGGGCCAGGCCCTCCCACTGCAGGGCCGCCTCCAGGTCCGAGTGCCCGCCCCGGGCCAGGGCCAGCTTGGTGAGCCGCGCGGCCACCGGCGCGGTGGCGGCGATGCCGCGCACCAGCGCGAGGGCGGACGCGGCGAAGTCGCCGTCGTCCAGCACCTGGGTGACCAGCCCCAGCCGCAGGGCCTCGTCGTCGGCGACCAGGCGGCCGGTGAGCAGCAGGTCGCGGGCCGCGGCGTGGCCCACGACGTCGGGCAGCAGGTGGGTGGTGCCCATGCCCGGGTGCAGCCCCAGCGCGGTGAAGGGCACGCCCATCCGTGCCCCGGGGGCGGCGACGCGGACGTCGCAGGCCAGGGCGAGGGCGAGGCCGGCGCCGATGGCGGGGCCGTTGATCGCCGCCACGACCGGCACCTCGAGGCGTCGGACTCCCAGCCAGGCGCGGTAGAAGCCCATCATCCGGGTCCGCAGGTCGTCGACGGAGGCGTCGGGCTCGGAGGCCAGCCAGGTGGTGTCCCCGCCGGAGCAGAACGCGGACCCGGCGCCGGTGACGAGCACGGCGCGCAGTCCGTGGTCCCCCTCGAGGTGGGCGAGCGCGGCCTGCCAGGAGGCGGTCATCTCGGTCGACATGGCGTTGCGCCGCTCGGGCTGGTCGAGCGTCAGCACGGCCACGCCGTCGTCGTGGCGCTCGAGACGCAGGTGCGTGAGCGGCAGGTCCGGGGTGTGCGGCAGCGGGGTCGCCATGCGGGCACGGTAGCCCGCCCGCGGTCCGGCGAGAGGGCACCCCGGGGGCCGTGCGTCCGGTCCCGCGCGGCGGGCCCGCACGGGAACGTTCGCCACGCGGACGGTGTGCCGCTGCGCCCTGCGTGGCCGTGTGTCGTAGTGTCGGCGCAGTCCGCCGCGCTCTGGCGGGCCTCGGAGGCCGCCCCGGCGGGCTCCGCAGAGACCGAGCACCACCCCCACAGACATCAAGGAGGCCGTCATGGCTGAGACCTGGAGCGGCGAGTTCTACTGCGTCAAGTGCAAGGAGAAGCGCGAGGCGACCGGCGAGGTCAAGGTGAACGACAAGGGCACCCGCATGGCCAAGGCCCAGTGCCCGGTGTGCAGCACCAACCTCAACCGCATCCTCGGCAAGGCCTGAGCACTCAGACCTCGCGTCGATCCGGCCGGGGGCCGTCCGCACGGACGGCTGCCTGAGGTCCGGACGCACGGCGGCGGCTCCCGCATCCCGCGGGGCTGCCGCCGTTCCTGCTTTTCAGCCCGCCCCCTCCCCCTCCTCGCTGCGCGGCGGGCCTGTGGACAGGCACGGCGGGACCCCGCGGACCGGGTAGGACCCGGTGCATGACCCCACCGACACGCACCCCGCCCCCGTCGTCCTCTCGGCGACCCGATGCCCCCTCGGCGAGCCCGGTCCGCCTGCGCCTTTCTCCCGGCGCCGACCTGCGGCGCCGCGACCGCGACCACCTCCAGGTCGGGCTGTGGCCCTCGCCCGCGGCGGTCGTGCCCGACCACCCCGAGGTCCGGGCCCTGCTCGAGGTGCTGCGTGGCGGCCTGCGCCCCGACGGGCTCGCCACCTCGCGGCAGTCGGCCGCGCTGCGCTGCCTCGTCGAGGCCGGGCTGGTGGGTCCCGTCGGCGAGGCCGTCCCCGGCACGCTGACCGACCAGGACGCCGGCTCCGCACCCGGTCGCCGAGCACGGCGCACGCGCACCGGGGTCGCGGTCAGCGCGCCGCACGGCCCGGCGACGCTGGCCGCGGCCACCACCGAGGCCCGCCGGCTCCTGGAGGCCGCGGGCACCCGGCTGGTCGCCGACCAGGACGCCGACGTCCTCCTCGTCGTCGGGGCCGGCGAGCCCGAGCGCGACGCCCTGGACCCCCTCGTGGCCGATCGCCGCCCCCACCTGCTGCTCACCGCGCTGGCCGGGCGGGTGCGCGTGGGGCCGTTCGTGGAGCCCGGCCGTTCCGCGTGCCTGCGCTGCGTGGACCAGCACCGGCTCGACGAGGACCCCCAGCACGCCCTCCTGCTCGCACAGACCGGCGCCGAGCCGGAGGCCGACCCCGTGCTGCTGGGTCTCGGCACCGCGTGGGCCGTGCACGACCTCGTCGCCTGGGTGGACGGGGCGGCCTGCTCCACCTGGTCGGCCACCCTCGACCTGGGGCCGGTGCCGGCGTCGCGACGCTGGACGCGACATCCCGAGTGCCCGTGCACGTGGGAGGGCGCGTGAGCCCTGCGGGCGTCAGCGCCCGGGGCTCACCACCAGCGGGAGTCGAGCTTGCTCTCGATCGCGCGCAGGTGCTCGCGGCTGCACGCCGGGCAGTAGGTGCGGCGCTGCCCGCGCTCGACGGACAACGACCAGGTCAGGGCGCGGGCCTGGTCGGTCTCGACCGTGCCGCAGAAGTCGCAGGTGACGGCACCGGCCGCTCCCGCGGCGTCGTCCGTCGTCCGTGCGGTCATGTCGATCAGGGTAGGGACCCGATGGTCCCCCGCCCACTCCTCGGGCGCGATCGTGAGGCAGGTCGCGTCCGGACGCAGGCCGGCCCGGCCGGGGCGAGGCCCGGCCGGGCCGTGGTGGTGCTGCTGGTGCTGTCGTGCGTGCTGGTGCTGTGCTTGCTGCTGTGCGTGGTGCTGGTGCTCATCAGAGCGCCCGCGCGAGCGCGAGGCGTGCCCGGAGGGCGGCGGCCTCGGCGCGGCGGGACAGGCGCTGCGCGCGGGCGAGGTGGTACCCCCGCCGCTGCTCGTGCGCAGCGTCGAGACGGGCGGTTCTCTGGGCCCGTGCCAGTTCCTCTGGCATGAGGTGCATGTCGGTGCTCCCGGTCTGGTGGTGCTGGTGCTGGGTGCCCGGGCCCGTGGTCGGGCTCGGGTGGGGGCCGGCGTCGCCGGCGTGGTCGCCCCGGACGGGACGGGTGAGGGCGGTGGTCTCGGCGGCGCGCTCGCGCTGCTCGGTCACGGTGATCACGTCACGTGCTCCTTCGCGGTCTCGGTCGTGTGCTCTGCGCGGGTGCTCAGAGAGCCCGGGACAGGTCGGCGCGGGCAGCGGCGGCGGCGCGGGACGCCCGGCGGGCGAAGCGCTGCGCGCGGCTGAGGTCGTGGTCGCGACGGCGGCGGGCCGCGTCGTCCACGCGTGCGGCGATCTGCTGGCTGGCGAGGAAGTCGGCGTTCACGGTGTCTCCTGGTGAGGTCTTCCGATCAGTGCTGATCGGGGGTGGGTCGGGTGTGGGCCGGGTGTGGGCCGGGATGGATGGGCGGGTGTTGGGGGGGTGGGACGGGGGCGAAGGAGAAGGCTCAGGCGGCGTTCTCGTTCTTGCGGGGACGGCCGCGGGGCCGCTTGCGCGGGACCACGACACCGGCCAGGAACAGCTGGCCTCCCCACACGCCCCACGGCTCGCGGCGCTCGAGGGCGCCGTCGAGGCAGAGGTCGCGCACCGGGCAGCTCAGGCAGAGGGCCTTCGCAGCCTCGACATCGGCGGGCGACTCGGCGAACCAGAGCTCGGGGTTCTCGACCCGGCACGGCATCGCCTCGTCCGCTGCGGTCCCCACGTCGTGGAGCTGCCCGAGGGTCAGCTCGGTCAGCGGGTCCAGAACGTAGGCGGTCATGTCTCGTCTCACCTCCTCTCGGTGACCTGGTGGGTTCGTCTGCTTCGAGGGCGGACCCGACGGCCGGTGCGTCTCCCGCTGCTCCTGCGCACCGGATCGGTCGGTACTCAGGGGCCCGGGAAACACGAAGGCCGCGGACCCTGTCGGGTTCCGCGGCCTGGAGGCTGCTGCTGAGACGAGGTCTCAGGCGGGCGGTCTCCAGGGGGCGGTACCCGGGGTGTGGGCAAAGATCGGCTTCACGGCGACGGTGCGCTGCTGCGCGTCCACGACGGTCGTCTCGGTCATGCCCCGGTAGGACAGACCTCGGGCGTCGACGGACGCACGGGTGCCCTGGGCACGATCACGGACGGCAGCGGACGCACCGGTGCCGAGGACGGCCTCGGAACCGGCCCAGCCGGCCCAGCCCGCGAACGGGGAGGTGCCGCACAGGGAGGCGGACGCAGACGTGTGGGCGCACGGCGCGCTGAACGGCGCGGTGCGGCTGATCGTGGCGATCATCGTGTTCATCTGCTCCACCTCCTTCGGTGATCGGGCGCCGGCCGTGGCAGGGCCGTGGTGCGCGGGTGAGTACGTGGGCAGCACGGTATCGGCGTCCCGTTGTAAGGGGCAAACTATTTTCTTGGTGATTTCAGATTTTCTTCTCACCAGCGGTTCCCGCCCGCGTGGGGACGCCTCCCGGAGTGGCGCAGCCCACCCGTCCGGGTCGGTCAGGCCAACAGCGCGAGGACGTCGTCCCCGTACTTCTCCACCTTGCCGCGGCCGATCCCGGCGATCTTGAGCAGCTGGGTCTCGTCGGCGGGGCGCAGCTCCGCGATCAGCTGGAGCGTGGCGTCGGTGAAGACCACGTAGGCGGGCACCTTGTCGGCGTCCGCACGCTCCTTGCGCCAGGTGCGCAGCTGCTCGTAGAGCGCCTCGTCGTAGGAGGCGGGGCAGTCGGAGCAGCGGCCGCGCTTCTTCTCGGCGGGGCCGCCGAGCGGCTTGCCGCACTCGCGGCACGTCAGGGCCCGGCCCGAGCGGCGCCGCCCCGCGTCGGGGTCGGGGCGGGCGGACGCCGGCAGCACCGCGTCCAGGAACCGGGAGGGCTTGCGGGTGCCGCGGCCGCCGGGGTTGCGGGCGGCCGACCACGACAGCTCGAGCCGCTCCCGGGCCCGGGTGACGCCCACGTAGAGCAGGCGGCGCTCCTCCTCGACCTGGGTCGGGGTCTCGGCGTAGGTGATGGGCAGCGTGCCGTCCTGGAGGCCGACGCAGAACACCACGTCCCACTCCAGGCCCTTGGCGGCGTGGAAGGTGGCGAGCGTGACCCCGTCGGCGACGGGGGCGTGCTGCTCGGCCGCGCGCCGGTCGAGGTCGTCGACCAGCGCGCCCAGCGGGTCCTCGGTGCCCTCGGCCGCCGCCGCGCTCAGGAACGTCTCGGCCTGGTCGCGCAGCGCCTGCCACGACTCCCAGCGGTCACGGGTCTGGCCGCGCGCCGACGGCGCCTGCTGCGTCCACCCCATGGCGGCCAGGGTGGCGTGCACGACCTCGAGCGGCTCGTCGTCGACCTGACCGGAGCGGGCGGCACCGCGCAGCCGGGTGACGGCCTCGCGGACCTCGGGCCGGTCGAAGAACCGGCCGGCGCCGCGGACGACGTAGGGCAGCCCGCGGGCCGCGAGGGCCTCCTCGAACTTCTCCGACATCGCGTTGATGCGGAAGAGGACGGCGACCTCGCCGAGCGAGCGCCCCTCCTTCTTCAGCGCGAGCACGCGGGCCGCGACCTCCTCGGCCTCCGCGACCTCGTCGGTGGCGGGGCGGAACGCGACCTCGGGGCCGCCCTCGCGCTGGGCGCGCAGCTGCACGCCCTGGCTGGGGCTGCCGGCCAGCAGGTCGTTGGCGAGCCCCACCACCTGCGGGGTGGACCGGTAGCTGCGCACCAGCTCCACCGAGGTGGTGCCGGGGAACTTCGCGCCGAAGTCGCGCAGGTAGGCGGCGTCCGCGCCGGCGAAGGAGTAGATCGTCTGCGCCGGGTCACCGACCACGCAGAGCTCGTCGCGGCCCCCCAGCCAGAGGTCGAGCAGCGCCGACTGGAGCGGCGAGACGTCCTGGAACTCGTCGACGACGAACCACTTGTACTGCTTGCGCACCTGTGCCGCGACGCGCTCCTCCTCGGCCAGGAGACCGGCGGTCAGCAGCAGCGCGTCCTCCATGTCCATGCGCCCCTCGGCGCGCTTGACCTCCTCGTAGGCGCCCAGCACCCGCGCGACGGTCTCGTGGTCGAGCCCGTTGACCGAGCGACCGCGGGCCGCGGCGAGCCGGGGGTAGGTCTCGGGGTCGACGTTGCTGACCTTCGACCACTCGATCTCCCCCGCCAGGTCGCGCAGCGTGGCCTGGTCGAGCCGCAGGCGCAGACGCCGGGCGGCGCCGGCGACCATGCCGAGCTTCGACTCCGTCAGCTCCGGCAGGCCGGTGCCGTGCACGTGCGGCCAGAAGTACCGCAGCTGGCGCAGCGCGGCGGAGTGGAACGTGCGGGCCTGGACCCCGCCCGCCCCGAGCGTGCGCAGACGCTGCCGCATCTCGCCCGCCGCCCGCGTCGTGAAGGTCACCGCCAGCACCTCGGTGGGCACGTACAGCCCGCTGGCCACGCCGTAGGCGATCCGGTGGGTGATCGCGCGGGTCTTGCCGGTCCCGGCCCCCGCCAGCACGCGGACCGGGCCGCGCAGGGTCTCGGCCACCTGTCGCTGCTCGGGGTCGAGGGCGGCCAGCAGGGTCTCGGGGCCGGACGGCGACGACATGGGTGGGAACAACTCCGCTCACGGGTGGGTTGGGCAGTGCGTCCCACACCCTAGATCCCGGAGGCGACAGCACCGATGAGCGCCGGCTTCACCATGTACAGCACCCCCTGGTGCGGCTACTGCCACCGACTCAAGAGCCAGCTCGACCGCGAGGGCATCGGCTTCGAGGTCGTCGACATCGAGGCCCAGCCCGAGGCCGCGGCCCTGGTGGAGAAGGTCAACAACGGCAACCAGACCGTGCCGACCCTGGTCTACTCCGACGGCACGGCGCAGACGAACCCGTCGCTGGCGCAGGTGAAGGCGAAGCTCGCCGAGCTGGCCTGAGCGCCCCGCACGTGGGGGCCCCCCCCGCCCCCCCCCCGGGGGGGGGCCGGGGGGGGGGGGCCCCCCGCCCGGGGGGCCCCCCCCCCCGGGCG